>JANMRY010000025.1:0-1725 GCA_031388695.1 Anaeromyxobacter sp. | reverse complement strand
GATCCGGAGCTGGCCACGAAGTACCTGCCGGCCTTCGACGAGGTGGCCAGGGCGGTCGCCGCGAGCAAGAAGCACCGCCGCCAGATGGAGTACAAGGAGGGGCTCCGCGCCGGCGAGCTGCTCCCGGTGGCCCGCACGCTGGTCCGCGCCGCCGCCGAGCGGCAGAAGCCGAACGCCGAGCGGCTCCGCGAGTATGGCGACGCCGCCCTGCCGGCACTGACCCAGGGGCTCTTCTCGCCTGCCCCGGTCCACCCCGAGTTCGAGGTCTTCCAGCTCACCCACGCCGTCACCAAGATGCGCGAGAAGCTCGGCACCGACGACCCGTTCGTCAAGAAGGTGCTCGGCCAGCGGTCCCCGGCCGAGCTGGCCGAGGCGCTGGTCAGGGGCAGCACGCTGGCCGACGTGGCCACCCGCATGAAGCTCTGGGAGGGCGGCCAGGCGGCGCTCGACGAGGCGGCCAGGACCGACACCCTGATCGCCTTCGCCCGGCTCATCGACGAGGACGGCCGCGCCGCCCGCAAGCTCTACGAGGACACCATCCAGCCGGTGCTGGTGAAGAACCAGGAGCTGATCGCCCAGGCCCACTTCGCCATCGAGGGGACCAGCGCCTACCCCGACGCCACCTTCACGCCCCGCCTCTCCTTCGGCTCGGTGCAGGGCTACGAGGAGAACGGCAAGCAGGTGAGCCCGCTGACCACCATGGGCGGCGCCTTCGACCGGGCCACCGGCCGCGAGCCCTACGCGCTGCCGAAGAGCTGGCTCGACGCCAAGGGGAGGCTCGACCCGAAGACCCCCTTCAACATGGCGACCAGCAACGACATCATCGGCGGCAACTCCGGCTCGCCGGTGGTCAACGCCAGGGGCGAGGTGGTCGGCCTGGTCTTCGACGGCAACATCCAGTCGCTCGGCGGTGACTACGGCTTCGACCCGGCCGTGAACCGCGCCGTGTCGGTCCACTCCTCGGCCCTGGTCGAGGCGCTGGCGAAGATCTACGGGGCGCAGCGGATCGTCGACGAGCTCAAGCCGGGCAAGAAGTAGCCGCCCGACGGCAGCGCTGATGAGGAGGCCCGGTCACCGCGAGGTGGCCGGGCCGCTTCATTGGTGCCACCGCCGGCCGCGGGGCGGCGCGCCACCCAAAGGAGAGTTCATGATCCGTGATCGCCAGCGCGTCTCGCGGAAGAGGACTGGCCGGACCGAGATCTCCTCTGCCGTGCTGGCCGCGATTGCCGAGGCCGTCGGTTCGGCGCGCCATTCCGCCCGGCGGCGCCGGCGGGCGGCAGGCTTTCCCGCTCCGTCACACGGCCTGCGCGCGGACAGTGCTCCAGGGCCTCGTCGCGCGGGCGGTGCTGATACGGAGCGCGCCGGCATGGGTCGCCCGCGGGCGTGCTCGGCGAGTGTGCCTTTGCGGGCCAGCCCCGCCCTGCCGGCGCCTGGGCTATTGGACGCCGAACCGACGGCGCGCCGTGCCGTGAGGGCCCGGCGGTTCGGCGGCATAGCGCAGGCGCCGCTGCCGCATGGCCCGGCGGTCGGGCCGCGAGGCCGCCTGCGAGCAGCGCCCAGGAGCAAAGGACCGCCCGGCGCGCCGTCGATCCCCTGGCGGCGCAGCCAAGCCGCCCACCTTCGTACCCTGGCCGCGCGACGCAGGCCGATCAGGACCTCGTGGCGCGGCGCAGCACAGCGGCCGAAGCGGACCCGATCCGCCGGGGCCGCGGCGGCGCCGACGGG
>JANMRY010000152.1:0-9204 GCA_031388695.1 Anaeromyxobacter sp. | reverse complement strand
CTCGCCCATCACCCTCATCGCCCTGCTCTTCACCATCGTGGTGATGTTCTCGTTGAAGGGCGACACCATCGTCCAGCTCCCCTTCGACGTGGTGCGCATCGCCATCCCGCTGCTCATCTACTTCGTGGTGATGTTCTTCGTCTCGTTCTTCATGAGCCGGAGGCTTGGGGCCAGCTACGGCCAGACCGCGACCCTGTCGTTCACGGCGTCGTCCAACAACTTCGAGCTGGCCATCGCCGTCGCCGTCGCCACCTTCGGCATGAACCACGGCGCCGCCTTCGCCGCGGTGATCGGGCCGCTGGTTGAGGTGCCGGTGCTCATCGGCCTGGTCAACGTCTCGCTGCGGCTGCGTGATCGCTGGTTCCCCCTCTCCTGGCAGTCCGAGGCCGCCGAGTTGAAGCGGCTCGCGCCCAGGCACCTCCTCTTCCTCTGCGTCGCCAACTCGGCGCGCAGCCAGATGGCGGAGGGGGTGGCCCGCTCGCTGGCGCCGGCCGGCGTCAAGATCTCCTCGGCCGGCTCCAAGCCGTCGCACGTCAACCCGCTCGCCATCCAGGCGCTCGACGAGCTCGGCATCGACCTCCGCGGCCACTTCTCCAAGAGCGTGGAGACCATCCCGCCCGGGGACGTCGAGGTGGTCATCACCCTCTGCGCCGAGGAGGAGTGCCCGGTCTTCCTCGGCAAGGCCCGGCGCATCCACTGGGGGCTGCCGGATCCGGGCGGGGCCGGCCTGAGCGACGCGCAGAAGCTCCAGTCCTTCCGCGACGTCCGCGACGAGCTGGTGCGGCGCCTCTCGGTCGTCTTCGGCCGCTGACCTCGCCCTCCAGGCCCACCTACGTCGCCACCCCGCTCTGCGCGAGCCTGGCGATCCGCTCCTTCACCCCGCCGTAGCGCAGGTAGAGCGCCGGCACCACCAGCATGTTGAGGGCCGTGGCGGTGAGCAGGCCGCAGAGGATGACGATGGCCATGGGGGTCTCGATCTCGCTGCCGGCGCTGCCGCCGGAGAGGGCCAGCGGGACCAGTCCCAGGCCGGTGGCGAGCGCCGTCATCAGGATGGGCGAGAGCCGCTCCAGGGCGCCCCGGACCACGGCCTCCCTCGGCTCGGTCACCCCCTCGTGCTCCACCAGGTGGTGCACGTGGGAGATCATCATCAACCCGTTCCGGGTGGCGATGCCGAAGAGCGTGATGAAGCCGATGATCGAGGCGACCGAGAGGACGCCGCCGGAGATCCAGACGCCGGCCACGCCGCCAGCAAGGGCGAGCGGCAGGTTGACCATCACCACCAGGGCGTCCCGGCCGGAGTCGAGCGCCACGAAGAGCACGCCGTAGATGCCCAGGATCACGGCGATGCCGAGGAGGAGGAGCGTCCGGGAGGCCTGCTCGGCGCTCTCGAACTGGCCGCCGTAGTCGACGCGGTAGCCCGGGGGCATCGGCACGGTGGCCGCGACCCGGGTGCGGATCTCCTCCACGACGCTGCCGAGGTCGCGCCCCGAGGTGTTGCACATGACCACCACCTTGCGCTGGACGTTCTCGCGAGAGACGGCGTTCGGGCTGCGGTCCTTGCGGAGCTCGGCCAGGGCGTGGAGCGGGATGCGCGCGCCGCCGGGGGTGGTGATGAGCGTGCCGCGGACCGCCTCGAGGTCGGTCAAGGCCGAGCGGTCGTAGCGGACCACCAGGTCGAAGGCGGCCTGCCCCTCCAGCACCCTCGAGGCCACCGAGCCCTGGAAGGCCGTCTCGATCGCCTCGGCCACCTGCTGGATGCGCAGCCCGTGGCGGGCGATGGCGGGGCGGTCGAAGCGGATGGTGAGGATGGGAATGTCCGACTGCTGCTCGAGCGAGAGGTCCACCACGCCCGGTACGCCGGCCATGACGCCGCGCACCAGCTCCCCGAGTCGCCGCAGCTCGACGAGGTCGTCGCCGAAGACCTTCACCGCCACGCTGGCGCGGGTGCCGGAGAGCATGTGGTCGATGCGGTGGGAGATCGGCTGGCCGATGGTGATGGCCATGCCGGGGATGCGCGAGAGATCGCTGCGCAGCGCCGCCAGGAAGGCCTCCTTGGAGCGCTTCTGCATCTTCAGGCCGACGTCGATCTCGGCCGAGTTGACGTCCTGGGCGTGCTCGTCGAGCTCGGCCCGCCCGGTGCGCCGGGCCGTGGCGACCACCTCCGGGTGGGTGAGCAGGGTCTCCTCGATGAGACGGCCCATCTTGTCGGACTCGCCCAGCGAAGTGCCGGGGAGCGTCACCGCCGACAGGGTCAGCGTCCCCTCGTTGAAGTCCGGCAGGAAGGCCCGGCCGGCCAGGCCGAACCCGACGCCGGCCACGACGAGCAGGGCCACCGACCCGCCCAGGACCACCCAGTGCCGGTCGATGACGGCCGCCAGCACCGGCTGGTACTTCACCTTCAGCCAGTGGACCAGGAACCCCTCGCGGTCCTCGCGCACGGCCCTGGAGCCGGGCAGGAGCACGGAGCAGAGCGCCGGCGTCACCGTGAGCGCCACCACCAGCGAGGCGGCCAGCGAGACCACGTAGGCGAAGCCGAGCGGCGCCAGGAGCCGCCCCTCCACGCCGGTCAGGAAGAAGAGCGGCAGGAAGACCAGGACGATGATGATGGTGGCGTAGACGATGGAGCTGCGGATCTCCTTCGACGCCTCGAAGACCACCACCAGGGAGGCCCGCCGCTCCGACTCCGGCTTCCGGCCATTCTCGCGAAGGCGCCGGGCGACGTTCTCGACGTCGATGATGGCGTCGTCCACCAGGGCGCCGACGGCGATGGCCATGCCGCCCAGCGTCATGGTGTTGATGGTGGCACCCAGGAACTTCATCGCCAGCACGGCGGTGACCAGGGAGAGCGGGATGGCCAGCACCGTGATGGCGGTGGCGCGGCCGCTCGCCAGGAAGGCGAGCACGATCAGGATCACCAGCAGCGCGCCGTCGCGGAGCGAGCCGAGGACGTTGCGGATGGCCACCTCGATGAAGTCCGACTGCCGGAAGATGTTCCGGTCGATCTCCATGCCCTTCGGGAGGCCGGCCTGGATCTCGTCGAGCGCGGCGTCGAGGCGGCGGGTCAGCTCCAGCGTGTTGGCGCCCGGCTGCTTCTGGATGCCGAGGATCACCGCCGGCTTCCCGTCGTGGGAGCCCTCGCCGATCTTGATGGCCGGCCCGATGCGGACCTCGCCGAGCTGGCGCACCAGCACCGGCTCACGCCCGCGCACCGCCACGACGGTCTCGCCGATGTCGGCCACCTGCCGCACCCGGCCGATGCCGTGGATGAGGTACTGCTGGCCGCCCTCCAGGAGGAAACCGGCCGAGGTGTTCTCGTTGGTCTCCCGGAGCGCCTTCACCACCTCGTCCACCGCGATGCCGTAGGCGCCCATCCGCTCGGGCCGGAGCACCACCTGGTACTGCTTGGTCTCGCCGCCCGTGGGGATGACCTGGGAGACGCCGGGGATGGCCAGCAGCCGCTTGCGCAGCACCCAGTCGGCGGCGGTCTTCAGCTCCATCCCGTCGTGCTTCTCGGAGGTGAGCGCGATGAAGAGGATCTCTCCCATGATGGAGGAGACCGGCGCCAGGGTGGGCCGGTCGGCGCCGGGCGGCAGCGAGGCGGAGGCCAGCTGGAGCTTCTCCGAGACGATCTGGCGCGCCTGGTAGATGTCGGTGCCCCAGTCGAACTCGACCCAGACGATGGCGATGCCGGTCGCCGCGGCCGAGCGGACGCGCCGCACGCCGGGGGCGCCGTTCAGGGCGGTCTCGATGGGGAAGGCGATCTGGCTCTCGGCCTCCTCGGGCGCCATGCCGTGCGCCTCGGTGATGACCGTGACGGTGGGCGCGGTGAGGTCGGGGAAGACGTCCACCGGCATGCGCAGCGCCGTGAAGGTGCCCAGCGCCAGGAGGATGCCGGCGCCAAGGAGGACGAAGAGCCGGTTCTGCAAGGACCAGCGGATGACGGAGTCGATCATGGGGCCCCTCAGTGGACGTGGCCGTGGGCGGGGAGCGCGCCGCCGGCCGCGGCCAGCCGCACCTGCCAGGCGCCACGGCTCACGACCCGATCACCGGGGGCGAGCCCCTCCAGCACCTCGACCAGGTCGCCGTCCCGGACGCCCAGCTTGAGCGGGCGCCGCTCGAAGGCCTCGCCGGAGGAGAGCACGTAGGCCACCTCCTGCTTGCCGTCATCCACCACCGCCGAGGCCGGGATGGCGAGCACCTTCCTCGCCTGGCCGGTGAAGACGCGGACCCGGGCGTACATCCCGGCCCGCAGGGCACGGCCAGGGTTCGGCACCTCGAAGACCAGCGGGACGGTGCGGGACTGCGGATCGACCAGGCCGCCGAAGGCGACCGGGGCCGCGCCCTTCCCGGGCGCCACCTCGAAGGACTGTGGGTAGCCGTCCACGGTGAAGGCCGCGCCCGTGGGGGCGCCGATGCGCCCGACGTCGGCCTCCGGGACCAGCACCTCGAGCCAGAGCCGGTCGAGGTCGACCACGTGGAAGAGCTCCTGCCCCTCCGGGACGAAGGCCCCCGGCGCCGCCGTCACGGCGGCGATCACTCCGGAGACCGGCGCCCGGAGCTCGACGCGCCCGGCGGCATCCCCGCCAGAGGCCCGCTGCGTCCCCTGGAACTGCGCCAGCCGGCGCGTCGCCGCCGCGTGCTCCTCGACCGCGAGGGCCTCGGCGCTGCGAGCCTCGATGACCCGCCGCTCCGCGACAGCCTGCTGGGCGAAGAGCCCCTCGGCGCGCTCCCGCTCCTGCTTCGCCAGCTCCAGGGCCAGCCTGGCCCGCGTCACCGCCAGCTCCAGTGTCGCGGAGTCGGCGTCGACACCGAGCCTGGGCGCCAGGACGGCCAGCAGCTGGTCGCGGCGCACCTCCATGCCGACCCGCGGGAAGGAGGGGCCCGCGGTGACGAGGCGGCCCACCACGGGGGCCGTGACATGGGCCTCGCCGTCGGACCTCGGGCGGATCGAGCCGTTGGCGGCCACCGACCCCCGGAGCGGCTTCTCGGCGGCCAGGGCCATGCCGAACTCGGTCTTCCACTGCTGCTCCATCAAGAAGGCGATCAGCCCCGCCTGCTCCGGCGCCTCGCCCGCGGCATGGGCCGCGGCCTCCTCGGTCGGGTGGACCGTGACCTCGCCGAGGTCGTGCACGTCGGTCCCCTCGGCGGTGGTCACGGAGATGGCGAGCCGCCGCTTGCCGGCCGCCCCGGGCTTCGGCTTGGGCCGGAAGATGCCGGGCGAGGACGGGCCGGCCACCTCGAACCGCTCCTCCGTAGATCCGCCGGAGAGGCTCGCCACCACCTTGCCCTCGGTGAGCGGCTTCCAGTCCGAGACCCGGGTGAAGTGGGCAGCCATCCGCCCCTCCTTGCCGGCGACGAACGGCTCGAACTCGACGAAGATCTGCGTCTTCCCCTCGAAGTGCGTGAAGGAGAGCGGCGCGAGGTCGTCGTGCCCGCCGGCGGCCTGATCGCTCTTGTCACCCGGCCGGCAGGCCGTGACGAGCAGCGCCGCGATCGCGGCGAAGTAGAGACGGTTCATCGGGTGGCTCCTCCGGTGGCGAGATCGAGATCGATGCGCGCGCGGCGCGCGGCCAGCTCCAGGTCCAGGGCCTGCAGCTCGGCGTCCAGGGCGCCCCGGTGGGCGTCGACGAGCTCGAGGATGCCGAGCTCCCCGCCTCGGTAGGCGGCATCGGCCGTGGTGATGAGCCGGCGCGAGGTCTGCACGGCGTCGGTGCGGAAGCGACGTGCCGCCTCGACGAGGCCGGTGGCCTGGGCGTGGAGGCCCCGGGCCTCGGCGGTCGCCGCGTCGGTCTCGAGGACCAGCCTGGCCCGGGCGGCGCGGGCACGGCCGCCGCCCCGCAGGGCCTCGTCCTGGCCTCGGTCGAAGAGCGGGAAAGGAAGGGAGAGCCCGACCGCGAAGCCGTTCAGCCGCTCGTCCTGGGCGACCGACCCCTTGTAGCCCCCCTGGAGCGTCAGCTCGGGAATCCAGGCGCGGCCTCCCGCCCGGGCGTCGAGCGCTCCCGCCTCGGCCTCCTCGGCGAGCGCGCGGAGGTCCGGGCGCGCGGTGACCCGACTGGCCACCGCGTCGAGGGCCACCGGCGCACCTTCGGGGAGCAGCTCGCCAGTCACGGTGGGAACCTCCTGGCCACCGAGCAGGCCAGCGAGGCGGGCCTGGGCGCGGGCCAGCCCCGCCGACTCGACCGACGCACGAGCGGCGATGCTGGCGCGCTCGCGCTCGAGCCGGCCGCGGTCGTAGCCGGAGACGTCTCCAGCCGCCTGGCGCTGCCCCACGGTCGTCGCCAGCACCTGGACCCGTCCGAGGGCCTCGGCCGTGGCCGAGACGCGCCGTTCGGCCGCGAGCAGTTCGTGGAACCGGACCCGGACCTCGGCCTCGAGCGCGAGCCGCGTCGAGGTGCCGCGGGCCCGGGTGGCCTCCACGCGCCGCCCAGCAGCGTCGCCGCGCAGCCCTCGCTTGCCGGAGAGGTCGAAGGTCTGCGTGAACAGCGCGAGGTCATCCTGTGCGGCCGTCGGCCCTCCCCTGGTCTGCTCCCGCGAGTACGAGAGGACCGGGTTGGGCCAGAGCCCTGCGCGGATCGCCTCGCCCCGGGCGGCGTCGACGTCTCCCTCGACGAGGTCGCGCACCTCGGGCCTCGCCAGGGCGCGCCGGACGGTCTCCTCTTCGGTGAGCTGGGCGGCGGCGAGCCCAGGGGCGAGGAGCCCGGCCATGGCCAGACAAGCCAAACACCGAGCCCAGATCGGTGTTGAAGACGAGCGACGAAGCGCGACTGAAGGCATCGGAAGTTACCTCGCGATCAGATCGAGGAGGGTCTCGGTGAGGTGGTGGATCTCTTGGGCCGCGAGCAGCGCGCCGGCCGAGAGCGCGGACCAGAGCGCCAGGCGCGAAGCAGCGACAGGCCGGGGCGGGACAGGGTCGCGCAGGAGCGCCCCGACGCGGGCCTCCGTGGCACAACCGGTCATCCCGACCGCCAGGCCGACGTGGCTCGCGCGTGAACCGAGGAGACGCTCGACCGCCACGATCGCTTCGGCCACCACGGTCCGGTCGCCGAGGCTGCGCGCGGCCGCTTCGTCGGCGGCCTCCTCGCAGGCCAGGGCGGCGTCGGCGAGGAGGAGCCTCCTCACCCCGGGAGCGTAAGCCGCGCCGAGGAGCGCCACGGCGACCAGCCGCAGCGGATCGCGCCGCCGCGCGTGAGCCCGCTCGTGCGCCAGGACCGCCTCGAGGTGCAGGGGTGCGAGTCGGCTCCGCAGCCCGGTGGAGACCAGGACGAGTGGCCAGACCAGCCCCGCGGTGATGGAGAGCGGCTCGGCCGTGCTGACCAGGCCGCCGGAGTGGACCTCGCTGCCCGAGAACCGGAGCAGGGCCGAGACGGCGCGCCAGCTCGCCAGCTGGGCCCGCAGCACGCGCGTCGCCACCGCGCCGACGGCCAGGGCTGCCGAGGCGAGGAGAGACCACTCCGTCGGCGTCACCCGGTGGCGCGGCGCGTGGGCCAGGCAGAGGTGCACGTGGCCATCGTCATGGAGCGGGCAGTGGTCGACCGCCAGGCCGAGGAGGCTCCAGAAGGAGGGCGTGTAGCAGAGGACCAGCATGGCCCCGGCGACGATCCAGGGCAGGGCCGCCCAGGCCAGCACCCAGCGGGCGCGCGCCTCGGGCGGGAGCGCGCCGAGCCGATCGCGGAACCTCGGGTAGGCGAGCGAGGCGAAGAGGGACGCCGCCGCTCCGAAGAGGACCACCGTCGTGGCCGAGAGGATGGCGAGCCGGAGCAGCGGGCTCATGACCGGTCCTTCGACGCGGCCCTGCGGGTTGCGATGAGCTGCTCCAGGTGGGCCAGGGTGTCGTCCCCGGCGCGCTCGGCGAGATCGACGAAGGCGGCGAGCAGCGACGCCGGCGCCGCGCTGCCGACGGCGGCCGCCACGACCTCGCGCGCCAGCTGCGCGCCGTAGGCCTCCCGGGCGAGCGCGGCCTCGTAAACGTAGGCGTGGCTCACCTTCTCGCGACGCAGCAGCCCCTTCCGGTAGAGCCGCTCCATGGTCGACTGCACCGTGTTGGGCGTGATCCTGCGCCGCCTGCCGATGGCCGCGTGGCAGGCCTTGACGTCCTGGGCGCCGGCCGACCAGGCCTGGTCCATCACGGCGCGCTCGAGATCGCCAAGGAGCAGTGGGCGGGGAGGTGGCATGTTGGCGCAACCTGCCACATCAAAGACCGAGATGCAATCGGTGTTGGCGGAGGAGCCCCGTGGCAGACTCCTGGCCGAATGCCAGGCGACTCGCGCTCCCCCATGGCCTCCGGCGTCGGCCTCGCCGCGCTGGCCGCGGTGACGTTCGGTGTCACGACGCCGCTCGTGGCCCGGGCCGGCCAGGGGCTCGGCCCGTTGACCGTGGCCGCCGCCCTCTACCTGGGCGCCGCGGCGCTCTCCCTGCTGGCCCGTCCCTTCGTCCCGCGCTCAGGCCGCCGCCTGGCGCGGCCCGACGCGTCGCGCCTCGGCCTGGTGGTGCTGTTCGGCGCCGTGCTCGCCCCCACGCTCTACGTGGCGGGCCTCGGCCGGGCCGGCCCCACGGCCACGTCCCTGGTCCTCAACTTCGAGGCCGTCTTCACCGCGGTCCTCGCCTGGCTGCTCTATCGCGAGCCGATCGGCAGGCGAGTCGGGCTCGCCATGCTCCTGATGCTGGCCGGCGGCGCGCTGGTCGCGGGCGGCGCCGGTGGCGTGGATGTCTCGTTCACCGGAGTCGTGCTGGTCGTCGCGGCGACCGCAGGCTGGGCCGCGGACAACGCGCTCTCCAGGGGGCTCGCCGAGGCCGATCCGCTCGACGTCATCCTCGCCAAGGGTGGAATCGGCGGCCTGATCACCGGCGCGCTCGCCGTGATCATCGGGGAGCCGATGCCTTCACCCGTGGCGGCGGCCGCGCTCATGGCCCTGGGCGCGAGCGGGTACGGCCTGTCGCTGCGTTTCTACCTGCTGGCCCAGCGCCGGATCGGCGCTGCGCGGACCGGATCGGTCTTCGCCGCCGGCCCCTTCCTCGGCGCGGCGCTCGGCTGGGTCCTCGGCGACCGTGGCGGCACCTCCACCTGGCTCGCCTCGGCGGCATTCCTCGCTGGCGTGGTGCTCCACGCCACCGAGCGGCACGCCCACCCGCACGGTCACGAAGCGGTGGTTCACGAACACGCCCACGACCACCGCGATGGGCACCATGACCACCAGCACGAGCCGA
>JANMRY010000136.1:0-15433 GCA_031388695.1 Anaeromyxobacter sp. | reverse complement strand
CCGAGGTCGACCCGTCCTCCCCGCCGGGGGGGACGGTGGAGCGCGGCCGCTACCGCTACCACTTCCACGACGCCGCCTGCCGGGCCCGCTTCGAGGCCGAGCCGGCGAGGTGGTTCGCCATCGACCCGGTCTGCGGCATGGAGGTCAACCCGAAGGCGCCCAAGGGCGGCCAGCACGAGCACGGGGGCGCGACCTGGTTCTTCTGCAGCATGAAGTGCCTGGCGAAGTTCCAGGCCGACCCGGCCGGCGTCCTCGCCCGGAAGCCCGGGGAGGCGGCCATGGCCGCGCCACCGGCCGCGCCGCCCGGCGCCGAGGTGGTCTGGGTCTGCCCCATGGATCCCGAGGTGCGCGAGAAGTCACCGGTCCCCTGCCCCATCTGCGGCATGGGGCTGGAGCCGCTGGTGGTCGGCGGCCTGCCGAGCGCCGAGGAGCCGCCCAACCCGGAGCTGGCCAGCATGACCCGCCGCTTCTGGTGGGGGCTGGCGCCGACGCTGGCGCTGCTCGCCCTGGCCATGGGCGACATGGCGGCCGGGATGCGGCTGCAGCACGCCCTCGGCTTCCGCGCCTTCGCGCTGCTGCAGCTGGCGCTCTCGGCGCCGGTGGTGCTGGTGGGCGGCTGGCCCTTCTTCGAGCGGGCCTGGCTCTCGCTGCGCACCTGGAAGCTCAACATGTTCACGCTGATCGGGATCGGCACCGCCGCCGCCTTCCTCTTCAGCGGGGTGGCCACGGTGCTGCCGGCCGAGTTCTTCCCGGCCGCCTACCTCGAGCACGGCGCGCCCCCCATCTACTTCGAGTCGGCCGCGGTCATCGTCGAGCTGGTCTGCCTCGGCCAGATGCTGGAGCTGCGGGCCCGCAGCCGCGTCTCCGGCGCCATCCGCGCCCTGCTCCGGCTGGCGCCGAAGACCGCCCGCCGCCTCGCCGCCGACGGCAGCGAGGCCGACGTGGAGGTGACCGCGCTGGCGGTCGGCGACCTCCTGCGGGTCCGCCCCGGCGAGAAGATCCCGGTCGACGGCCGGGTGGTCTCTGGCGCCTCGAGCGTCGACGAGGCGATGGTGACCGGCGAGCCGATCCCGGTGGAGAAGCGGGAGGGGGACCCGGTCACCGGCGCCACCGTCAACGGCACCGGCGGCTTCGTGATGCGGGCCGAGCGGGTCGGCGGCGACACCCTGCTCTCGCAGATCGTCCGGATGGTGATGGACGCCCAGCGCACCCGCGCCCCCATCCAGCGGCTGGCCGACCTGGTCTCGGGCTGGTTCGTGCCGGGCGTGGTCGCCTCGGCGCTGCTCGCCTTCGCGCTCTGGGCGCTCTTCGGCCCCGAGCCGCGCCTGGCCCACGGGCTGGTGGCGGCGGTGGCGGTGCTGATCATCGCCTGCCCCTGCGCGCTTGGGCTGGCCACCCCCATGGCCATCATGGTCGGCACCGGGCGCGGCGCCACGGCCGGCGTGCTGGTCAAGAGCGCCGAGGCGCTGGAGCGGCTGGAGCAGGTCGAGGTGCTGCTGGTCGACAAGACCGGGACGCTCACCGCCGGCCGGCCGGCCCTCTCCGGCGTCACCGCGCTGGCCCCGTTCGGCGAGGACGAGCTGCTGCGGCTGGCCGCCTCGCTGGAGCGCGGCTCGGAGCACCCGCTGGCGGCCGCGGTGGTGGCCGGGGCGGTGGCCCGCGGCCTGGCCCCGGTCGAGGCGGCCGGCTTCGAGGCGCTGCCGGGGCGCGGCGTGCGCGGCAGCGTCGAGGGGCGGCAGGTGCTGCTCGGGACCGCCAGCTGGCTCGCCGAGCAGGGGCTCGACGCCGGGCCGCTGGCGGCCGCCGCCGAGCAGGCCCGCGCCGAGGGGGCCACCGCCATGTTCCTCTCGGTCGACGGGCGGCTGGCCGGCCTGCTCACCGCCGCCGACCCGATCAAGCCGGGGGCCGTCGAGGCGCTGGCGGCGCTGCGGGCCGAGGGGCTGACGGTGGTGATGGTGACCGGCGACGCCCGGACCACGGCGCTGGCGGTCGCGGCGCGGCTCGGCATCACCGAGGTGGAGGCCGAGGTGCGCCCCGCCGACAAGGCGGCGGTGGTGGCCCGCTACCAGGCCCGCGGCCAGAAGGTGGCCATGGCCGGCGACGGCATCAACGACGCCCCGGCGCTGGCCGCCGCCGACGTCGGCATCGCCATGGGGACGGGCGCCGACGTGGCGATCGAGAGCGCCGGCATCACGCTGGTGAAGGGGGATCTCGCCGGCATCGTCCGGGCCCGCCGCCTCTCGCGCGCCACCATGCGCAACATCCGGCAGAACCTCTTCTGGGCCTTCGCCTACAACGCCGCCGGCGTGCCGCTGGCGGCCGGGGCGCTCTTCCCCTTCACCGGGCTGGTGCTCTCGCCCATGATCGCCAGCGCCGCCATGAGCTTCAGCTCGGTGACGGTGATCGCCAACGCGCTCAGGTTGAGGCGCGTGAAGCTCTGATCGTGACGGCGGCCAATCGCGACGAGGCCGGCTTCTGGTGGCCTCGTCGCAAGCTTCGAGGAGCACCTGCAGCCGTCCATTTCGGCCCGCCAGCTCGGCGCGCCTTTCAACCCGGCGGCGCCTGCGGGCGGAAGGCTGTCCCGCTCCGTCACACGGCCTGCGCGCGCGGGCGGTTGCTCCGAGGCCTCGTCGCGCGGGTCATTGCTGGTGCGGAGCGCGCCGGCATGGGTCGCCTCGCAGCGGCGGCCTGCGGCGTCTGGCCACCGCTCCCGGGCGAGGCTCTTATGCCGCCGCGCACCTTGCGTCGCAGGCGCGCCTCGGCAGCGCTTCCTCTCTGGCGTGCTCGGCGAGTGTGCCTTCGCGGGCCAGCCCCGCCCTGCATGGCGCCTTGGTCCCTGACGCCGAGCCACCGGGCCTCACGTGGGACCGCCCAGTGCGAGCCCGGCGGCTCGGCGACAGAGCCCGGCGCCGCTGCCGCTGGGGCCCGCGGGCGGGACGCGACGGCCCGTCGCGAGCAGCGCCGTTGAGCAAGTGGCCGCCCGGCGCGCCGTCGATCCGCTGGCGGCGCAGCCAAGCCGCCCACGCTCGCTCACGCGCCGCGCGACGCAGGCCAACCAGCACCTCGTGGCGCAGCGCAGCGTGGGGCCGAAGCGGCACCGACCGTGGGCCCGCGGCGGCGCCGAAAGGGCGGAAAGGCGCGCCGAGCCACAGGGCCGGAGTCCGACAACAGGCGCTCCTCGAATCTTGCGTCGGGGCCACCAGGGACCAGCCCCGACGCGATCAGGAGCTGGCCCGGTCGATCACCTTCTCGAGCGCTGGGCCGCGCCAGGCCGCCATGGCGTCGAGCAGCGCCGGCGGCTCCTTCCCGACCAGCAGCAGCCGGCGGTGGGCCGGGCGCAGGAAGCCGGCGCTCACCGCCTGGTCGAAGAACTGCGCCAGCGGCCGGTAGTAGCCGGCCACGTCGAGCAGGCCTACTGGCCGATGGTGGAGCCCGAGCTGCGCCCAGGTGAGCACCTCGCTCAGCTCCTCGAGCGTCCCCATGCCGCCGGGGAGGGCCACGAAGCCGTCGGAGAGCTCGGCCATCAGCGCCTTGCGCTCGTGCATCGAGGCGACCACGTGGAGCGTGGTGAGCGAGCGGTGGGCCAGCTCGCGGATCGCCAGCACCTCGGGGATGACGCCGATCACCTCGCCGCCGGCGGCGAGTGCGGCGTCGGCCACCGCCCCCATCAGCCCGACCGAGCCGCCCCCGTAGACCAGGCCGAGGCCGCGGGCCGCCAGCAGCCGCCCGGTGGCCCGGGCCGCCTCCAGGTAGCGGGGGTCGTTGCCCGGGGAGGAGCCGCAGAAGACGCAGAGCCGTTTCATGGTTGGCGATGATACCGCTTGCGTGGCATGAAGCGCGCGTGCGCCTCTCCCGCCCCCGCGTCCTGCTCCGCCTGGTGCTGCTGCTGGTCGGCGCCGGCTTCGTCGGCTGGCGGGCCTGGCAGACCGAGCAGGCCTCGCGCCTCGCCGGCCTGCCCTCCGGCGACGCCCTGCTGCTCCACCGGATCGCCGCCATCGAGCTGCTGCTGGCGATCCTGGCGCTCGGCGCCGCGCTGGCGGCCGGCCTCTCCCTGCGCCGCCGCGCCTCGCGCCGCCGGCTCGGGCTGGTCGACGAGCCGCCGCCGGGCGACGGCCCTGGCGCCGGCCCGGCTCAGTAGATCCGCGCCACCTCGGCCCCGGAGAAGTAGGCCCGCAGGATCTGGCGGTAGCCCTGCCCGGCCTCGGCCCGCCCCACCGCGCCCCACTGGCACATCCCGGCGCCGTGCCCCCAGCCGCCGCCGTGGAGCACCCACTCCTCGCCCTCGCGGTCGACCACGAACATGGCCGAGGGGAGGTTGCGCAGCAGCCTGCGGATGGTCAGCTCGCCGGTGACGTCGACGGCGCCGCGCTGCCCCTCGACGCGCAGCGCGGTGGCCCGCCCCGAGACGCCGCGCGACACCACCCGCAGCCTCCGCACCTCGCCGACGCCGAGCGGCTCGCCGAGCAGCTCGAGGTCGGTCGACGTGAAGCGGCGCTCCCCGCGGAAGCGATCCTTGCGGGCCGCCGCCGGCCGCCGGCACCAGGCCTCGCCCGGCGCCGCCAGGAAGCGGCGCAGCGCCGGCTCCTCGCGCAGCCCGCCGGCCCAGGCGGCCGCCCCGCCGTTCATGAGGTCGGGCTGGCCGCGCAGGCTGGGGCTGGCGGTGACCGGCCAGACCGCGTCGTTGTCCTCGCCGTGGCCGCCGCAGAGCGCCGAGTAGACCCCGTCGACCAGCGTCCGGTCGGCCTTGCCGAAGAGCGCCTCGCCGGCGGTGGCGCGGATCGCCTCGTCGGTGCGCGGGTGCTCGGCGCCGGCGCCCCGGTAGGCCTGGCAGTGGACCTCGGCACAGATGACGTAGGGGTCGGAGAGGTGGCGGGTGCCGAGCTGGGCCAGCACGTTGGAGCGCGCCGTCACCGCCTGGGCCTTGAGAGCCTCGAGGTGGGAGAGGGCCGGCATCTCGGCCGGCACCACCCCGCGCAGCAGCTCCTCGAGCGGCACCACCGCCACCAGCGCCAGCCGCCCGGCGGCGTCGAGCGTGGCCACCAGGCGGGTCCGGTAGCGCCGCTCCTCGCGCGCCGCCTTGCCGCCGAGGGCGTGCTCCAGCGACTCGACGGCCAGCCCGCCCTCCCCGATGGGCTCGACCTGGACGGCGCTGTCGCCGCTGCCGAGCGGCCCGGCCTCGCTCGAGACCTCGAGCCGTCCTCGCGGTCGGGCCACCGGATCGACGTCGAGGGCGAAGCGCTGGCCGGCGCGGGCCTGGAGCGCCTCGGCCAGCGCCTGGGCGCCGCGCTCGGTCCGATCGCCCTCGGCCAGCAGCTGCTGGCGGCGCGAGTCGACCACCCGCCCGGCGATGCCGTAGACCCCGCCGATGGTCCTGGAGCGGACCGGCACGCCTCGCGCCGCCCAGTCGGCGCGTGCCGCCTCGACCGAGCCCCGATCGGCCCAGGCGACCTCGGCCAGCAGCGGCGCGTACTGCAGCCGCGCCGCCACCGCCTCGCGGGCCCGCACCACCAGCCGCGTACCGGCCGGCAGCTCGACGGACGGCCCGCCCCGCGGCGCCAGCCGGGCCCGCCCCACGGTCCGGATCACCAGCTGATCCTGCCCCTCCATGAGCCGGATGGTGACGAGCGGCTGCCCCCCGGGCCCGAACTCGATGCGGTGGCCCCAGAGCAGGTCGAGCACGTCGGCACCGCTCGAGGTGGCCGGCAGCGGCGTGGCCAGCGGGGCCGGCTCGGGCGGCGGCGTGGGCGGCGGGAGCGGCGGCGGCAGCTCCGGGGAAACCTGGGAAGGAGGCGGCGGCACGACCGGTGGGCTCGAGGGCGGCTCGGGCACGGCACCGGCGCCGGCGGCGAGCGCGGCCAGCAGCAGCGCGGCGGCGAGCACCCGCAACGTCCAGCGACGTCGCGAAGGTCGAGGCTCAGTGAGCTCCAGGGTCGATGCCATGCGGCTTCAAGTTAGCGCGCCCCTCCGTCATGCACCTGGTGAGAGGAGTCACCGATCCCGGGATCCCCGAATGATCCCGGAGGCTTTCTTGACCTTGATCGATCGGGTGATATCACCAGCACCATGGAAGCGGTCGAGTGCACGCACTGCCAGGTGACGATGACCAGCTGGGCCACCGCCGGCAGCCCGGTCCATTACTTCCAGTGCCCGCTCTGCGCGCGGACCTACTGCTCCCAGTACGACGAGGTCTTCCGCGCCCGGGCCGGCGCGCGCCGCACCGGCGTCCAGGCACAGCAGGCCACCCCGGCCACGCTCCCCATGGCCAGCCCCGAGGCGCAGCGCTGGGCCACGGTCCGGGCCCGCGCCGCCCGCTGGTTCGACCGGGTCGAGGCGAACGAGCGGCTGGTCTCCCGCGCCCTCCCGCCGGTAGAGCCCGCTCAGCGGATCGCGCCGCGCACCCCGGGGCTGGTGGCGCTGGCCGCCGCCCGCCCGGCCCGCCAGAGGTAGCTCCAGACCGCCAGCAGCAGCCCGAGGCCGAGCCCGACCCGGGCCGCCAGCGGGAAGCGCGCGGCCGGCGAGACGGTCGCCTCCACCGCCGCCACCAGCAGCAGCAACGGGGCGACCAGCACCAGGATGCGGGCCGCCTCCCGCCCGCGCGCCGCCAGCGCCTCGGCGCGAGGCCACTCGCCCGGCCTCACCAGCCCGGCGGCGAGGACGAAGCCGGCCTGCCCGGCCAGCACCAGCGCGCTCAGCTCGACCGGTCCGTGCGCGGCCACGAAGCCGGCCAGCCCCGGCCCCAGCCCGGCCCGCCAGGCGGCCACCAGCACCGCGCCGAGCAGGGCGCCGTTCCCGACGAGCAGCAGCGCCGTGCCGACGCCGCCGGTCAGGCCGAGCGCGAAGCAGAGCGCCGCCACCGAGAGGTTGTTGCGGGCGATCGCCCCGCCCGAGAGCCCCGGCGCCGCGGTGAGCAGGTCGTTGGTCCAGAGCCTCTTCGCCGCCAGCGCCTCGCGGACCCCGGCCGGCAAGAGCCAGGCGAACCCCTCCGGATCGAGCGCCGTGGCCAGCGCCCCGAAGAGCAGCCCGCCGAGCAGCAGCGCCGCCGCCAGGGCGAGCGCCCGACCGTGGCGCACCACCTCGGCCGGCCCCTCGCTGCGCAGCAGGGCCAGGGCGCGTGGCCAGCCGCGCCGCCGCCGCAGGTAGAGGGCTCCGTAGGCGCGGGCCGAGAGCTGGGCCAGGTAGCCCTCGGCGTCGGTGCCGGGGAAGGCGGTCCGGGCCAGCGAGAGGTCGCCGAGGGTGCGCCGGTAGAGCCGATCGAGCTCCTCCACCTCGGCGAGGGCGAGGCGGCCTTCCCCGACCCGGGTCACCAGCCCGTCGAGCCGCTCCCAGCCATCGCGCCGCGCCCTGACGAAGGCGGCCACGCCGCGCCAGCGCCCGGGCCGGCCGCTCACCGCCGCAGGCGCCGCCGCCGCCGGGACCATCAGGCCGCCTCCGAGGCGAAGGCGTGGAGCGCCTCGAGGAACGGCTCGGCCTCGCCCGGGGCCGGCGCGCCGACACCGGCCCGGGCCGCCAGGGCGGCCGCCAGCCGCTCGGCCAGCCGGGCGCGCGGCGCCGCCTCGAGCTCGGCACGCCGCCGCAGGAAGTCGTGGAGCCGCTCGAACTCGGCCGGCGCCAGCAGCCCCGGGGCCCGCCCCTTGAGCAGGCTCCAGCGCGCCTCCACCGCCGCGGGCGCGCCGTAGCGCGAGAGGTCGAAGCGCCGCTCCTGCACCACCGCCGTGCCGGCCACCAGGTCGCCGAGCCGCTGCCGCCGGCTGGAGAGGGCCACCGCCAGCACCGCCGGGGCGTAGCCGAGCGGCAGCTCCACCACCCTGAGGGCGTTGCGGACCAGCGACTCGGGGAGGCCGACCGGCGCGCCGTCGAGCCGGATCACCCGCAGCCCGAGCGCCCGCTTGCCCGGGGTCTGGCCGTTCCAGGCCACCTCCCAGGCCACATCCCAGCCCCACCCGGCCGCCAGCACCGCCGCCACCAGCAGCAGCTGGCCGACCCAGGAGAGCCCCTGGACCTGCCCGAGCAGGTCGCCCCAGAGCGAGTAGACGAAGAGCCCGAGCATCCAGCAGAGGAAGACCGCCAGCAGGTCGAGCAGCGCCGCCAGGCCGCGGGCCCCCACCCCGGCCAGCGGCAGCGAGAGCGCCACCTGCCCGGGGGTCTCCACCTGCACCTGGTCGTCGCCGAGCACGCGCCGAGCATAGCCCGGTCTCCCGGGGCGGCTCCACGCCACCACGCCGTGCGGTAGCATGGCCGGATGGAACGGTTCGACGCGCCGTGGGACCGGTCGCTCAAGGTCTCCACCGGCTTCCTCCTGCTCCTGCTGCTCGGCCTGGCCGGGGGCTTCCTCGCCTTCGATGTCCGGCTCAGCCCCGACCCCCAGGCGATCCGGTGGGGGCTGCTGCTCGGCCCGCTGCTGATCGCCCTGGTGATCCCGGGGGTCTGGGTGCTCGCTCCGCGCGGCTACAGCATCTCCGGAGGGGAGCTGACGGTGGAGCGCCCACTCTTCCCGATCCGGATCCCGCTCGCCTCCATCCGGGCCGTTCGGCTCATGGCGCGAGCCGAGGCCGGGACCTTCGTCAAGGTGGCCGGGGCGGCCGGGGCCTTCGGCCACTACGGCCGCTTCTACAGCCGGCCGCTCGGCAGCTTCCGGCTCTACGCCACGCGGCGCGACCAGCTGGTGGTGATCGACGCCGAGGCGGGGCGCTTCGTGCTGACGCCGGCCACGCCGGAGCGGTTCATCGAGGCGCTGGGCCGCGCCGGGGTGACGGCGGCCGCCACGGTGAGCCCGGCCGGTGCCGGCCTGGCTGCGGCGCCCGGCGCCCCCTGGAAGCTGCTGCTGGTGCTCTTCGCCTCGGTCCCGCTCCTGGTCGGCGCCATCCTCGGCTCCGCCTGGTACCGGGCTCCCTTTGCGGCCACCGTCGAGGCCGACGCCATCCGCATCGACCATCGCTGGGGCGACCCGGAGCGGATCCCGCTGGCCGAGGTCCGGGCCGTGGCGCCGCTCCCCGTGGCCCAGTCGCACGGGTGGCGGCGCATCAACGGGGTCGGGGGCCTTGGCGGCGCCAGCTACGGCCGGTTCCACTCGGACCAGCTCGGCCCGTTCATGCTCCACGCCTGGCGGAGCGGCCCCTACGTGCTGCTCACCACCGGGCGCGGGCCGGTGGTGCTGACGCCCGACGATCCGGCCGCCTTCGTGAGCGAGGTGGGCTCCCGGCTCAGCCCCTGACCACGGCCCGGTTCTGCTCGCGCAGCTCGGCGACCGCGTAGATGCCGTGGGCCCAGAGCACCCCCTGGGTGAAGCCGAACCAGCGCATGGCCCGCTCGCGCTCCCCCTGGTCGAGGGCACCCTGGATCTCCGTGCACATCCAGGCGGCGTGCTCGAGCTGGCGGCTGCGCGGGAAGGCGGCGGTGGTCCGGTCGAAGTCGATCTGCGCCGGACGGTACCCCTCGCGCTCCAGCCGGTCCTGGTAGGCCTTCACCACCTGCTTCACCTGTGCGTCGGTCACGGCGTGCTCCTCGTTGCGGGCTGACCGGGGCAAGATACCAGCAGCGGCGGCGCGCGCTCCAACGGATCGACGAGCCGTGGTATCAACCGGGCGCGGCGAGCGGCCGGTCCGAGGCGCTAGCTCAATGGTAGAGCATTGGCCTTTTAAGCCAGTGGCTGTGGGTTCAAGTCCCACGCGCCTCACTCTCGCCGCCGTCGGACCGAGGCCGCGCGCAGAACGGCATCGGCCGGAGGCCGTCGGTTCGGCGTTCGATGGCCCAGGCGCTGGCAGGGCGGGGCTGGCGCGCGAAGGCCCGCTCGCCGAGCACGCCGACGAGGCAGCGCCGCCGAGGTGCGCCCGGGTGACGCGCGCGCGGCGGCAACGGAGCCTCGCCCGGGCCGGGCGCCAGACGCCGCAGGCCGCCGCTGCGAGGCGACCCTTGCCGCAGCGCCCCACTCCTCCCACCTCGTCGCGCGCCGAGGCCGACGAGCAATCGACCGCGAGCGCAGGCCGCGGGCCGGAGCGTGACAGCCTCCCGCCCGCCGCCGCCGCCGGGCGGAAAGGCGCGCCGAACCGCCGGCCCTCGGCGCCGCCGCCGCGCCCGCCGGCCTGCGCTAGTAGAGCGAGTAGATCGAGACCATGCCGTTGACGCCGATCGGGATCGACTGGCCCTCCCCGGCGAAGTCGACCGCGGTCCGGGTCAGCACCGAGAGCCTGACCCCGAGGTGACGGGTCAGCTCCTTGGAGCCGGAGATGTAGAGGCCGTACTCGTCCCGGTCGAGCCCGAGGTTGGCCTGCTGGTTCCAGCTCAACCGGCCGATGAGCCGCACCGACTCGACCGGCCTCGCCACCGCCTGCAGCCAGGCACCCCGGCCGTCGAGCCAGCCGACGTCCTCCTGGAAGCCGGCCGCGAGCGAGACCCTCGGCGAGATGAAGCGGGGCACGCTCACCTCGGGGCCGACCCAGGCCCGCTCCAGGCCGGAGCTGACGTCGCGGGCGCCGCCGCCGGAGACACCGGCGCGGAACCAGCCGAAGTCCCACGAGGCGCTGGCCTCGGCGTGGCGCGAGCGGCCGCCCCAGGCGTAGGGCGTGAAGGTCTGCGGCACCAGCAGCTCGCTGTAGTCGAGGGCGCCGGAGAGGGAGAGGCGCGCCAGCGGACGGAATGCCGCCTCGAGACGGGCGCCGTCGAGCCCGCCGGGCGAGCGGACCTTGCCGCCGAAGCCGAGCCGCAGGTCGGCGAAGAGGTCGAGCCAGGCCCCGGCGTGGGCCGAGCCACCCGCCTGCAGCTCGACGCGGTCGCCCAGCTCGGGTGAGCGGACCAGCGCCAGCCGCCCCTCCTGCCGGACCACCATCCCCGGTCCGACCTTGCCGCTCCAGCCCCAGTAGCCGCCGGCTGTGGCCCGCGTGCTGGTGGGCGAGGTGGTGTCGGGCTTCGGGACCAGGCCGCCGAGCAGGCCGATGGTCAGGGCGCCGCGGCGCCAGCTCACCACCGCGCCGTCCATGGGGGTGGAGCCGGGGATGTTCCAGTCGAGCACCCGGCCGGCCGAGATCGAGATGGGGCGCGACTCGGGGCTCCAGTTGAGCTGCGCCTGCCAGACCAGCAGGCGGGCCTTGTCGGCCGGGCGGAAGGTGGCGCCGGTCGACTGGTTGCTCCAGTACTCGGCCCGCAGGTCGACTTCGGCGGTGAGTGGACCGAGCGGGGCGCCGTGCAGGGCGGCGTCGAGGCGATCGGTGTGGTAGGCCCCGAGCCCGGTGCTCCACCAGGTGACGTCGGAGAAGGTGAACTCGCCGTAGCCGTCGCGCGGGGCGTCGAGCGGCCTCAAGGGGACCGGCGTGGCCTTGGCCTCGACCAGCGCCACCGGCGCCCGGGCCACCTGCGCGGCCCGCCGCGCCAGCTCCTCCTCGGGCGGCAGCGGGGGCAACGTCACCACCTTGACCTCCGGGCCGTCCGGCCGGGCCAGCCGGACGGTGTCACCGGGGCGGGCGCCGATGCCGGTGCAGGTGGCGTGGCTCGGGGAGACCGACTCGACGGTGCAGAGCCCGGCCTCGGCGCCGGCGCGCGTCAGCGTCAGCAGCTGGCCGACCTCGAGCCCATGCTCGCTGCCGGCGTCGAGGTAGGCGCGCGCCCCGGTCGCCTGGACCACGTGGGCCAGCCCCGGGGTGCGGACCGGCGCCGGCGGAGGGCGCTCGAGCGGGCTGGCCGGGGTGGTGGCGACGAGCGCCAGGATGAGGAGCGGGCCGATCATCAGGGGTTGTTGTTCTCGTGGCAGAGCAGGCAGTTGCGCCGGCCGCTGGCGAAGTCCTGGGCGGTGTAGCGCCCCTCGATGACGCGGGTGTTCCGGTGGCAGTCGACGCAGCCGACGTCCTTGTGCTTGAGAGTGTTGATCGAGCTGTCGTCCTGGGCGTGATTGGCGATGCGGATGGGGATGATGGTGATGGGACCGTTGAAGGCGGTCGGCGCATGGCAGCGCAGGCAGACCACCGGGCTGGTCAGGTCGAGCAGCGTGAAGTGAACGACGTCGCCGGTCCGCCCGGTCGAGGTGTTCATGAACGGCGCCCGGTGGGCCGTGTTGAAGGCGGCGAGCGTGAGCCCGGGCGGGAGCGGGCCGGTGACGTGGCAGGAGACGCAGGCCAGGGCGGCCAGGTCGGTGCGCGGCCCATTGCCGTGGCACTCGGAGCAGGTGACGGCGGCGTGGGGCGTGCCGGCGGCGCGCGGGAAGATCAGCTCGTGGTTGGAGGGGGCCCCGCCCTGCCCGTCGGCGTGGCAGGAGAGGCAGGCCGCCGACAGGCCGAGCGTGGCCACCGTGGTGGCGAAGGCCGGCTCGCCGGCGTGGATGGTGGCGAGCCCGGTGGCGTCGTCGTGGAAGGCGGGGCTGCCGCCGACCGTGACGTGGCAGCCGACGCAGGTGGTCTTCTTGAAGTCGGCCACGAAGGTGCGCGGTGGCGTGGTCCTGTTCTGGTCGTGGCAGCCGAGGCAGGCCCCGCCAGCCGTTCCGGCGTGCTTGCCGGTGCCGACGGTGAACCCCCTGGCGCCGGCGGCGTGGGCCGCGACCCTCATCGGGATCTTGCCATCCTCGTGGCAGCGGGCGCAGAGGAGCGAGGAGACCTGGACGTCGGCCGCCACGGCGTTGGTCCTCAGGTAGCCGGGCACCAGCGTGGCGTGGGCGGCGTCGTTGGCGGCGGTGCCGTGGGGGTGGCAGGTGGAGCAGCCGAGCTGCTTGCGGTCGCCCGGCACCACGTGGCAACTGGAGCAGGCGGCCACCACGGTCCCGGCGGCGTCCTGGTGGGGCAGGATGAAGCGGGGGGCGTGGTCGACGCCGATGCCGCTCCGGTGGCAGGTGTAGCAGGCGATGTCGAGGGCGGCGATGCGCGGGTCGTACCCGAGCGTGTTGGCGGTCGCCACGGTCGAGTCGAAGGTGACCGCGTTCACCCCCGCCGACGAGACGTGCCAGGTCCGGAAGGCGGCCAGATCGCCGTCGTGCGGCACCCCGCTCTTGAGCGTCACCCCGTGGCAGTTGGTGCAGGTGAAGACCTTGAAGGTGTCGGAAGCGACCGAGGTGGTGGCCGAGGTCTTGACGGCGTGGCAGGCGTTGCAGTCGGCCGAACCCTGGCCGGCCGCCGGACCGTGGGTGTCGCCGGCCGCGATGCCGAAGTACTTCGCGTGTGCGGCGGCGTTCGGCATGGTGAGCCAGGGGGCCTCGGCCTTCTCGGCGCAGGCGGCGGCGAGGAGCAGCGTCAAGGGCAGGACTCGGAACGCGGCTCTCATCGGAGACCTCCTCTACCCGTCGGGGCGAGCAGCGCCCCCCCGGTGGCGAAGCGATGACACTCGTAGCAGCGCTGGTTCGACGGGCTGAAGCCCGGAACCGAGGGGTGCTCGGTGGGGCCGTGGCAGCCCATGCAGTTGGCGGGCGGCGCGGCGGTGCAGGTGAGCGGGCCGGGGGGGACCGGCGGCAGCCCGGCCGAGTGGCACCGGGTGCAGGCGATGCCGGCGTGCTTGCCCGCGCTGATCTGGAAGCAGGCGTCGTGCGCCGCCCAGGTGCCGGGCGAGAAGCGCCAGGTGGAGTGGCAGCCGCGGCAGTCGGTCGGGAAGGTCCCGGCGTGGGGGATGGCGGCGCCGACGGTCCGGTCGTAATCGGCCTGGTGGCAGGCGATGCAGGCGGTGGCGGGGCGGGAGAAGGTCCGGTCGCGCCGGTCGCCGTGGCACTGCTCGCAGGGGATGACGGCGTGGCGCCCGGTGAGCGGGAAGTTGGTGCGGCGGTGGGCCTCGGGGCCGAAGCTGGCCTCCTTCCACGAGCCGGTGTCGTGGCAGCGGTCGCAGCGGGCCCCCATGCGGCGGGCGTGGACGTCGCGGTGGCAGGCCGAGCAGGCCTTGGGCACCGGCTGGTCGAAGCGCCCCCCGGTGTGGCAGGCCTGGCAGGTCACCTGCTGGTGGCGCCCGGTGAGCGGGAAGCCGGTCCGGTCGTGGGCGAAGGTGACCTGCTTCCAGTCGACGGCGGTGTGGCAGCTGCCGCAGCGGGTGTCGCCGCCGGCGTGGGCCCCCGGGCGCGGGGCCAGGTCGATGACGTTGGTGGCGGCCGGGGCGGGCGCCACCTGCACCGCCAGCAGCAGGGCGAGGAGCGGAGCGGTCACGGCACGTACCCCTTGAAGGAGCCGCGGTGGAAGTCGGCGTGGCACCCCTCGCAGGCGAGCGGCAGCGGCTTGTAGCGCCGCACCGTCACGCCCTTGCCGACCGCCACCGGCAGGTGGCACTTCTCGCAGGCCAGCGGCTTGTGCTTCCCCTCCAGCTTGAAGCGGGCGTCGCGCTGGTGGTCGAAGCGGAGCAGGTTCTCCTTCTCCTTCCAGCCGGCCGCCTCGTGGCAGCGGGCGCAGTCGGTCCCCTTGCCGGGGAGCGCCAGCTGGCCGGCGTGGACGTCGGCGTGGCAGCCGGCACAGGTCAACGCCAGCGGCTTGTAGAGGACCGCACCGCCGGCACCCGGCTTGTGGCAGGAGGCGCAGGCCGCCTTGGCGTGCTTGCCGACCAGCGGGAAGCGGCTCTCCTTGTTGTGGTCGAAGCGGACCTTGTTCCACGACTCGATGCCGTGGCAGGCGATGCAGCCCTCGGCGTCGGTGCGGGCCTTGAACTGGCCAGCGTGCGGATCGCGGTGGCAGGTGCGGCAGTCGGTGGCGCGCGGGATCTTGAGCAGGGCCAGGCTCGGCTTGACGGGCCGCTTCTGGAGCTCGAGCCGGGCCCTGGTCGCCGCCGGGACCTTGCCCTCGAGGCGGGCGTCCTTCGGGTGGCAGGCGGCGCAGGCCACGGCGCGGTGCGCCCCCTCCAGCCTGTAGGCCAGCTTCTCGTGGTCCTCGAGCTCGAAGCGGACCGGGGCGAAGCCGTCGACGGTGTGGCAGCGATCGCAGGTGCGCAGCGGCGCCGGCGGCGCGCCCGCGGCGGCCGGGGCGGCCGGGGCGGCGAGGGCGAGCTGGCCGAGGTGGGCGTCGAGGTGGCAGTCGGTGCAGCGCTCGAACTTCATCCCCTTGAAGACCGCCTTCTCCCTGCCCCAGGGGCCGTGGCAGGCGGCGCAGGCGGCCTGCAGGTGCGCCCCTCGCAGCGGGTACCTGGTCTTCTCGTGGAAGGCCTTCTCCTTGGCGACGCCGCGCAGCCGCTTCCAGTCGTCGGTGCCGTGGCAGGAGGTGCAGGAGGCACCGAAGCGGCCGAGGTGCGGGTCCTTGTGGCAGTCGGTGCAGGCCTGGAACGGGATGGGCTTGTAGCGGGCGAAGAGCGTGGGGCGCACCGGCGGGGTGCGGACGCCCAGGTCGCCGGCCGGCGGGGCCGGCTGGTCGGCGTGGCACTTGAGGCAGGCCACCTTCACGTGCTTGCCGTCGAGCTTGTAGGCCGCCTTGGCATGATCGAAGCGCGGCAGCTTCCAGGTCTCGGCGGTGTGGCACCGCTGGCAGTCGGCGCCGACCTGGGCGCGGTGCTCGTCGAA
>JANMRY010000134.1:0-17103 GCA_031388695.1 Anaeromyxobacter sp. | reverse complement strand
CCGACCCCTACCCCGACCGCGACCCCGACTCCTTCCGAGGCCGCGCCCCCCGCCCCCCGCGCCATCAGCGGCCTCCCCGACCTGCTCGACCAGGCGCTGCGCAACGACCCGGGCACGCGCGCCGCCTGGCTCGACGCCCGCGCCGCCGCCGGCACCGCCGGGGCCCGCCGCGCCGCCTGGCTCCCCACCCTCGACGCCACCGCCGACCTCACCCGGGCCCAGTCGCCGAGCAGCGTCGCTGTCGAGACCCGCCGCACCGACGCCACCGTCTCGGCGCAGCTCACCTGGCTGCTCCTCGATCTCGGCGTCCGCTCCGCCAGCCAGGAAGAGGCCGAGCAGCTGCTGCTGGCGGCCCGCCTCGCCCACGAGAGCGCGGTGCTCGATCTCGCCCTGCGGGTCGAGGAGGCCTGGTACGCCTACCAGACCAGCCGGGCCCTGCTGGTAGCGGCCGACGCCACCGTCACGCAGGCCGAGACCAGCCTGAAGTCGGCCGAGGAGCGGCGCAACGCCGGGGCCGCCACCGTGGCCGACGTGCTGCAGGCCCGCACCGCCCTCTCGCTGCTGCGGCTCGACGTGCAGCGGCTCGAGGGGCAGTCGGCCGGGCTCCGCGGCCGGCTCGCCACGCTGGCCGGGCTCCCGCCCACCGTCGAGCTGACAGTGCCACCGCTCCCCGAAGAGGTCCACGCCGCCGAGACCCTGCCGCAGGTGGAGCGGCTGCTCGACGAGGCGGCCCGCGCCAACCCCGACCTGGCCCGCTCGCGCGCCCTGGCCGACGCCGCCGAGGCCCGGGCCCGCGGCGTCTCGCGCGCCGACCTGCCGACCCTCTCCGGCGTCGCCGGCATCGGCTCCGACTGGCCGCTGGCCCCGGAGAGCGACCGCTACACCTTCTGGAGCGCCGGGCTGCGGCTGCGCGTCCCCCTCTTCTCCGGGGGCCGGGCCACCTTCGAGGCGGCCAGCGCCAGGTCCAGCGCCGAGGCGGCCCGGGCTCGCATCGACGCCACCGGCCGCCAGGTCCAGCTCGACGTCTGGACCTCCTGGCAGGCGCTCCGCACCGCGGCCCGCCGCGGCCAGACCGCCCGCGACCTGCTCACCTCGGCCACCCAGGGGGTCGAGGTGGCCAGCGGCCGCTACCGCGAGGGCGTCGGCTCGATCCTCGACCTGCTCTCCTCGCAGTCGGCGCTGGAGAGCGCCCGCGCCGAGGAGATCCTGGCCCGCGCCGACTGGCTGGTCGGGCTGGCCCGCCTGGCGCGCGCCACCGGACGCCACCTCCCTGCCGCGCAAGGAGCCGCACCATGATCCGCCCGCTTCGCCTCCTGCCGCCGGCCGCGCTGCTCGGCACCGCCCTGCTCACCGCCACCCTCCCCGGCTGCCGCGGCGGCGACCCGGCGGCCCGGGTCCAGAAGCCGGTCCAGGTCCGGCTCGCCCCGGCGGTGGAGAAGGCGGTGCCGCTCGAGGTCCGCGCCGTCGGCCGGCTGGTCTCGGCCCGCTCGGTGGTGATCCGCCCGCAGGTGACCGGCCAGCTGGTGGCGGCCCGCTTCACCGAGGGTCAAGCCGTCCGCGAGGGGCAGGTGCTGCTCGAGCTCGACCGGCGCCCCTTCGAGGCGGCGCTGGCCGAGGCCCGCGCCAACCTGGCCCGTGACCAGGCCCGGGCGGTGAGCGCCCGCGCCGACGCGGTCCGCTACGAGGGGCTGGCCGCCAAGGAGTACGTCACCCGCCAGCAGGCCGAGGGGGCCCGCGCCAACGCCGGCGCCCTCGACGCCACGCTCGAGGCCGGCCGCGCCGCCATCGAGCGGGCCGAGCTCAACCTCGCCTACTGCACCATCCGCTCCCCCATCGACGGCCGCACCGGGCGGCTGCTGGTCCACCCCGGCAACCTGGTCAACGCCGGGGCCCAGGAGCTGCTCACCATCGAGCAGCAGAAGCCGCTCTTCGCCAGCTTCACGCTCCCCGAGCGCTACCTCACCGCGCTGCGCGCCGCCGGCCCCGGGGCCGCGGTCACCGTCGAGCCGGCCAGCGGCGGCCCGGGCGCCCCGGGCACCGTGGAGTTCATCGACAACGCCGTCGACCAGGCGACCGGCACGGTGCTGGTCAAGGCCCGGCTGCCCAACCAGGACGGCCAGCTCTGGCCGGGCCAGGCGGTCGAGGTCCGGGTGCGGCTCGCCGAGCGGCCGCGCGCCATAGTGGTCCCGGCCGCCGCCGTGGCCCAGGGGCAGCAGGGCGACTACGCCTGGGTGGTCAAGGACGGCGCCGTCGAGCTGCGGCCACTCACCGTCGAGGAAGCCGGCGAGGCCGAGGTGGTGGTGCGCCAGGGGCTGGCGGCCGGCGAGCAGGTGGTGATCGAGGGGCAGGTCAAGCTGGTGCCGGGGACGCGCGTCGAGGCGATGGCCGCGGCCGCACCCGCCGCCGCGTCCGCCGCACCCGCCGCGGCGCCCGCCCCCGCGCCGGTGAAGCCGTGAACGTCTCCGAGCTCTTCATCCGGCGGCCGGTCGCCACCGCGCTGCTGACCATCGCCACCATCATCTTCGGCGTGGTCGCCTACAACCTGCTGCCGGTCTCCGACCTCCCGGCCGTCGACTACCCGACCATCCAGGTCTCGGCCTCGCTCCCCGGCGCCAGCCCCGAGACCATGGCCACCACCGTGGCCACGCCGCTGGAGCGGCAGTTCTCCGCCATCGCCGGCCTCACCGCCATGAACTCGACCTCGGGCCAGGGGCAGACCTCCATCACCCTCGAGTTCGACCTCTCCCGCAACCTCGACGGCGCCGCCCTCGACGTCCAGTCGGCCATCTCGGCCGCCGGCGGCCAGCTCCCCCCCAACCTCCCGGCCGCCCCGACCTACCGCAAGGTCAACCCGGCCGACGAGCCGATCATCTACCTGGCCATCACCTCCCCCTCGCTGCCGCTCTCCACCCTCAACCGGCTCGGCCAGGACGTCATCGGCCAGCGGCTCGCCACCATCCCGGGCGTGGCCCAGGTGCAGGTCTTCGGGTCGCAGAAGTACGCGGTGCGCATCCAGGTCGACCCGCGCGCCCTCTCCTCGCGCGGCATCGGGCTCGACGAGCTGGCCCAGGCGATCCGCGGCCAGAACTCCAACCTGCCGACCGGCGTGGTGCAGGGCGGCTCGCGGGCCTACGCCGTCGAGGCCAGCGGCGGGCTGGAGCGGGCCAGCCAGTTCGGCGGCGCGGTGGTGGCCTACCGCGACGGCGCGCCGGTGCGCCTCTCCGACCTCGGCAGGGTGCGCGACGGCGTGGAGAACGAGAACACCGCCGCCTGGTTCTACCGCGACGGGCAGGAGCGGCGGGCCATCGTGCTGGCGGTGATGCGCCAGCCCGGCACCAACACCGTGGCGGTGGCCCAGGCCGTCAACGAGATGTTGCCCATCATCGAGGGCCAGCTCCCGGCCGCGGCCCGGCTCTTCGTGCTCTACGACCGGGCCGTCTCCATCCGCGAGTCGGTGGCCGACGTGAAGTTCACGCTCTGGCTCACCCTCGGGCTGGTGGTGCTGGTCATCTTCCTCTTCCTGCGCAACGTGCCGGCCACCGTCATCCCCTCGCTGGCCCTGCCGGTCTCGCTGCTCGGCACCTTCGCGCTGATGTGGGCCTCCGGCTACAGCCTCGACAACCTCTCGCTCATGGCGCTCACCCTGGCGGTCGGCTTCGTGGTCGACGACGCCATCGTCATGCTGGAGAACGTGGTCCGCCACATGGAGATGGGCAAGCCGCCGCTGCAGGCGGCGCTCGACGGCTCGCGCGAGGTGGCCTTCACGATCATCTCCATGACCATCTCGCTGGCCGCGGTCTTCCTGCCCATCCTCTTCATGGGGGGATTGGTGGGCCGGCTCTTCCACGAGTTCGCCGTCACCATCGGCTCGGCCATCCTGGTCTCCGGGGTGGTCTCGCTCACCCTCACCCCCATGCTCTGCGCCCGCTTCCTGCGCCACGCGCCGCACGCCGAGCGCCACGGCGCGCTCTACCAGTGGATCGAGCGCGGCTTCGAGGCGGTCCTCCGCTTCTACGACCGCGGCCTCACCTGGTCGCTCGACCACCCGCGCCGGGTCATGGCCTTCTCGGCGGCGGTGCTGGTGGCGATGGTGCCGCTCTGGATGGCGGTGCCCAAGGGCTTCCTCCCCACCGACGACACCGGGCGCGTGCGCGTCTCCACCGAGGGGCCGGAGGGGACCAGCTTCGAGGCCATGTCGCGGGCGCAGCGCCAGGCCGCCGCGCTGGTGGCCAGCCAGCCCGAGGTTGAGCAGTTCATGTCCTCGATCGGCGCCCGCGGCCCGGCCGGGGTCACCCAGGGGACCATGTTCCTCAGGCTCCGGGACCACCACCAGCGGCGCCACGTCGACGCCGTGGTCGCCGACCTGCGGGCGCTGATGACCCGGGTGCCGGGGCTGCGGGTCATCCCCACCGTCCCCCCGCCCATCAACCTGGGCGGCGGCGGGCGGGCCCTCTACACGGTGACGCTGCAGGACGCCGACATCGACGGCCTCTACCGCGCGGCGCCGGCCTTCGAGAAGGCGCTGCGGGCCCTGCCCGAGCTGCAGGACGTCACCAGCGACCTGCGGCTCGCCAGCCCCCGCCTCAAGGTCGAGATCGACCGCGACCGGGCCGCGCTGCTCGGCGTCCCGGCCCAGGCCGTCGAGGAAGCTCTTTACTCCGCGTATGGATCGCGGCAGGTCTCCACCATCATGGCTCCCGAGGACCAGTACCAGGTGATCCTGGAGCTGCTCCCCGAGTTGCGCACCGATCCCCAGGCGCTGGCCTGGCTCCACGTGCGCGGCCCGGGCGGCAAGCTGGTGCCGCTCGAGGCCCTGGCCCGTGTGGAGCGCGGGGTCGGGCCGCTCACCGTGAGCCACGCAGGTCAGCTGCCGGCCGTCAACGTCTCCTTCAACGTCAAGCCGGGGCGGGCCATCGGCGACGCCGTGGCCGCCATCGAGAAGACGGCCGCCGCCACCCTGCCGCAGACGGTGGTGACCCGCTTCCAGGGGGCGGCCCAGGCCTTCCGCGACTCGCTGACCGGGCTCGGCCTGCTGCTGGCCGTCTCCATCCTGGTCATCTACATGGTGCTCGGGATCCTCTACGAGAGCTTCGCCCACCCGGTCACCATCCTGACCGCCCTCCCCTTCGCCGGCTTCGGGGCGCTGGTGACGCTCTGGGTCTTCCGCTCCGAGCTCTCGGTCTACGCCTTCGTCGGTATCGTCATGCTGGTCGGCCTGGTGAAGAAGAACGGCATCATGATGGTCGACTTCGCGCTGGAGGCGCAGCGGGCCGGCAAGGGGGCCCGCGAGGCGATCCACGAGGCCTCGATCACCCGCTTCCGCCCCATCATGATGACCACCATGGCCGCCCTCTTCGGCACCCTGCCGCTCGCCATCGGCATCGGCGCCGGGGCGGAGGGGCGCCGGCCGCTCGGCCTGGCGGTGGTGGGCGGGCTGATCTTTTCACAGTTCCTCACCCTGTACGTCACGCCGGTCTTCTACGTTCTGATCGATCGCTGGCGCCCTGGGCGCGGCCGAGTCGGCCCGGACCCAGCCTGAACAACAGGTTGACGGATGCCGGACGACCGTTTAAATACCGACTGGTCGTGTCCTGATTGACGACTGGCCTTTTTTCAAGGGGTTGGACCCATGTTGACGCAGAAGCTCCTCGAACTGACCGCCGGCTTCGGCGCCGACTGGGTCAATTTCGTCCTGATCGGCGTCTCGATCATCGGGCTGGCGGTCTTCATCGACCGGGCCCTCTTCTACTCCCGGACCGCCGAGCGCTTCCCGGCGCTCAAGGCCGCCTTCTCGGCCGCCCTGGCCGCCGCCGACCTGAAGGGTGCGCTCAAGGCGGTCGAGGGCGACTCGCTCACCCGCAACGTGGTCCGGGCCGGGCTGCTGCTCGCCTCCCGCGGCGAGCGCCAGCCGGCCTCGGTGGAGCAGGCGATGCTCGGGCAGCTCTCCGAGGAGCGGGGTCGCTACGAGGCCCGCCTCTCGATCCTCGCCACCATCGGCAACATCGCCCCGCTCATCGGCCTGCTCGGCACCGTGATCGGCATCGTCGGGGCCTTCTACGTGCTCGGCAAGGTCGGCACCGTGCAGGCCTCCTCCAACTCGCTGGTGATGGCCTCGATCGGCGAGGCGCTGGTGGTGACCGGCTTCGGCATCACCGTGGCGGTGCCGGCGGTGGTCGCCTACAACGGGCTCAAGGCCCACGTGAACGGCCGGCTCAAGCAGGCCGAGGCGCTCAGCCGCGAGCTGGTCGCCAACCTGCCGCGGCTCGACACCGACGGCGCGGCGGAGGGCTGACGCCATGTCAGGCGACTCCTGGGGCGGCGCCGGTGACGACGACATGATCGGTGGCGTCAACGTCACGCCCATCGTCGACGTCTGCCTGACCCTGCTGGTGGTCTTCATCGTCACCGCCTCGCAGGTGGTCAACCGCTCCATGCCGGTCAACCTGCCCAAGGCCGCCTCGACGGAGAGCTCGCCCCCCTCGATCATCAACATCGCCATCGCCCGCGACGGCGGGGTCTTCATCAACGGCGCCGCCGCCTCGCTCAAGGACGTCGGCCGCGAGGTCGAGGCGGCCAAGGCCCGCGCCGCCGAGGCCGGGGCCGGCGCCGAGGCCAAGCTGGCCGGCTTCGTCTCGGCCGACGTCGACGCCCCTTACGGCAAGTTCGCCGAGGCGGTCGACCAGCTGCGGCTGGCCGGCGTCACCGACATCGCCCTCGACACCCAGCCACCCTCGAATCCCTGAGCCCATGACGCTGGTCCGCTCCAGCTTCTGGCCTTCGCTGCTGGCCGCCACCCTGCTCCACGCCGCGGCCGCCGCCTGGGTCGCCACGCGCCAGGCGCCACGGCTGCAGCCGAAGCGTCCGCCCACCACCGTGCGGCTGGCGACCCGCCCCCCGGCCGCCAGGCCCGAGCCGAAGCCGCCCGAGGTGAAGCCGCCCGAGCCGGCCAAGCCGCCGCCGCTCGTCTCCAGCCGGACCGCCGTGGCCACCACCCGGACCCCGCGGACCGAGCCGCTCCCCACCCCGGCCGCCCCGCCCCCGCCCGGCACGCCGCCGCCGCAGCCGCGCCGCTTCGCCGTCTCCATCGACGCGGTGGTGGGGGCCGGCCAGGGCGGCGTCGCGGTGCCGACCACCAGCGGCGCCACCGCAGCCCGCGGGAACCCCAACGCCCCGGCCGCGGCCCCGGCCGGCGACAACACCCCCTTCGCCGGACGCGCCGCCGACGTCACCGACCTGGAGCAGGCCCCCCGCCTGCTGCGCCAGCCGTCGAAGCTCGACCTGCGCGCCCTCTACCCCGAGGCGGCCCGCCGCGAGGGGGTCGAGGCCAACGTCAAGGTGGTGCTGCTGGTCGACGAGTCGGGCGCGGTGCGCGAGGCTCGCATCGTCGAGGGGGGCGGCGCCGGCTTCGACGCCGCGGTCCAGCAGCTGGCCCGCATGCTCTCCTTCTCCCCGGGCACCCGCGCCGGCAGCCCGGTGGCGGTGCGCTATGCCTGGACCTTCAAGTTCCGGCTCGACGAGTGACCCCATGACCACCAGCCGACTGACCGCGCTCGCCCTGCTGCTCGCCCTCGCCACCCCGGCCCGCGGCGCCGATCCGGCCAACCCGCCGCCTCCGCCGGCCACGGCCGAGCCGGTGCTGGCCACGCCGCCCACCGTGAAGCAGCTGGTCCCGGCCGAGCTCCCGCCCGGCACCGCCTTCCCCGCGCCCGAGGTGGTGGTGCTGCTGGCCATCGACGTCGACCCGGCCGGGCTGGTCGAGGCGGTGCGCGTCGAGCAGGGGGCCGGCGAGCCCTTCGACGAGGCGGCCGTCGCCGCCGCGAAGAAGTTCCTCTTCGAGCCGGGCCGGCTCACCACCGGCGAGCCGGTCCCGGTCACCGTCAGCTTCAAGATGCGCCTCACCCCGCCGCCGCTGGCCGAGGCCCCGCCCCCGCCGCCGGCCCCGGTCCGCTTCACCGGCCGGCTGCTGGAGCGCGGCACCCGCAGGCCGCTGGCCAACGTGCCGGTGGCGGCCCGCGCCGGCGGCGAGCCGCAGAAGGCGACCAGCGGCCCCGACGGCCGCTTCGCGCTGACCGTCCCGGAGTCGAGCTTCACGCTGGTGGCGGTGCCCCCCGGCCACGACCGGCTCGAGCTGCGCGTCGAGGCGAAGCCCGGCGAGGAGCGCGACGAGACCTTCTACCTGGAGCGCTCCGGCGACGGCAACGAGACGGTGGTGAGCGCCAGCCCGCTCCGGCGCGAGATCACCCGCCAGGTGATCCCGGCCAGCGAGGTGGCCAAGGTGGCCGGCACCCAGGGTGACACCGTCAAGGCGGTGCTCAACCTGCCCGGCGTGGCCCGCACCTCCTTCGGCTCGGGGCAGCTGATCCTGCGCGGCTCCAGCCCGGGCGACTCCCGGGTCTTCGTCGAGGGGCAGCGGATCCCGCTGCTCTACCACTTCGGCGGGCTGCGCAGCACCATCAACCCCCGCTTCCTCCAGCAGGTCGAGTTCGTGCCCGGCAACTTCGCCCCCGACTACGGCCGGGCCACCGGCGGCATCGTCGACGTCAAGCTGCGCGATCCCTCCTCCGACCTGGTTCGCGGCGAGGTCGGCGTCAACCTCTACGACGCCGCGGTGGCCATCGAGGGGCCGCTCGGCGCCGGCTGGGCCGGCGGGGCCGCCTTCCGACGCTCCTGGATCGACACCATCCTGCCGCTGGTGCTGCCGAAGGACTCCAACTTCTCCTTCGACTCGGCGCCCCGCTACTACGACTACCAGTTCCTGGCCACCCGCAAGCTCGGCGCCCAGTCGCTGCGGCTCCTCTACTTCGGCTCCATGGACAAGGTGGTGGTGATCTTCGAGCGGCCGGCCGCCGATCCCAAGATCACCGGCTCGGTCTCGGCCCGCACCATGTTCCACGCCGTGCAGGGCTCGCTCTCCGGCGAGGTCCGCCCGGGCTTGAGCCACGAGTCGAGCCTGCAGCTCTCCTTCAACCAGTTCCGCACCCAGTTCGGCCCGCAGTTCTACTTCGACCTCGACGTGCTGCAGGCGTCGCTCCGCAGCGCCTGGACCCTCGATCTCGCCAGGGGGCTGCAGCTGCGCGCCGGGATCGACGCCGTGGTCTCGGGCGTCACCATCGGCCTCAACACCCCGCAGCAACCCAAGGAGGGCGAGCCGAGCACGCCGGTCTCGGTCTCCCCCACCATCTCGTTCAAGACCAGGACCGGGCAGCAGGAGCCGGCCGCCTTCCTCGAGCTTCGCTGGGAGCCGCTGCCGAGCGTGCTGGTGCTCCCCGGGGTGCGCGTCGACTGGTACAGCCCCATCGCCAGCGGGAGCGTCGATCCCCGGCTGGGAGCGCGCTGGGAGGTTCGACCCGGGACCACGCTCAAGGCCGGCGTCGGCCTCTTCCACCAGGCGCCGGGACCGGACGAGAGCGCCCCAGACGTGGGCAACCCCGACCTCAAGGCCGAGTCGGCCCTCCACAGCTCGATCGGCGTCGAGCAGCGGGTCACCGACCTCTTCGAGGCCGAGGCGACCGGCTTCCACAAGCAGCTCACCCGCCAGGTGGTGCGCAACCCGGCCGCCGCCTACGACCCTGCGCTGCCCCCCTACAGCAACGACGGCACCGGCCGGGTCTACGGCCTCGAGCTGCTCCTCAAGGCGCGGGCCGGGGAGAAGTTCTTCGGCTGGATCGCCTACACCTACCAGCGGGCCCTGCGCCAGAACGGAGCCGGCGCCAGCGAGCGCCCCTTCGACTTCGACCAGCCCCACAACCTGACCGTGGTCGGCACCTGGCAGTTCGCCCGGGCCTGGTCGGTCGGCGGGCGCTTCCGCTACGTCTCCGGCAACCCCGAGACCCCGGTGACCGGCGCGGTGCTCGACGCCGGCAGCGGCAGCTACGTCCCGACCTACGGTGCCGTCAACTCGACGCGGCTGCCCGGCTTCGCCCAGCTCGACGTGCGGCTCGACCGCACTTGGACCTGGCCGACCTGGAAGCTGACCGCCTACCTCGACGTGCAGAACGTCACCAACCGGGGGAACGTCGAGGGCTACTCGTTCAGCTACGACTTCCGGCAGCGCGCCCCGGCCACCGGCCTCCCCATCCTGCCCATCCTCGGCGTCAACGCGGAGTGGTGACCATGCGCCCCATCGCCAAGCTTCCCCTCGCCTCCCTCGCCCCGCTCGGCGCCCTGCTGCTGGCCGGCTGCGCCACCGACTTCACCCCGGCCTCGGTGGTCGAGGATCTGCGGGTGCTGGCCATCGTGGCCGGGCCGCCCGACGTGCTGCTGCCGGCCACCTTCCCCGGCCCGACCGAGACGGTGACGCTGCGGGCGACCGCGGTGGCCCCGCCGGCCAGCCCGGGCGGCGCGCCTGCGACCCCCTCCACGGTGAGCTGGAGCTTCTGCCCGTTCTCCATCGGCGCCTCGACCGGCTACGCCTGCGCCGTCCCGGCCTGCGAGACGCCGCTCACCCCGGCCGCCGACGGCAGCGTCACGATCGATCCGGTCCTGCTCGGGGCCGCCTGCCTGGCCTCCACCGGCGGCGCCCTGCCCGGCGCCCCGGCCGGCTCGGGCCTGCCGGCCGGCTTCGAGGTGCTGGTCCGCTACGTCGCCACCCTCGACGGCCTGCGGCGCGAGGCGGTGCAGCGCATCCCGGTGCTGGCCGCCACCGCCACCAGCCGCAACCTCAACCCGATCATCTCCTCGACCCTCAGTGGCGCCGACTGCGCCCTGGCCACGGGGCCATGCTCGGTGAGCGCCATCACCATCGACGTCGCCATCGACCCGGTCTCGTTCCAGCCCTACACCGTGGGTGACCGGACCGTCGACGAGACGATCGTGGTCAACTTCTTCACCACCGCCGGCCGCTTCAAGAACGCGTCGGGCCAGGCCACCCCGGCGGCGCCGGCCACCAGCGCGCTGCTGGAGGCCAAGGAGCTCGGCGGCGCCACCCCGGCGCTGGTCTGGGTGGGGGCGCGCGACCTGCGCGGCGGCGAGGCGGTGGCCGGCCCGCTCACCGTGGTCTTCTCGAGGCCGTGAAACAGGCTGCTCCAGAATCTCTGGGGCCTGTTGAAGGGGTGGCGGTTGCGGTTCCCGTCTACAGCTTCGGGCCGCGCTCGTGCAGAGCTCCCCATACCGAAAGTACCACCACGTCCTGGCCATCGACCGCGTAGTAGACGTGGTTCAGCGTCTTGGGCAGGATCACGCGCCGGATCGGAACTTCAAGGGCGCCTTCCTCGTAGAGCGTGCCGGCACCCGGCAACTGGGCGATCCGGTCGAGCGCCGCCGCGAACTCCTGCTCGAACAGGTCTGGCGCGGCCACCCGGTGCCGGCGCCACCACGACTTGATGCGTTTGGCTTCGCCCAGTGCGCGCGGCGTCAGGCGCAGGGTCATCGGTGGGCGCGCAACGCCGAGAGGGCCGTCGCCGTGTCGACCATCTGGCCGGCCTTCATCTGCTTGATGCTCTCGCGCAGCGACTCGTGCAGCCGCTCTCGCTCCTCGTCGTCCAGGCAATCCCCGCCGCTGGCGAGCACCTCGTCGAGCGGGACGAGTTCGACTTCCTCGCCCTCGGGGAGCTCGGTCGGCTCGTCGAGCACCAGCCGCCCGCCCCTGACCTGTGCCTTGAGTGCCTTCATGAGGCCCTCATGATACTCCGCCCACTGACCCTGCGCAGGCGTGCCCGGCTGGCTTGACGGTGACACGGTACGTCCGGCCGCTGGGCCAACCTCGTGAACCGCGGCCGCCTCTGGTTCCCCGTCCTGACCGGAGCCCCCCTTTCGCGAACCCCGACGTCGGGAATCGCTTTTGGGGGAGGCGGCCGTGCCGCCGCAGGTGCGGCGACGACCCCGCCGATTCCAATCGCTCGCTCACCAGGGCGCGCCCCGCTCCACGCTGGCATACGAGCATCAGCGTGGCCGAGCCGGCGGCATCACGCTGAGACCTGAAGCCTCGGATGCTTGCCCCACGCCGGGGCCCTTTCTACGAGGAGGTGTGCGCCGACGGATAGCACTCAGCGCGCGCGTGCTCGTCCTCGTGGTCGTTGTTGTCACCGGCGCCTGGCTCGGCGAGGACGGCTCCAGTCCCGTCCGAAGTCTTCAGTGGCTGGCGCTTGACGCCGCTCTCGGGCTTGGCCTCATCGTGTGGCTCGCGTGGACGCACCGCCGCCTGATCCGGCACGCTACCGACAGCCACGCCTTCACCGCGACGAAGTAGCGCTCCAGGCTGCGGGCCCACACGCGGATTCTACGTCCGCTGGCTCGGAGGATACGTTCCGCGCGAAGGCGTAACAGGGCTCGGGATCATGGAGGACCTCAGGGAGGCAGCCTTTCACGACGCGCCACCCGGCGTCAGGAACCCGCAGCGCGGACCCGGGGCGCGGCACAGGGCGGCGTCCAGCGTGGCGAGCTTGGCGCCCAGCGCCTCGGCGAGCGCGACGTACCACGCGTCGTAGGCCGTGAGGTTCTCGCGAAGTTCCCAGACGCGGGGCGCGAAGGGCTCGTACGGGAAGAGGTCGACCCGCAGGGTGAGGAGGTCGGCGTGGGCCAGCGCAGCGACGTCCGCTGAGATCTCGCCTCGTGCCGCTGCTCGCCTCAGGATGTTCGCGGCCTCAACCGGCATGAGATGCGGTGCAACGACCTGCTCCTGTGCCAGGACCTGCTCGGCCCATTCCCCGTCAGGTCCGGAGTCGACGAGGAGCGCTACCGCTGCAGATGCATCGAGGACGACCATCACCTGCGATCCGCGTCTCGATGACCGAGAATCGTGGCGGCGGAGAGGCGCGCCCCGGTGCGCCCCTTCCGCTCGGCAATTCTCGCCAGTATCGCCTCCGCATCCGGATGGCTCGCGAGCTCGATGAGCTTGCCTCTCAGGTACTCCTGCAGCGAACGGCCTGACGCCGCCGCGCGCGATGCGAGCTCGTCGCGGGTGCGGTCCGGTACGTCCCTGATGGTGACGGAAGTGGCCATGCAGCTATTATAATGCTGCTACATGCACTATGCAAGCGTCCGCGGACCCCACCTCCCGCGACTGCACCGCGGCAGTTCCCCAGGGTGCGCACGGAGCCCCCCCTTTGGCGAACCCCGACGTCGGGAATCGCTTTTGGGGGAGGCCAGCGCACCGCCGCCGGTCGCGCGGTTCGTCACCAACCGCAGGCGCGGCCGGCGTTCTGCTTCTGGAGCCACCCGCGCAGCGGCGCGAAGTATTCCAGCAGGGCCCTGGCGTCGGCCCTCCTGCTGCCGGTCAGCGCGGCGTAGGCCTCCGGCCAGGGCTTCGACATGCCGAGCGCCAGCATCTCGTTCAGCTTGGTGCCGGCCGCTTTCGAGCCCTGGATCGAGCACTCGTGGAGCGGCCCCTTCCAGCCGGCCGCCTCGCAGAGCGACTTGTGGAACTGGAACTGGTAGATGGCGGCGAGGAAGTAGCGGGTGTAGGGGACGTTGGCCGGGATGTGGTACTTGGCGCCCGGGTCGAAGTCGGCCTCGCTGCGCGCCACCGGCGGCGCCACCCCCTGGTACCTCGCCCTGAGCGCCCACCAGGCCTCGTTGTACTTGCCGGGCGGGGTCTTGCCGCTGAAGACGTCCCAGCGCCACTGGTCGATCAGCTTCCCGAAGGGCAGGAAGGAGACCTTGGCGAGGGCGCGCTTGAGCTGGACGTTGATCAGCCCCTTGTCGTCCTTCGGCAGCTCGGTGAGCAGCCCGGCCTGCTTCAGGTAGGCGGGGGTGATGGAGAGGGCGATGGCGTCGCCGATCGCCTCGTGGAAGCCGTCGTTGGCGCCGTTCTGCAGCAGCACCGGCAGGTGGGCGTAAGCGCGCTGGTAGTAGTTGTGGCCGAGCTCGTGGTGGATGGTGACGAGGTCCTCCTCGGTCGGCTTGATGCACATCTTGATGCGCAGGTCGGCGGCGAAGGTGACGTCCCAGGCGCTGGCGTGGCAGACCACCTCGCGGTCGCGCGGCTTCACGAACTGTGAACGCTGCCAGAAGCTCTCCGGCAGCGGCGCGAAGCCGAGCGAGGAGAAGAAGGCCTCGCCGAGCCGGGTCATGCGGACCGCGTCCCAGCCCTGCGCCACCAGCGCGGCGCCCACGTCCTGCGACGGCTGGCCCTTGTAGGGCTCGAGGTCGGCGTAGAGGTTGTCCCAGCTCTGCGCCCACATGTTGCCGAGCAGGTGGGCCGGGATCGGCTTGCGGTCGGGGACCCGCTCCTTGCCGTACCGCCGCTGCAGCTCGGCGCGCACGTAGCAGTGGAGCTGGTCATAGAAGGGCTTGACCTCGCCCCAGAGCCGGTCGGTGTCGGCTTCGAAGTCGGCGGCCGGCATGTCGTAGCCGGCGCGCCAGAGCTCGCCCGAGTCCTTCCAGCCCAGCCCGCGGGCCCCCTCGTTGGCCAGCTCGACCAGCCGGGCGTAATGCGGCCGCATCTCGCGGGACACGGTGTGCCAGCCGGCCCAGGCGTCGAGCAGCTCGTCCCAGCTGCGGCTGGTGGCCAGCACGTCCTCGAGCTCGCCGAGGTCCCGGCACTTCAGCTTGCCGTCGGCGCCGCACCACTTGCCCTTGCCGTAGATCCCGTCGAGCTTCGCCGAGACCGCCGCCAGCTCGGCCTGCCGGGCCGGATCGGCCGGCGCGATCACCGGGAGCCCGGCCGCCAGCACCGAGGGGTTGCGCAGCAGCCGCAGCTGGCGCCCCACCAGCGGCGAGGAGGGCCTGGCGGCGTCGAACTGGAGCGAGGCGCGGCTCAGGCCGTCGAGCGTCGCCAGCGCGTCGGCGTTCAGCTCGGCGGCGAGGAACTCGGTGTCGTCGGTGAGGTTGGTCTGCCGGGCCCAGTCGGCGCTGGAGGAGCGGATCCAGGCGCGGCGGAGCGCGGCGTTGGCGCCGTCGATGAAGAGGGCGTCGGCCGGCCTGCCGCTGACGGCAGCGGCGGCGGCGGACTTTCCTCCAGTGATCGGGCTGGTGGCAGACGCAGCGGTGGCGGGGACCGCGGCGAGGGCCGCGGCCAGGAACAGGCTCGAGATCATCGGGACTCCGAAGAGGCCGGCGGCGCCTACGGGCCGCGGCGGTCGTTGGCGAAGGAGGTGGCGTGGTCGCGGGGGCCGGCCTCGACCTGGAAGAGCGAGCAGCGCTCGCAGGACCAGCTGTCCCAGTCATGCTTCACGGCCACGTCGAGGCAGCCGTCGTAGTGGAAGCAGTAGAGGCTGCGGTGGCCCGAGACGACCGTCTCGGAGCGGATCAGCTGCGAGAGCGGCGACGGATTGGGATGGAGGGTCACGGAAGCTCCCGAAATGCAGATTGGGACCGCGCATGCCAAAAGGGACGCGACAAGGTGCAGCCGAGAGGCCCACCAAGGAAATACCCCCGATGGGGGATGCGACGTATATCCTCGACCTCATTGAGGTATGAGCCGAAGGACCGCGTGGGGCGGTGGGGAGGCGGAAGCCATGGTCGAGGTGATCTGCACGGCGTGCGAGCTGCTTGCCGGGCGGCGGGAGGTCCCGGGCGGCCTCCTCTGGCGCGACGACGGCCTGGCCCTCCACGCCCTCGACGGCCCCTGCCCGATCCCCGGCTGGCTGGTGCTGACCGCCGAGCGCCACTGCCGGGCAATCCACGATCTCGACGCCGGGGCGGCCGCGGCGCTTGGGGTCGTGGCCCAGCGGGTGGCGCGGGCCCAGCGCGAACTGCTCGGCGCCGAGCACGTCTACCTCTTCGCCATCGGCGACCTGCTGCACCACTTCCACCTGCACCTGGTGCCGCGCTACGCCACCACGCCGCCGCGGCTGCGCGGGCGCGGCGCCTTCGACGCGCCCCCTGCCGAGGCCCTGCCGGTCACCGAGCTTGCGGCGGCGGCCCGGCTGGTCGGCGAGGCGCTCTCCGCGCCCGACCTCAGCCGCCGGTGATGAGCGGGGCCAGGCCGTCCCGGAAGCTCGGGTAGCGCAAGGTCACGCCGAGCGCTTCGCGGGTCCAGGTCGAGTCGATGCGCCGGCTCGGGCCACCGGCCGGCTGCGCCCCGCGCGGTGGCGTGATGCCGAGCCGGCCGGCGATCCACTCGACCACCTCGCGGCGGCGCGGCGGGGCGGCGTCGCTGCCGTGGTAGGCCGCCCCCGGCTCGCCGCGGTCGAGCGCCGCCAGCACGAAGGCGACGGCGTCGTCGAGGTGGCACCAGTTCATGAAGGCGTCGTCGCCCGGGCCGAGCGCCATGGCGCCGGAGCGGACCCGCTGCAGCACCCCGGCCCGCCCCGGGCCGTAGAGCCCGGAGAGCCGCAGCAGGCAGGCGGCCACACCCGGCGCCGCGCCGCGGACCAACTGCTCGGCCTCGACCAGCACCTCGGCCGTCGGGTTCGACGGGGCCGGCGGCGTCGACTCGACCACCAGCGAGCCGTCGCGCTGGCCGAAGACGCCGGTCGAGCCGGTGTAGACCAGCCGGGCGCCGCTGCGCGCCGCCGCCTCGAGCAGGGCGCGGTTGGCGGTCACGTAGGCGGCCCGGTAGCTCTCGGCGCTGTCGCCGCCGGCCGACTGGCAGGCGACCACGGCGTCGAAGGGCGGCAGCCTGGCCGCGGCGCCGGGTGCCGAGAGGTCGAGCGCCAGCGGCGTCACCCCGGGCGCGCGCAGCGCCGCGGCCCGTGCCGGATCGCGCCGCAGCGCGATCACCTGGTCGCCACGGGCGACCAGCGCCCGGGCCACCGCGCTCCCCAGCCAGCCGGCGCCTGCGACGAGGACCTTCATGATCCGTGAGCCAGCTTGGCGCTGACCAACCGGTTCAGCGAGACGTTGGACTCGGCCGCCTCGATGGAGAGCCGCCGGTGCACCTCCGGCGGGATTCGTACCTTGAACTGGCCGCTGTAGCGGCGGGTCGCAACCGGTTCGGGGACCGGCTCACGAGCCTTTCGCATCCCCTCGACGGCCTGCCGGACCACGTCGACGATGCCGCGGAGCGCGCCCGCCTGGGAGCGGTCGAGCCAGCTCATGCTCGGGAACTCCGCGCAGAGACCGACGTGTTCCTGGTCCTCTTCGGACCAGATGACCCGGTATGTGTACTTCTCGACGACGTCAGTGGTCTTCACGGCTTCTTCTCCTCTCCCAAGCGGCCGATGGCCTGGAGAACCTGTCTGACCTGGTATGGCTTGGCCTTGCCGCCCGCGTCCTGGAGGT
>JANMRY010000099.1:0-13091 GCA_031388695.1 Anaeromyxobacter sp. | reverse complement strand
CGGGGCGGCCGCCGGGCGGACGCTCGCCGCCGGGACGGCCACCCGGGGGGCGGTTGCCAGGCGGGCGCGCGGAGGCGGGGCGAGCGGGGGTCGCCGCGGCGGGGCCGGCAGCGGCGGCGCGCTTCTCGTCGGCGAGCCGCTGCCAGAGCGGGCGGTCGTCGCGGGCCGGGGGGAGGGCGCCGGCGGCCGGCTCGATCTGCTCCACCACGGGCGTCTCGAGCGTCGTCCCCGCGGGGGGCGGCTTCAAGTGTCCCTTGCGAATCACCACGGGGCCGGTCGGCTTCTTCTCGTCAGTCATAGGCGGGGGACGCATAACACACCCAAATGAGCGGGGAAAACCGCTAGAAGTTGCGAATGACCGACCGGACCGTCCTCTTCGTCTCCAGCGCCGCCCCGCACGCCCTGCGCTCGGCCGGCTCCTGCGCGCTGGCGGCGGTCGCCATGGAGCACCGGGTCGACGTCTTCCTGACCGGCCCGGCGGTCGGGGCGGTGGTGGCCGGCCACGACGGCGACGCCGACGAGCCGACCGCCCTGCTGCACCAGGCCCGCGCCGCCGGGGCCCGGCTCATCGCCTGCTCGGCCAGCGTGGTGGAGCAGCGGGTGGCGCTCCACGCCGCCGAGTCGGCGCTCGACGCGGTGGTCGGCTGGCCGACCATCCTGGAGTGGTCGAAGGGCGTCACCGATCGGTTCAGTTTTTAGGCAGTCGCGCCGGGGCGGCGGCGGCGCTATGACACCCCACATGGACGACCTGCTCGGCGCGCGGCTCGACTTCGACCCGGGGGAGGGCCGGCGCGGCACGCTGGTCTCGCTGCCGGAGCTGGAGCGGCGCGGCCTCGGCCCCATCTCGCGCCTGCCGGTCTCGATCCGGGTGGTGCTCGAGGCGCTGGCCCGCACCGCCGACGGCCGGCGGGTCACCGAGGCCGACGTCCGCGCCCTGGCCCGCTGGAGCCCGAACGGCCTGCGCACCCGCGAGCTGCCCTTCGTGGTGGCGCGGGTGCTGCTGCAGGACTTCACCGGCGTGCCGCTGCTGGTCGACCTGGCCGCCATGCGCGCCGCGGCGGTGCGGCTGGGGCGCGAGGCCGGCCGCATCGAGCCGATCGTGCCGGTCGAGCTGGTGATCGATCACTCGGTGCAGGTCGATGCCTGGGGCACCGCCGAGGCGCTCGAAGTCAACCAGGCGCTCGAGGCGGACCGCAACCGGCAGCGCTACCAGTTCCTCAAGTGGGGGGCGCAGGCCTTCTCCACCTTCCGCATCGTCCCGCCCGGCGTCGGCATCTGCCACCAGGTCAACCTGGAGCGGCTGGCCCGCGGCGTCTTCGAGCGCGACGGGCTCTGGTATCCCGACACGCTGGTCGGGACCGACTCGCACACCACCATGGTCAACGGCCTCGGCGTGGTCGGCTGGGGCGTGGGCGGCATCGAGGCCGAGGCGGCCATGCTCGGCCAGCCGGCCGCCTTCCTCGAGCCGGACGTGGTCGGGGTGCTGCTCGACGGCCGCCTGCCCGCGGGGACGACCGCCACCGACCTGGTGCTGACGCTCACCGAGCTGCTGCGCCGGACCGGGGTGGTCGGCAAGTTCGTCGAGTTCTTCGGGGCCGGCACCGCGGCGCTCCCGGCCGCCACCCGGGCCACCATCGCCAACATGGCACCAGAGTACGGCGCCACCATGGGCTACTTCCCGGTCGACGAGCGGACGCTCGAGTACTACGCCGCCACCGGGCGACCGGCGGCGCAGGTGCAGGCCATCCGCGCCTACCACCAGGCGCAGGGGCTCTTCGGCGTGCCGGTGGAGGGGCAGGTCGACTACTCGCGGGTGGTGCGGCTCGACCTCGGCACGGTGGTGCCGTCGGTGGCCGGGCCGAAGCGGCCGCAGGACCGGATCGCCCTCACCGCCCTGAAGGCGCGGCTCGGCGCGCTGCTCACGCAGCGGGACGCCGACGGCTTCTCGCTGGCTCCCGAGGGGCTGGCAGACCGCCACCCGGCCGCCGAGGTGGCCGGGGCCGGGGGCGGGGGCGGGACCGGCACCGGCGCCCCCGGGGTCCGGCCGGTGGCCACCGCCGAGCTCTCGCTCGGCCACGGCGACGTGGTGATCGCCGCCATCACCTCCTGCACCAACACCTCCAACCCGGCGGTGATGCTGGCGGCCGGCCTGCTGGCGCGCAAGGCGAGGGCCCGCGGCCTGATGCCCAGGCCCTGGGTGAAGACCTCGCTCGCCCCCGGCTCGCGCCTGGTCTCCGGCTACCTGGCCCGCACCGGGCTGCAGGCCGACCTCGACGCGCTCGGCTTCCGGACGGTCGGCTACGGCTGCACCACCTGCATCGGCAACTCCGGCCCGCTCGACCCGCGCCTCGAGGCGCTCATCACCGGCCACCAGCTGGTGGTGGCCAGCGTCCTCTCAGGCAACCGCAACTTCGAGGCCCGGGTCCACGCCGCGGTGCGCGCCAACTTCCTCATGAGCCCGCCGCTGGTGGTCGCCTTCGCGCTGGCCGGCCGCGTCACCATCGACCTGGCCAGCGAGCCGCTCGGTGAGGGCGCCGATGGCCGGCCGGTCTTCCTGCGCGAGCTCTGGCCCGCGCCAGGGGAGGTGGAGGCGCTGCTGGCCGAGGCGAACCGCCTGGAGGGGCAGGTCACCGGCGCCGCCGCCGCGGCCGAGGGTGGGGCCCGCTGGCGGGCGCTGGAGGCGCCTCGCGGCGCGGTGCCGGCCTGGGACCCGGCCTCCACCTACATCGCCGAGGCCCCGTGGTTCCTCCCCTTCGAGCTGGCCCTGCCGGCCGCCGCCACGGTGGCCGGGGCCCGGGCGCTGGCGGTGCTGGGCGACTCGGTCACCACCGACCACATCTCGCCGGCCGGGAACATCGAGAAGAGCTCTCCGGCCGGGCGCTGGCTGCTGGCGCACGGCGTGGCCGAGGCCGACTTCAACTCCTACGGGGCGCGGCGCGGCCACCACGAGGTGATGGTGCGCGGCACCTTCGCCAACGTGCGGCTGCGCAACCTGCTGGCACCCGGGAGCGAGGGGGGCGTCACGGTCCACCAGCCGAGCGGCGAGCGGCTCTCGATCTTCGACGCCGCCGCCCGCTACGCGGCCGAGGGGGTGCCGCTGCTGGTTTTCGCCGGGCAGGAGTACGGCACCGGCTCCTCGCGCGACTGGGCCGCCAAGGGGACCAGGCTGCTCGGCGTCCGCGCCGTGGTGGCGCGCAGCTTCGAGCGGATCCACCGGGCCAACCTGGTCGGCATGGGGGTGCTGCCGCTCCAGCTCCCCGACGGCCTCGACCCGGCGGCGCTCGGTCTCGACGGCACCGAGCGGCTCGACCTGCCGGGCGTGGAGGGGGCGCTCACGCCGCGCCAGCCGGTCAGGCTGCGGATCCGGCGCGCCTCGGGGGCGGTCGGGGAGGTGGCGCTGACGCTGCGGATCGACACGCCCATCGAGGTCGAGTACTTCCGCCACGGCGGGATCCTGCCGTGGGTGCTGCGGCAGCAGCTGGCGTAGGCGCGACTAGAAGCCACGTCACGGCGTCATCCCCGCTGTAGCGCCCGGAGCAGGAGAACGGGACGAAGCTTGCGTCGGCGCGACTAGAATCCCGCGCCGCCGCGATTGATCACCGCCAGCGTCGTCTGCAGGACCCCGATGAAGGCCAGCACCGACGCCGCCGAGAGCGGTCCCTTGCCGCCGGCCCGCCACCAGAGGCCGAGCGCCGGCAGGGCGATGGCGACGCCCAGCCCGAGCGAGAGGGTCGGCCCGTGGACCGCCAGGCGGATCCAGCCGAGCGCCAGCGCCAGCTCGAGGCCCCCGGCCAGCAGGGCCAGGCCGGCCAGCAGGCGCGACCCACCGGCGAAGGAGAGGTAGGCGGCGGCGAAGACGGTCGAGAAGGCCAGGGCGGTGTGGAGGGACATGACTCCGGGGTGTAGGGCGGCCCTGACCGTGGCGCAAGATTCCTGGTGAACTTGTGAGTTTGACGCCACCCCTCCGGCGGGCCTATTCGTCGTGGCGATGCGAGTCCACCGATCGATCGAGGAGGCCGCGGCCGCCGGCTCGCTCCGGGGCGGGGCGGTCGCCATCGGCAACCTCGACGGGGTCCACCTCGGCCACCGGGCCCTGCTGGCCCGCGCCGCCGAGGCGGCACGGGGCCGGGGTCCCGTCGGCGTGCTCACCTTCGACCCCCACCCGGTCCAGGTGCTGCGCCCCCGGCTGGCGCCGCCGCTCCTCACCCCGCTGCCGCGCAAGCTCGAGCTGCTGGCCGAGGCCGGCGTCGAGGTGGCGGTGGTGCAGCCCTTCGACCTCTCCTACGCCGCCACCCCGGCCGCCCTCTTCGTGGAGCGCGACCTGCGGCCGCTCGGCGCCGGCGACGTGGTGGTGGGCTGGGACTTCACGGCCGGTCACGAGCGGGCCCGGTTCGAGGTGCTGCGCGGCCTGCTGGCGGCGCGCCGGATCGCCCTGCAGGTGGTCGAGCCGGTCGGCGAGGGCGGCCTGACCGTCTCCTCCACCAAGATCCGCGAGTTCCTCCTGGAGGGGAACGTGGAGGGGGCGGCGCTGCTGCTGGCCCGCCCCTACGACCTCGACGGCGAGGTGGCGCGCGGCGCCGGCCGGGGGCGCGGCTTCGGGTTCGCCACCGCCAACGTCGAGACCACCGGGCTGCTGCCGGCCCGCGGGGTCTACGCGGTCCGGGCCCGGGTCGGCGAGGGGGCCGGCGCGGCCACGCACGCCGGGGTCTGCAACGTCGGCGTCAAGCCGACCGTCGACGCCACCGGCCACGTCGCCGCCGAGGCGCACCTCTTCGACTTCGACGGCCGCGATCTCTACGGCGAGCGGATCCGGCTCGCCTTCATGGCCCGGCTCCGCGAGGAGCGGCGCTTCCCCTCGGTCGAGGCGCTGCGCACCCAGATCGCCGCCGACGCGGCGCGGGCCCGTGACTTGCTCGGCGGCGGAGACCGCTGCTAACGTCCGCGCCGCAGCCCAACCACACCGCGGGGAATACAATACATGTCCGGACGGCTCGGCGAACTGCTGGTTCGAGAGAACCTCATCTCCCTGCAGCAGCTCCAGAAGGCCCAGGAGGAGGCGCGCAAGGGTGGCGGCCGCATCGGCTCCCTGCTGGTGAAGCAGGGCTCGATCGCCGAGTCGGACCTGACCGGCTTCCTCTCCAAGCAGTACGGCGTCCCCTCCATCGACCTCAAGGAGTTCGAGATCGATCCCGAGGTGCTCAAGCTGGTGCCCCGGGCGACCGCCGAGAAGCACCTGGTGGTCCCGGTCAACCGGACCGGCGCCTCGCTGGTGGTCGCCATGAGCGACCCCTCCAACATCTTCGCCATCGACGACGTCAAGTTCCTCACCGGCTACAACATCGACGTGGTGGTGGCCTCGGAGCAGGCCATCCGCGAGGCCATCGACCGGCTCTACGCGGAGAAGGGGCCCGATCTCGACGAGATCATGACCGGCTTCGACGACTCCGAGGTGGCGCTCGTCGAGGGCGGCGACGACGACGTCAACGCCGTCGACCTGCAGAACAGCGCCGCCGAGGCCCCGGTCGTCAAGCTGGTCAACCTGATCCTGCTCGACGCCATCAAGAAGGGGGCCTCCGACATCCACGTCGAGCCCTACGAGAAGGACTTCCGGGTCCGCTTCCGCATCGACGGCGTGCTCTACGAGGTGATGAAGCCGCCCATGAAGCTGCGCAGCGCCATCATCTCGCGCCTCAAGATCATGGCCGAGCTCGACATCTCGGAGCGCCGCCTCCCCCAGGACGGCCGCATCAAGCTCAAGCTGGGCAAGGGCAAGGAGATGGACTTCCGCGTCTCGGTCTGCCCGACCCTGTTCGGCGAGAAGGTGGTGATGCGCCTCCTCGACAAGTCGAACCTCCAGCTCGACATGACCAAGCTCGGCTTCGAGGAGGCCCAGCTCAAGGAGTTCCTCGACGCCATCGACCGGCCCTACGGCATGGTGCTGGTGACCGGCCCGACCGGCTCGGGCAAGACCACCACGCTCTACTCGGCCCTCTCCAAGCTCAACGAGGTGGCCTGGAACATCTCCACCGCCGAGGACCCGGTCGAGTTCAACTTCTTCGGCATCAACCAGGTGCAGATGCACGAGGACATCGGCCTCAACTTCGCGGCCGCGCTGCGCAGCTTCCTGCGCCAGGACCCCGACATCATCATGGTCGGCGAGATCCGCGACTTCGAGACCGCCGAGATCGGCGTCAAGGCGGCCCTCACCGGCCACCTGGTGCTCTCCACGCTCCACACCAACGACGCCCCGGGCACCGTCTCGCGCCTCCTCAACATGGGCATCGAGCCGTTCCTGGTGACCGCCTCGCTCAACGCCATCGTGGCCCAGCGGCTCTGCCGCCGGCTCTGCCCCGACTGCAAGAAGGCGGTGCCGGTGGAGGAGTCGGCCCTGCTCGACGCCGGCTTCTCCCCCGAGGAGGTCGGCACCTTCCAGGTCTTCGACAAGACCGGCTGCAAGAACTGCAACGACCGCGGCTTCAAGGGACGCGTCGCCGTCTACGAGGTCATGCCCATCTGGGACGGCCTGAAGGAGCTGATCATCCAGGGCTGCTCGACCGCCGAGCTCAAGCAGGAGGCGATCCGGCTCGGCTTCAGGACCCTGCGGATGAGCGCGCTCTCCAAGGTCAAGCTCGGGGTCACCACGCTCTCCGAGGCGCTCGGCAACACCGCCCCGGACAAGTTCTAGGACGCACCGGAGACCCAATGGCCAACCTGCACCAGCTCCTCAAGGCGATGGTCGAGAAGGGGGCCAGCGACCTCCACATCACCACCGGCTCGCCGCCCCAGCTGCGAATCGACGGCCAGCTGGTGCCGCTCAAGACGCCGCCGCTCAACCCGGTCGACACCAAGCAGATCTGCTACTCGATCCTGACCGACGCCCAGAAGCACAAGTTCGAGGAGGAGAACGAGCTCGACCTCTCCTTCGGCGTCAAGGGGCTCTCCCGCTTCCGCGCCAACATCTTCATGCAGCGCGGCGCGGTGGCCGGCGCCTTCCGCACCATCCCCTTCAAGATCCTGACCTTCTCCGAGCTGGGGCTCCCGCCCATCGTCGCCGAGCTGGCCCGCAAGCCGCGCGGCCTGGTGCTGGTGACCGGCCCGACCGGCTCGGGCAAGTCGACGACGCTGGCCTCGATCATCGACAAGATCAACACCGACCGGCACGAGCACATCCTCACCGTCGAGGATCCCATCGAGTACCTGCACCCGCACAAGAACTGCGTCGTCAACCAGCGCGAGGTCGGCGCCGACACCCAGAGCTTCAAGAAGGCGCTCAAGTACATCCTGCGGCAGGACCCCGACGTGGTGCTGATCGGCGAGATGCGCGACCTGGAGACGGTCGAGGCGGCGCTGGTGATCTCCGAGACCGGCCACCTGGCCTTCGCCACGCTCCACACCAACAGCGCGGTGCAGACCATCAACCGCATCCTCGACGTCTTCCCGCCCTACCAGCAGCCGCAGGTGCGGGCCCAGCTCTCCTTCGTGCTGGAGGGCGTGCTCACCCAGAACCTGCTCCCCAAGGCCGGGGCGGCCGGCCGGGTGCTGATCATCGAGGTGATGGTCCCCAACGCCGCCATCCGCAACCTGATCCGCGAGGACAAGGTCCACCAGGTCTACTCGCAGATGCAGGTCGGCCAGACCAAGTTCGGCATGCAGACCTTCAACCAGAGCCTCGCCATCGCCCTGGCCCGGCGGCTCATCACCCTCGAGGAGGCCATGAACCGCTCCTCCGACACCGACGAGCTGAAGAACCTGGTCTCCAGCGGCTTCGGGACCCCTCGCCCCGGGGGGCCGCCGCCGCGCTAGCGGGCGGCCGGAGATTCGACCCGGCGGCGGTGCCGGGCTAAGATCGTCCGTCGCGAACGAACGAGGCGAACTCCGTCGCGAACGAACGAGGCGTACATGGCACAGGCCGCAGCCGTCACCCAGAAGCCCAAGGTCGCCAAGCCGGTGCAGAAGACGCCGGTCTGGAAGTGGACCGGCAAGAGCAAGCAGGGGGAGATCCGCTCCGGCGAGATCGAGGCGCCCGACTCGGCGGCCGTCGAGGCCCGCCTGCGCCAGATGGGGCTGGAGCCGGTCAAGGTCAAGAAGAAGCCGCGCCAGCTCCGCCTGCCCAGCTTCGGCGCCTCGGTCGGCACCAAGGACCTGCTGGTCTTCACCAGGCAGTTCTCGGTGATGATCGACGCCGGCCTGCCGCTGGTTCAGGCGCTCGAGATCATCGGGACCCAGGCCGACAACGCCGCCTTCCGGGTGGTCCTGCTTCAGGTGAAGACCAAGGTGGAGTCGGGCTCGACCTTCGCCGACGCCCTCTCCGACCACCCCAAGGTCTTCGACGTCCTCTTCGTGCAGCTGGTCCGGGCCGGCGAGATCGGCGGCATCCTCGACACCATCCTGCAGCGGCTCGGCGCCTACATCGAGAAGAACGAGAAGCTGAAGCGGCGGGTCAAGGGGGCCATGGTCTACCCGGCGGTGGTCCTCACCGTGGCGGTGGGCGTGGTCGGGGCGCTGATCGGTTTCGTGGTCCCGACCTTCGAGAAGATGTTCAAGGACATGGGCGGGACCCTCCCTGGCCCCACCCAGTTCCTGGTGGACGTCTCGCACAGCTTCACCAGCACCTGGTACTGGTACTTCATCATCCCGGGCGCCCTCTATGCCGCTTTCAAGTTCGCCACCAAGCAGGGCAAGGGCCAGCTCGCCTGGCACGGGATCGTGATCAAGCTGCCGCTCTTTGGAACGCTGATCCGGAAGGTGGCGGTGGCTCGCTTCACTCGCACGCTCGGCACCATGATCTCGTCGGGCGTGCCCATCCTCGACGCCCTGGACATCGTGGCCAAGACCGCCGGCAACCGCGTCATCGAGAACGCCGTCCTCTACGTCCGCGCCAAGATCTCGGAGGGCAAGAACATCGCCGGTCCGCTGGCCGAGACCAACGTCTTCCCGCCCATGGTGGTGCAGATGATCGGCGTCGGCGAGGCGACCGGCGCCATGGACCAGATGCTCTCCAAGGTGGCCGACTTCTACGACGATGAGGTCGACGTAGCTGTCGGCGCGCTCACCAGCATGCTCGAGCCGCTGATGATGGTGGTGCTGGGCGGCATCGTCGGCTTCTTCATGATCGCCATGTACCTCCCGATCTTCAGCCTGGCCGACAACGTCAAGTGAGCGGCGGCCCCCTGGCGCAGGCCGGGGCCGATCTCGAACCCGGGCGCTCGCCGTTGTTCGGGCGGCTGGTCTGGCTGACCCTCTTCCGGCTGGCCCTGGTCACGGTCCTTCTCGGCGGCGCGGTCATCATCGGCTGGCGAGAGGGGCTGGAGGGGCGCGACACCCGCTCCCCGCTCTACCTGCTCATCATCGCCACCTACACCGGTGCCCTGGCGGTGGCGCTGCTGCTGCGGCGGACCGGGCCGCTGCGGGCCGCGGCCGCGGCCCACCTGGTCTTCGGGGCGGCGCTGGCGGCCGGACTCACCGCGGTCACGGGCGGGCCCGAGAGCGTCTTCCTCTTCATGTTCCTGCTGGCCATCGTCGACGGCGCCATCTTGCTCCACCGCTGGGGGGCGGTGCTCGGGCTGGGGCTGTCGCTGGCAGGGTACGGGGCGGCGGTGTTCTGGAGCGGGGTCTCCCGCTCGGTGACTGGCACCACGCTCTGGGTGCACGCCGCCGCCTTCGGCGCCACCGCCATGCTGGCCGGCTGGCTCACCGAGCAACTCCGTGCCACCGGCGAAAAGCTGGCCGTCAGTGAGAGCGACCTCGCCGACGTCACCGCCCTCCACGAGGAGATCGTCCAGTCGGTGACCAGCGGCCTCCTCACCGTGGACGACGCCGGCCGCGTCACATTCCTCAACCGTGCCGGCGAGCAGCTCACCGGGCTGGTGGCCGCGGCGGTACGCGGACAGCCGCTGGCGCGACTCTTCCCCGGCTTCGTCGATGAGGCGCAGCGCGGCGAGACCGAGTGGTCGGGGCCGGATGGGCGGCGGCGCGTCCTTGGCTTCACCGGCTTCCAGCTGGGCGGCGACCGAGGCCGGGCCCGCGGCCAGGCGGTCATCTTCCAGGACCTGACCGGGCTGCGCGCCATGGAGGAGGCGGTGCGCCGCGGCGAACGGCTGGCCGACCTGGGGATGGTGGCGGCCGGGCTGGCGCACGAGCTGCGAAACCCGCTGGCCTCGATGTCGGGCAGCGTCGAGCTGCTTCAGGCCACGCCAGGCCTGGGGGCGGACGAGGCGCGCCTGCTCGGGATCGTCCTCAAGGAAGCGGCCCGCCTTGAGCAGCTGGTGACTCGCTTCCTCGACTACTCCCGCCCGGCCGAGCCACGCCGCGCCGAGGTCGACCTGCCCCAGCTGCTCGGGGAGCTGGTGGAGGTCTTCTCACACGACCCGGTGGCCGCGAGGATGCGCATCGAACGCCGCTTCGAGCCGGCCACGCTGCGCTGCGACCCCGGGCAGATCCGGCAGGTCGTCTGGAACCTGCTCGTCAACGGTGCCCAGGCCCTGCAGGGCCAGCCCGGCGGTGGGACCATCCGCCTCTCCTGCTCCCGCCTGGACGCTGGCGGGGTCCGGGTGGTGGTCGAGGACGACGGTCCGGGCATCGCCGCCGCCGATCTGCCCAGGCTCTTCACCCCGTTCTTCACGACCAAGGCAGAAGGAACCGGCCTCGGCCTCGCGACCGTCCACCAGATTGTCGAGGCGCACGGTGGGGAGGTCATCGCCGGGGCCTGCGATCCGCACGGCGCCCGCTTCACCATCCGACTGCCCGACCCCGCGCCGTCCGCGGACTCGCCGGTGCGCTGAGGAGAGCCATGGCCAGCATCCTCGTGGTTGACGATGAAGCCTCGATGCGAGAGTTCCTGGAGATCCTCCTGGTCAAGGAGGGGCACCAGGTGGCAACCGCCGCCGACGTGGCCGGGGCCCTGCAGCAGGTGGCCGAGGGGGAGATCGACCTCCTCATCACCGACCTGAGGCTGGGCGCCGGATCGGGGATGGACCTGCTCCGGGCCGCCAAGCAGGCCTCACCCGCCACGGAGGTGATCGTCATCACCGCCTTCGCCACCACCGAGAACGCCATCCAGGCCATGAAGCTGGGGGCCTACGACTACGTGCTCAAGCCGTTCAAGGTGGACGAGCTGAGGCTGGTGGTCGCCAAGGCCCTCGAGCACCGGGCCCTGGTCCAGGAGAACCGCATCCTCAGGCACCGGGTCGGCGCTCGCAGCGCGCCCGGAGACGTCATCCTCGGGCGCGCTCCGGCCATCGAGGAGGTTCGCAAGCTGGTGGCCAAGGTCGGGCCGACCCGCACCACGGTGCTGCTCACCGGCGAGAGCGGCACCGGCAAGGAGGTGGTGGCGCGGGCCATCCACGCCGGCGGGCCTCGCGCAGACCAGCCCTTCGTGGCCGTGAACTGCGGTGCCATCCCCGAGGGGCTGATCGAGAGCGAGTTCTTCGGCCATCAGAAGGGAGCCTACACCGGGGCCGGCGAGGCCCGCCCAGGCCTCTTCGAGGTGGCGAGCGGCGGCACCCTCTTCCTCGACGAGGTCGGCGAGCTGCCGCCGCTTGTGCAGGTCAAGCTGCTGCGTGCCCTGCAGGAGCGGCGAGTCCGCCGGGTCGGCGGCACCGCCGACATCGCGGTCTCGGCGCGAATCATGGCCGCCACCAATCGGGACCTGCAGCAGGACGTTAAGGCCGGCCGCTTCCGCGAGGATCTCTTCTACCGGCTCAACGTCATCCAGATCCGGCTGCCGCCGCTGCGCGAGCGGCGGGAGGACCTGCCCGAGTTCTGCGCCTACTTCATTGCCCGCTTCGCTGCCGACATGGGGCACCCGGCGCCGACGTTGTCGCCCGAGGCCATCCGGCTACTCCAGGCGCACGCCTGGCCCGGCAACCTTCGGGAGCTGGGAAACGTGCTGGAGCGGGCGGTGACCCTGGCCACGGGCGAGGTCATCGGCCCAGAGCTGCTCCCACCCGGACTGCGCGGCGCCGGGGCGGGGCTGGTGCCGGCCGGCCAGGTCGCCGAGCTGCCGCCCGAGGGACTCGACCTCCAGGCCCACCTCGAGGCCATCGAGCGGCGCATCCTCGAGAAGGCCCTGGAGCGCGCCGGTGGCGTCAAGACCGAGGCGGCGCGGCTGCTGGCGATGACCTTCAGGTCCTTCCGCTACCGGCTGCAGAAGTTCGGCATCGGCGGCGGCGAGGACTGAGCCCCGCCGCCGTCCCGGCCGCTACTTGCAGGTCGAAGCCGAGAGCGCCGCATCGTGCCTGCAGTTGTGGAGGTCGCGGGGGACCTCCATCCAGTAGATCGGCTCCACCACCTGGGAGCGCGACCCGACCGACTTGCTGGACGGGCTGCCGCCTGGGGTCAGCTGGAGGGCCGAGTACTCGACCCGGCCGGCGGCGTTGACCACCACGCGGATGTTGGCGGTGGTCGGAGGCGCGGTCACGCCCCCGGTCTCGGTGTAGCGCGAGATGGTCGAGGTTCCGTCGGCGTAGCCGCAAGAAGGAGAGGGCACGCCGGTGACGAAGTTGGAGAGGTAGGCGCGCGAGGTGAGCGTGCCTCCGCTGCCGCCGCAGCTGGTTGTGCCCGTGGTGGTGGCGACGAAGCCACTCCAGACCGTGCAGCCGAGGACCACGGTCGCACCCGAGCCGGTCTTCTCGTTGTCGCCCTGGTACTGGTAGAGCCAGCCCGGGTCGTTCACGCTGGCCTGGGCACCGGTTACGGTGAAGGAGTTGGTGACGGCCGGATTGTAGCTCACGGTGGTGGCGGTGGTGTCGACCAGCTTGCACGAGGTGGCGGCGCTGGTGCAGGTCCCGGCGTAGGAGGACGAATCGGTGAAGCGGTTCTGGTCGAAGATAAGCGCCTCAGCCAAGGTCGAGAACATCTTGGTTCGGTCCTTGCCATAGGTCCAGAGGCCGAAGAAGCGAGGAGGAGGCGGCGTCGTCCCGGTGAAGGTCACCTGGCCGGTCCCCAGCTGAGTGAAGGGCGGGGTGCTGTTGGCGGATGTGCAGGTGCCGGCGGAGTCGCAGGAGATGGCGCCGGTGGCGGTGGTGGGGCCGGACGCACCGGGGCAGTTGGAGATGGTCACGGAGGCGTTGGCGGTGAAGGGGGTGCCGGTC
>JANMRY010000085.1:0-5472 GCA_031388695.1 Anaeromyxobacter sp. | reverse complement strand
CCGGGGCGGCGGTCGCGGCCGGGGCGGCGCCCGCGGCCGGTGCGCCGGCGAGGGGATCGGCCGGGGGGGCGGACGGAGTGGCCGTGCCGGCACCGGCCGGCGCGGCCGCGATGGCGGCCGCGGTGGCCGGGGCCTCGGCGGTCGCCGGGGCGGTGAGCGCCTCCTGCGGCTCGGCGACCTGCTCCTCGGCGAAGGCCTCCTCCAGCTCCGGCTCCGGCTCCAGCTCGGGCTCGGGCTCGGGCGGCGGGGCCAGCACCACCGGCGCCGGCGGCGGCACCGGGATGGTCGACTTCTTGCGGACCACGAAGCCGGGGCCGGACGGCCGCGGGGCGGCCGCCTTGGGCTTCTTCTCGCCGACGATCTTCTCGAAGGCGGCCTGGGCCTGGTCGTCGTCGAGCGACGACGAGTGGCTCTTCACCTCGAAGCCGAGCTGGTGCAGCCGGTCGACCAGCTCCTGGTTGGAGAGCTCGATCCCCTGCTCTTTGAGCTGCTTGGCCAGCTCGTGTACGCGCTTCTTGGACATGTGTGCCGACTCCCTAATCCCTGCCAACGACGACCGTCAAATCACCACGGAGCGCGACCACGTCGCACGCCAGATCCCCGCGCCGGAAGGCCCGGGCGAAGGCCCGCCGCTTGACGGCCCGCTCCAGGCAGCCCGCCGAGCCGTGCAGCCACGCACCCCGCCCGCCACTCCGCTTCACGTCGATCACCACGCATGCTCCATCCCCGACCCGGACCCGGACCAGCGCCTGCTGCGCCGCGGCCTGGCCGCAGCCCACGCATGTCCGGATCGGACCGGTCATCCCAGGACCTCGTTGCGGGTCCGCTCGGCGTCCAGCTCGGTGCGCAGCCGGGCCTCCTCCTCGAGGTAGACCCCGGCGGCGTGCTTGACCTGCCGGGCCTTCTTGGCGCCCAGGCCGGAGCCCTCGCCGAGCCGGTTGACGTCGGCCTCGGCGTGGATCGACTCCACGGTCGGGTAGCCGGCCGCCTTGAGGGCCTCGATGGTCTTCTCGCCGACGCCGCGGACCCGGGCCATCCGCTCCTCCTGCGAGAGCGAGTCGGGGTGGCGGCGGGCCTCGGCGATGCGGGCGGCCTCGCGCTCGGCCTCCAGCTTCATCTCCTTCTCGGCGTCGAGGAAGGACTGCTCGCGGGCCCGCTTCTGCAGGTCCGGGATCATGTCGATGGTGAAGCCGGGGAACTGGGTGAGCATCTCCACGGCGGCGTTGGCCAGGTCCTGCGCCTTGCGGAAGCCGTGGGCGTAGAGCATCTCCTGGGTGGCCTCGGGGATGTCGATGGCCTCGAAGCTCTCCTTGGCGAACTCGTGCATCTCGCGGACGCGGGTCTCGCTGTTGATGTCGAGCTTCCACCCGGTCAGCTGCGAGGCCAGGCGCACGTTCTGGCCGCGCCGCCCGATGGCCAGCGAGAGCTGGTCGTCGGGGACGATGATCTCCATGGCGTTGTTCTGGTCGTCGAGCAGCACGCGGCTGACCTCTGCGGGGGCCAGCGCGTTGCAGACGAAGCGGGCCGGATCCTCGTGCCAGGGCACGATGTCGATCTTCTCGCCGCGCAGCTCCTGCACCACCGCCTGGACGCGGCTGCCCTTCATGCCGACGCAGGCGCCGACCGGGTCGACGTCGCTGTCGCGCGAGGAGACGGCGATCTTGGCGCGGCCACCCGGCTCGCGGGCGGCGGCCTCGATGACCACCACGCCCTCGGCGATCTCCGGGACCTCCATCTCGAAGAGCTTGCGGAGCAGCTCGACGGTGGCGCGGGAGAGGATGATCTGCGGGCCCTTCGACTCGCGCAGCACGTCGATGACGAAGGCCTGGATCCGGTCGCCGGCGCGGTAGCTCTCGCGCGGCACCTGCTCGCGGACCGGCAGCACCGCCTCGGCGCGGCCGAGGTCGACGATGACGTTGCCGCGCTCGAAGCGGCGGACGATGCCGGTGATGACCTCGCCCTTGCGGTCCTTGTACTCGTTGAAGACGTTCTCGCGCTCGGCGTTGCGGGTGCCCTGGATCATCACCTGCTTGGCGGTCTGGGCGGCGATGCGGCCGAAGCCGCGGCGGAAGGTCTTGAGCTTGAGCAGGTCGCCCCACTGCTCGTCCTGGGCGCGGGCCTCGGTCTCGTCCTCGGGCCGGTAGAAGATGGGGAAGTCGAGCTCGTCGCCGACCTCGGCCTCGATCCCCTTCTCGGTGGCGAAGGAGACCGGGATCATGTTGGCCGGGTCCGCGACGGGCAGCTCCTCGGTCGGATCGAGCACGATGGTGAGGACCTGGAAGAGGTCGATCTGGCCGCGGTCCTCGTCGTACTTGGCCTTGAGGTTGCGCTCCAGGCCGAAGTGGCGCTTGGCGGCGCTCTGGATCGCCTCCTCGAGGATCTCGATCAACTTGGGGCGGTCGATGCCCTTGTCCTTGGCGACCTGGTCGAGGATCAGGTTCAGGTTCACGCTCTGCTGCATGGTCAGTCCTTCCTGCGGAGCTCAGCGTCGAAGTCGTACTCGAGGCTGGCCTTGGCGATCTGGTCGTGCGGGACCCGGTGGAGCTGGCCGTCGACGTCGAGCTCGACGGCGCCGTCCTTGAATCCCTTGAGGACGCCGGTCCAGTGCTTGCGGCCCGGCGAGGCGGGGGCGGTACCGGCCACCGGCCCGAACGACTTGATGCGGGCCCGCTGTCCGGCGAAACGTTCGAAATCCGAGGGCTTGCGGAGCGGCCGCTCCAGCCCGGGCGAGGAGACCTCGAGGTCGTAGGCCGGCTCGATGAAGTCCTCGACGTCGAGGATCGGCTCGACGACCCGGCTCACCAGCTGGCAGTCCTCGATGCCGAAGCCGCCGGCCTTGTCGACGAAGAGGCGCAGCGTCCAGCGGCCTCCGCCGCGGGACCACTCCACCTCGACGAGCTCGTAGCCGTCACGGAGGAGGATCGGCTCGAGCAGACGCCGCGCCTGCTCCGCGATCGGTTCGTGTGCGATGCCGGTCATGTCCTCGAATCCAGAAAAGAAAAAAGTGGGCGCTGCTGCGGCCCACTTTCGCGCCCGGTCGCCCGGGTTACTCGAAAATGAGGGGGTTAGGTAACAGAACGGGCGGCGCCGGTCAAGGCGAGCCGGCCCGCGCTCCCTGCCTCCTCCGGGTGAGGGGGCGGCTCAGCCGCGTGGCTGGGCGTCGAGCCAGAACCCGAGCCCCTGGGCGTTGAGCTCCAGGTCGCCGGCGAAGACCTCGAGCGCCTGCTCCGGGGCGAGCGGCGAGCCGTGGCGGGAGAGCCCCTCGAGCAGCTGCGAGGTGAGCGCCGCCTTGATGGCCGCGTGGCGCCCGGGACCGGCCGGGGCCCCCCTGGCCGCCGCCACGTGGGCGTCGATGCCGCGGTGGAGCGCGGCGCCGTGGGCGGACAGGTTCCCCTCCACCATCCCGTAGTGGGTCAGGTAGAGCCGCTCCGGCCGCTCGGCCAGCATCCGGTCGAGCGTGGCGTGGAGCGCCGCCGGGTCGAACTGCACCGGCGTGGTGGAGATGAAGAAGAAGGGGCCGTTCGGCCCGCCGTCGGCCTCGCGGTAGGAGAGGCCGAAGGAGTCGCCGGTGAAGAAGCCTCGGCTGGCCTCGTCGAGGACCACGAAGTGGTGCTTGGCGTGGCCGGGGGCGTCGAGGAAGCGCAAGGTGCGCTCGCCGAGGTCGACCGTGAAGCCGTCGGGGGCCTCGACCACCCGCGCCGCGGGGATGGCGACCGGTGCGCCGTACATGGCCAGCGTCTCGGCCTCGCCGTAGACGGCCACGGTGCCGGCCCAGAGCTTGGCCGGGTCGATGAGGTGGCGGGCGCCGCGCGGGTGGGCCACCAGCGTGGCGTTGGGCAGCTCGCGCATCAGCGCCCCGGCCCCGCCGGCGTGGTCGAGGTGGACGTGGGTGACGATGACGTGGCTGACCGCCTCGCGGGCGATGCCGAGTTGGGCCAGGGCCGCCAGCAGGCGCGGCACGGTCTGGAAGCTGCCGGTCTCGACGATGGCGGCCGAGTCGCGGCCGCGCACCACGTAGCAGGCGGCCAGGTGGGGGCGCTGGTAGCCGGTGTCGACGAGGAAGACGCCGGGGGCGATCTGGCGGGCAGGTTCGAAGGTCATTGGGGCTCTGGGCTGGGGCGGTTGCGGCGCGGTTGCGGCGCGCGCAGTATAGCGGCCCGCGCCGCTCGGCGGCCATCGTGTAAACTCGCGCCCGCCCTTCGGGGAAAGCCTCTGCCGCCCGCCGACTCCCGGCGCCCGCGGAGCAGGGAGATCGACATGTCGCGCACCGCGCTCGCCGCCTGCTTCGCCGCCGCCGGCCCGCTGCTGCTGCTCTCCGCCTGCGCCACCGTCCGCGGCACCCCGCTGGAGATGACCATCCCGGCCACCCCCAAGGCGGCCGACTTCGTCGCCACCGGCGAGCTCCGCGCCTCCTACGGCAAGAGCGCCGCCTTCGACGCCTGGCACGTCCGCGGGCCGAACGTGAACCTGGCGCGGTCCGAGGATGGCAGCTGGGACGGCACCGGCGGCCCGGACATGCAGGGGCTGAAGCTCGAGGTGCAGCCGGGCGAGGTGCGCGGCGCTGGCGTCAGCCTGGGCATTCAGAAGCTGGCCGACGGCTCCGTCGAGGTGGGCGGCCTCTTCTTCCTGGACCGCTACCTGGTCCGGATCTCGTCGCAGCGGATCACCGGCAGCACCCGCGGCGGCTCGTGCTCCTTCGACCTGAAGCGGGTCTCGCCCGGCCGCTTCGACGGCGACCTGGCCTGCGGCACGGAGGTCACCCGCATCGGCCTCGAGCTGCTTGGCGACGCGGGCCGTGTCGAGGCGCCGGTGCTGCCGCAGGCGGCCATCGCGCTGGTCGCGGTGATGCCCTGACTTCCCCGGCTGCGCCAACCCTCACTGACGGAACCTGACCGATGCGCTCCCCCAGGACCCTGATCCTGGCGGCCACGGCCGCCGCCCTGCTCCTCGCGGCCGGCCCAGCCCGGGCCGCCGGTCCGGCCGTCGAGGTCGGGCTAGCGGCTCGCCTTCCCGCTCTAACCTCCCCCATTCGCGAGTTCTGACGTCAGGACTCGCTAAAGAGGGACTCCGTTCGGGGTGGGTCATTTCAGGTTCGTGCGCACGAACCGGACCCTCAGTCCGATGATGTCCGGCACCACTGCCCGAACCGGACCCTCAGTCCGACGATGTCCGGCACCACTGCCCTGCCCCCACTGCCCCTCCCCCCCTCCGCCGCCCCCGCCGGCCCCCCACCCCCGCCTCCTGCCGAGCTGCCGCCCCGCGTTATGCTCCCCCCATGTGCGGCCGCTTCTCGCTCACCCTCGCCGACCTGGCCGCGCTGGCCCGGGAGTGGTCGGCCGGCCTCGACGAGCTGCTGGCCGCGAAGTGGCGCCCCCGCTTCAACGTCGCCCCTGGCCAGCGCCACCCGCTGCTGCGCGAGGTGAACGGCCGGCGGGTGCTGGTCCCGGCCACCTTCGGCCTCTCCGGCCCCCG
>JANMRY010000055.1:0-7258 GCA_031388695.1 Anaeromyxobacter sp. | reverse complement strand
CTCTTCCTGGTGGCGCTCGGCCCGCTGCTGGGGGCGGGGCTCTGGGCGTTCTTCAGCCACTCGCGCTGGGGCAGGATCATCCGGGCTGCGGCCGCCGATCGCGAGATGGCCTCGGGCGTCGGCATCCAGGTGCCGCGCCTCCTGAACCAGTAGGTCCTCTGTCACCATAGCGAACGTTATCAGACGCGAACCGTGGGTTGGATCCCCTTCCCCCGAGGACCGGATTCTACCTTGGGGCGAGGTGAGCGGGTGGCAGTTCCCGTCTACAGCTTCGGACCGCTGCCGCGGGGCGCGCCCCACACCGCCAGGACATGGACGGTCGCCGAGGTCTCGTCCACACGGAAGTAGACGTGGTGGTCCGTCTTGGGCATGAGAATTCGTCGAATCCCTGGTCGCTGCGCGGAGGGCCACCTCACACCGACCCCCGGCATCTCGCAAACCAGCCGAATCGTCGATTCGAGCTCTTCCGTGAAGACCCGAGGCGCCGACGGGCGGTTCTCTTTCCACCACTGCTCGATACGGTCGGCCTGCTGCTCTGCGCGCTTGGCGACCTTAAGCTTCACGTCGCGCTCGCAGCCGGGCGAGGTACTCGGAACCGTCTACGTACTCGCCGCGCTCGACTTCCTGCTCGGCATCTTCGAGAGCTCGCTCCAGCCGCGCCCGCTCCTCGGGCTCGAAGTCGTCGTCCTCGACGACCGTGAGTTCGACCTCGGTGCCCTCGGGCAGGTTGGTCGGCTCGTCCACGACCAGCCGCCCACCCCTGACGTGTGCCTTGAGTGCCCTCATACGGTCCACATCATACTCCGACCGCCGACCCTGTGCAGCCCTGCTGGGCCACCCTACCTGGCGAAGGTGTAGGGTGGTCGGGTTCAGGAGTCCGCGCTTCCTCATGTGCGCCATCACGATCAGACATGGGATGGGGCTGGGAGGATCAGAACCGGACCGGCGCTATCGCGCGCGCGAGCTTCATGCCTTCGGACAATCGCCCGACGACGCTCTCATCGCTGCAGTGCGTCGCGCCACGCTTCGTTCGCGCCAACTCAACGGCCTTGCCTCCATTCAACGCATAGATCACGCACATGGGATGGTACGGCTCCCCGGCACTCGCGATCACGACGGGCGAGCCATCCAGGAGGACTCCGATGGGTACTGGGACCTCGACGCCTTCACCGACGTCCGGCACTTGCTCACTCCTCATCTGCGTGCCATCGGCTGCGATCTCTACGTAGGTGAACCCACCATGATCATCCTGGCTCGCGCACAGAACTGAAGCACGCCAAGGATGCCCCGCCACGAAGGCGCTGCGCCGGCACTCCTGAGTCAACTCAACCGGGTCCGAGGAGCCTTCTCGATAAGCCCGCCAGCCTCGCCACTCTGGGAGCGGGCGACCAACAACGACAGTCTTGCGATCCATAAGGATCAAGAACTCGAGGGATGGCGGGCCCACTTGCAGGACTGACACCCAGCGCCCGTTGTCCAGGATCTGAATCTGATCCTGGGACGTCCCGCCCGCCACGTGCACGACTTCCAAGATTGGCCGGGTACTGCGAACCCTCAACCAGGGTGTAACTTGCCTGTCGCTGCTGGCCGAGCAACCACGAGCAACAGCAACAGGACTCCCCACGCGGCCCGCCGAGGCCCGCAACTCTGAACCAGTAGGTCCTCTGTCACCATAGCGAACGTCATCAGACCCGAACCGTGGGTTGGATCCCCTACCCCCTCACCTTCGTCGCCTACCCGGAGGCTCGCCGCATGCTGGGCGGTCGGCCCGGCTGAATCCTGTGACCGTGTCCGGCCGCCCGCAAAGCCCCGCAGTGACGTCTGAGCGGCGCTCCCCTGGGTAGCAGGGCTCGGCGCCCGGCGATGGCCCCCGGTTGGCCATCCGGACAAGTTATACATATGCGCATAGCTCGTGCGCCTGGGTGATCCGGGACGCCGACCTCGCGGTCCACTTCTACCGGGAGCGGCTCAACCCGGCAGACCGTCGTTCGCCGTTCCAGGAGGTCGACTTCGTGGCCGAGCGAACCGACGGGGCGGTCCTTCCTGTCGAGGTGAAGTTCCGGCGCCGCATCGACGATGCCGACTTCGCAGCGCTCCGCCGCTTCATGGAGCAGTTCAAGTGCCGGCGCGCCCTCCTCGTGACCCGGGACATGTCCAAGCTGGACGATGATCGGTTGCTGGTCGTGCCGCTCCGGGACTTCCTGCTGGCCTACTGACCGAGAGGTCCGCCCCGCGGCCCATGGTCCGCTGTTCGGCCGGGTTCCGGGCTGCGTGCTGAGACCGCTGCGAGTTTACGCTGCGTCCGTTTTGGGCGCCCAAAGCGCAAGAGCGGGGCCACGCACGGGGCGTCCGGGACTGGAACCCGTGGTAGCCAAGCGGAGGCTCGCGCCGGCGAGCCCAGCGAGACGGCCTCCCGGGCCGCCCATCCAGTAGCTTCAGTTGGGAGGGCTCGCCGAAGGGTGTCCCGGGTGCTACGATTCTTGCGGAGCCCTCGCCATGACGACCGACCGCATCGAGCTCAATCCAGCCGTCCTTCAGGGCAAGCCGGTCGTGCGTGGCACCCGCATTCCGGTCGAGGGCGTCCTGCGCAAGCTGTCGGAGGGAGCGACGGAGGCCGACCTGGTAGACGCCTACCCTCGCCTCACGCACGACGACATCCAGGCCGTGCTGCGCTACGCCGCCGACTCGGTCGCCCATGACGTGATCGTGCTCCCTCAGGCGGGGTAGCGGTCGTCTGTGCGATTCCTGGCCGACGAGAACCTCGACTTCGCCGTAGTTCGCAGCCTTCGCTCAGCAGGCCACGACGTTCGCTCGCTCGCCGAGGAGACGACTCGAACCGTGGACGCCGAGGTCATCGCATTGGCGGCGCACGAGGGCCGAATCCTCCTCACCGAGGACAAGGACTTCGGCTGGCTCGCCTTCGTCGCAGGGGCGAGCAGTAAGGGGGTCATCCTCGTCCGCTTCCCCGGCAACGCGCGGCAAACACTTGGGCCTTCGATACTTGACCTGGTCGCCAGGTACGGCGAGGCCCTTCACGCCAGTTTCACGGTGCTGCAGCCCGGGCAGGCCCGAATCACCCCAGGACCGGGGCGACCAGTCCGAGACTGACGGTCCCGGCCGAACCTGACCGGGAGTTCCGCGGAATCAGGTCACGACACGCTCTCGAAGCTTGCGCTGGCGCCACCAGGAGCCGGCGCCAGCACGACTAAGCCGCCAGCGCCAGCAGGGCCCGCTCGAAGGCGTCGAAGTCGTCGAAGATCTGCACGCCCGCCGCGACCAGCAGCGGTCGCGCCGCCAGGGCCCCGGCGCCGCCCACCCAGCAGCGGGTCCCGGCCGGCAGCGTCCGCGCCAGCTCGACCACCGACTCCGGCACCCCCTCGCGGTCGTCGGCTCCGGCCATGGAGAGGACCACGGCGCGCGGGTGGAGCCGCTTGGCCGCGGCCGCCAGCTCACGGGGCGGGAGCCCGGCGCCGAAGTAGAAGGGGGCGGCGCCGGCTCCGGTCGCCAGCAGCGCCGCCACCAGCGCCCCCAGCTCGTGGGAGTCTCCCTCGGGCGTGGCGATGAGCACGCGCGGGGCCCCCGGGGCTGGCTCGCGCAGGCGGGCCAGCGCGCCCACCAGGCTGCGGATCTCCGCGGTGACCAGGTGCTCCTGCCCGATGGTGACGGTGCCGTCGTGCCAGCCCTGACCGACCTGCCGCATCAGCGGCAGCGCCACGTCGAGGGCGAGCTGGCGCGGGGTGAGCAACACCGCCAGCCGGCTCAGCTCCCGGCGCAGGGTGTCGAGGTCGAAGCGCTGCACCGCGGCGAGCAGCGCCTCGATGGCGACCGGGGTGGAGAGGGGCTGGGCCGGCTGGGCGGGCGGCAGGCGACCGACCAGGGCGCGCAGCTCGTCGACGCTGAGGGGGGCGACGCGGCCGATGGCGTGGCCGCGCTCCACGGCGCGGCGCAGCAGCGAGAGCCGCTCCACGTCGGCCTCCGAGTAGACCCGGCCGCGCTCGTCGCGCTCCGGCGCGACCACGCCGTAGCGGCGCTCCCAGGCGCGCAGCGTGTCGACCGAGATGCCGGTCAACTTGGCCACGGCGCGGATGGGATAGGTGAGCGGCTTCATTCGGGCTCCGGATGGGTCGGGGCGTCCATCTTTTGCCCGGAATATGTCCGCCGGACATCAATGACGCAAGCCTCTCTGCGCCCCGGCCCGCTAGGGGCTCGCCACGATCGGGATCGGCACCAGGTCGCCGGCGTCCGGCATCACGATCACCCGGCCTCGCCCGCCGATCAGCCGGGCCCCCTCGGCCACGGCCGCCTCGAGCGACGGCGCGTGGCGGGCGTAGGTCTGGCCGACCGTCGCCGCGTCCATCCCCGAGACCAGCAGCAGCGTGTACCGCTCCGGCAGGAAGCGGCGCACCCCGAGCCTGAAGATCCCCTCGTTGACCGTCTTCAGCGGCCCGGTGCCGTCGGGGCACTCGGCCGCCACGACCACCACCCCGCCGTCCTGCAGCAGCAGCCCGGCCGGCGGCACCAGCTTGGAGGCCTGGTAGAGGCTCCCCGAGACCGGCAGCGGCGCCGAGACCACCACCAGCGGCGCCGGCACCGCCCGCACCTCGACCCAGCGCGCGAGCTGCCGCACCCCCTCGCGGTGGGCCAGCACGATGTCCCCCGCCACCGCCGCGGTGATGGCGCCGCCGGCCTCGACCACGTTGAGCATGAAGGTGTCGCGCCCCAGCCGCCGCACCGCCTCCTCGAGGTCGTCGCGGCAGGGGTTGCGGTCGGCGCGCCCCAGCGAGCTGCCCGGATCGGCCTTGAGCAGGTGGTTCTGGCGGATGTCGGCCTCGGCCCCGAGCCCGGGGAAGATCCCCTTGGTGCCGCCGCCGTAGCCGGCGAAGTAGTGCGGCTTGATCCGCCCGGTGGTGACCACCAGGTCGGCCTCGACCAGGCAGCGGTTGACGCGCAGCCGGGTGCCGCGCGAGGTGCGCCCCACCTCGATGAGCTGCCCCTCGTCGCGCGAGTCGTGGTTGACGACGCGGTGGCGCCGCAGCAGCTCGTCCGGCAGCCCCAGCCCGGAGAGCGGCCCGGGCTGGTGCGTCCCGTTGGCCACCGCCAGCGTGATCTGCTCGTCGCTGAGCGCCGCCAGCTCGGCCCGCACCGCGGCGAAGAGCTCGGCGCGCGGCTCGTCGCGCGAGGCGTCGGAGATGATCACCACCGCCCGGGTCCGCGCCGTCGCCAGCTCGCGCAGCGGCCGCGCGCCGATGGGGTGGGCCAGGGCCTCGGCCAGCGCGGCGCGCAGGTCGGCGACCGGCGGCGGGGCCGGCGGCGCCAGCACCTCGGCCTCCAGCCCCGGCGGCAGCTCGAGCCGGAGCGGCCGCGCGCCGTAGCCGAGCTCGATCACGCCGCCTCCGGCGATCCCTCACCAGCCGGCGCCACCGCCTCGGGCGGCAGGGTGGCCACGAAGGCGGCCCGCACCCGGTCGCGCAGCAGGCCGGCGTCGGCCTGGGTCATCCCCGCGGTGGAGATGGGCGGGAGCAGGTTGGCCACCGCGTCGCAGGCCGCCACCATGGCCCCGCCCTTGGGGAACCCGGCGGCGGTGCCGGAGATCACCACCGGCAGCACCGGCACGCCGGCCTCGATGGCGAGCCGGAACGCCCCCTTCTTGAACGGCAGCAGGCGCGCGTCGCGGGAGCGGGTCCCCTCGGGGAAGATCATCACGCTCATGCCGCGCTTCAGGTAGGCCTTGGCCTTGGCCACCGCCTCGCCGCCGCTCTCGGAGTCGCCGCGCCGCACCGCGATGTCGCCGGTGAGCCGCAGCATCAACCCGATCCAGGGGATCTTGAAGAGCTCCTCCTTGCCGACCCACTTCATCTCGCGCGGCATGCGGCAGAGCAGCACGATGTCGAGCAGAGACTGGTGGTTGGCCACCACCACGAAGGGGCCGCCGGTCTTCGGCCAGCCCCCCTCGAGCCGGAACTTCCAGGGCCGGTAGGTCTTGCCGAGCAGGAGGCCGATGAAGCGCAGGAACTGGCCAGAGGCCACCAGGTTGCGGTCGAAGGGTCGCGTCACCACCCAGAGCAGCAGCTGGATCGGCAGCCCCAGCAGGATGATCAGGGCGGCGGCGGTCCAGCCCAGGTACTCGACGAGCTTGTTCACGCGCCCCAACTTACAGCGGCGGGCGCGACAGGTGGTAGTCGGTGCGGCCCTGCAGCCAGGCGCCGGTCGAGAGCAGGCGGGCCTCGGAGAGCGGCGGCCCGACCAGCTGCAGCGAGACCGGCAGCCCCTTCACGAAGCCCATGGGCAGGGCCAGGGCCGGCAGCCCGCAGACGTTGCCGGCGGCGCCGAGCGGATCGCCGAAGCTGAACAGGGCGTCGAAGTTCTCGGCCACCTTCGGCGGCTCGACCGGCCAGTTGGGCGCCAGCACCAGGTCGAAGCGCTCGAAGAAGCCGGCCATGGCCCGCTGGGCCTCGGCGCGGACCCGCATGGCCCGCACGTAGTCGGCCGAGGTGGCGCGCGGCAGGTAGTCCTCCGGCTGGCGCGCCTGGTGCGAGGCGTCGGCCAGCGCTCGGGTCCCGCCGCTCCGGATCAGCGCCTCGAAGACGCTGGCCGCCTCGGCCTCGAGGAAGGCCAGGGCCAGCGGCTCCCACGGCATGGCCGGCAACGTGGCCGGCTCGAGCAGCGCCCCGCCCTCGGCAAGCAGCGCCTTGGCCCGCTCGAAGGCGGCCACGGTCCCAGGGTCCAGCAGCGCCGGCGGCACCTCCTCGAAGCCGAGCACCGCCACCCGCAGGCCGGGGGTGAGCTCGGCCCGCACCCGCGGCAGGCCGGGCGGGGCCTGGATCGAGGAGGGGTCGCGCGGGTCCTCGCCGGCCAGCGCCGTGAGCACCAGGGCGCAGTCGGCGGCGCTGCGCGCCAGCGGGCCGAGCTTGTCGAGCGTGAAGGAGAGCGGCATGGCGCCGAAGCGCGAGAGCACGCCGTAGGTGGGGCGCAGCCCGGTGACGCCGCAGAAGGCGGCCGGGCAGGTGATCGAGCCCCAGGTCTCCGAGCCGATGGCGAACGGCACCAGCCCGGCGGCCACCGCCGCGCCCGAGCCGGACGAGGAGCCGCCGGCCCAGCGCGAGAGGTCCCAGGGGGTGCGGCAGGGGCCGGTGAGCGAGGCCTCGCCGGTGTGGTAGCCGAGCCCGCCGGCCAGCTCGATCATCGAGAGCTTGGCGCAGAGCACGGCGCCGGCCGCCTCGAGCCGGGTCACCACGGTGGCGTCCTCGGCCGGGATCCG
>JANMRY010000054.1:0-11864 GCA_031388695.1 Anaeromyxobacter sp. | reverse complement strand
TCGGCCAGGCGCTCGAGCAGGTGCTCGGCATCCGGGCCAAGGTGACCCTGGTGGAGCCCCGCTCGCTGGCGCGGAGCGAGGGCAAGGCCAAGCGGGTCATCGACAAGCGGACCATCTAGCCCGGCGTCGACCGGCAGGAGGGCGCATGGAAGTCGCACAGGTCTCGGTGTTCCTGGAGAACCGCTCGGGCGGGCTGGTCGAGGTGATCGACGCCCTGGCCCGCCACGGGGTCGACATCAAGGCGCTCTCGCTGGCCGACATGGCCGACTTCGGCATCCTCCGGCTCATCGTCGACGACCCGGAGCGGACCCGCGGGCTGCTCAACGAGGCCGGCTTCACCGTCGACAAGACCCAGGTGGTGGCGGTCGAGGTCCCCGACCGGCCGGGCGGGCTCGGCGAGACGCTCCACGCCCTGCGCAAGGCCAGCATCAACGTGGAGTACATGTACTCGGCAGCCCGCCGCACCGGCGACCGGGCCATCATCATCTTCCGCTTCGACGAGGTGCCCCGCGCCCTCGAGGCGCTGCGCGCCGCCGGCGTCAAGGTGCTCGAACAGCTCGAGCCGTTCTAGGGCGCCGCACCGACCGACCACCCGGTGGCCGAGCTCTTCTTCCAGTACCTGATGGCCGGCCTCACCTACGGCATGATCTACGCCGTGGTCGGGATGGGCTTCAACATCATCTACAACGCCACCGGCGTCATCAACTTCGCCCAGGGCGAGTTCGTCATGCTGGGCGGGATGTTCGCGGTCAGCCTCAACGGGCTGGTGCCGCTGCCGGTCGCCATCCTGCTGGCGGTGATGGGGACCATGGTGGTCGGGGCGCTGGTGGAGCTGCTCTTCATCCGCTGGCTGGCCGGCCCCTCGGTGCTCCGGATGATCATCATCACCGTCGGCGTCTCGATCATCATCCGCGAGCTGGCGCTGCTCACCTGGGGGCCGGGGGTGCGCGCCCTCCCCTACTTCACCGGCTCCGAGGTGACCTCCCTCTCCATCGGCGGCGCCCGCATGTCGCCGCAGGTGCTCTGGACGCTGGGGGCCTGCTCGGCGCTGGTGGCGCTCACCACCGCCTTCTTCCGCTGGAGCAGCACCGGCAAGCAGATGCGGGCCTGCGCCTCCAACCGGACCGCCGCCGCGCTCTGCGGCCTCCCCACCCGCAACCTGGTCACCGCCGCCTTCGTGCTGAGCGCCGGCATGGGGGCGCTGGCCGGGTGCGTGGTCTCGCCCATCACCTACACCCGCTACGACATCGGCACCGGCCTGGCCATCAAGGGGTTCACGGTCGCCATCCTCGGGGGGCTCGGCAGCAGCATGGCGGCGGTGACGGCCGGGCTGGTGCTCGGCGTGCTCGAGGCCTTCGCCGTCTCGATCCTCCCCTCGGCCTACAAGGACGCCGTCTCGATCGCGCTGCTGCTGGCCATCCTCTTCCTGCGCCCCACCGGCCTCTTCGCGGCCCGCGTGGCCTGGCGGCCGTGAGCGGCGCCGTGCGACTCCACCGCGCCGCCCAGGTCGGGCTCTTCGTGGCCTGCGCCGTGGCGCTGCAGCTCGGCCTGGCCGCGGCCGGCAAGGGCTTCCTGCTCACCCAGCTCACCATGGCGGCCGCCTCGACGCTGGCGGTGGTCGGCATCTCGCTGCTGATGGGTTACGCCGGCCAGATCTCGCTCGGCCACGCCGCCTTCTTCGCGGTCGGCGGCTACACCTCGGCGGTGCTCACCACCCTCGATCTGGCGCCGCAGCGGGCCGACGCGCTGGTGGCCGCCGGCGAGCGGCTCGGCCTGCTGGTGGCCCGCGCCGACCTCTACGGCGGCGAGCTGCTCACGGTCCACCCGGCCCCCGCGGCCCTGCTGGCGGTGGCGCTGGCCATGGCGCTGGCCTGGGCGGTCGGCGTCCCGGTCTTGAAGCTCAAGGGGCACTACCTGGCGATGGCCACGCTCGGCGTCGGCACCATCGTCTACAGCGTGGCGCTCGGGACCGGCTGGCTCGGGTCGGCCGACGGCATCTCCGGGGTGCCGCCCTTCCCGCTCCCCGGCGGCGCCAGCGTGAGCGGCCGCGCCGCGGGGCGGGTCCTCAACTACTACGTGGCGGTCGGGCTGCTGGCCGCAGCCATGCTGCTCTTGCTCAACCTGGTGCAGGCGCGGGTCGGCCGGGCCCTGCGCGCCATCCACGGCGCCGAGGACGCCGCCAGCGCCATGGGGGTCGACACCGCCAGCTTGAAGCTCAAGACCTTCGTGCTGAGCGCCGCCCTGGCGGCGGTGGCCGGCGTCTTCCTCACCCACTACAACGGCGGCATCGGCCCCTCCGAGGCCTCGACCATGAAGTCGGTCAAGTACATGGCCATCGTGGCGGTGGGCGGCATGGGGAGCCTCTGGGGGACGCTGGGGATGAGCCTGCTGCTCACCTTCCTCTCGCTGCGCGGCACCTTCGGCGTCTTCGACGACGCCGTCTTCGGGCTGATCCTGGTGGTCATCATGCTCTTCGCGCCCGAGGGGCTGCTGGCGCTCGAGCCGCGCCGGCTGCTGGCCGGCCTGCGGGCCCGGCTCGGCGGCGGCGGCGGGGAGGAGGCGCGGTGACCCCCTTCCTCGAGGTGCAGGGCGTCTCCCGGCGCTTCGGCGGCGTCCAGGCGGTCAGCGGCGTCAGCTTCTCCCTGCGCCGCGGCGCCATCAAGGCGGTGATCGGCCCGAACGGCGCCGGCAAGACCACCCTCTTCAACATGGTCTCCGGCTTCTCGACGCCCGACGAGGGGACCATCGCCTTCGAGGGGCACCCCATCCACGGCCTCAAGCCGCACCAGGTGGCGGCGCGCGGCATCTCGCGCACCTTCCAGAACATCCGGCTCTTCGAGCGGATGTCGGCGCTGGAGAACGTCATGGTGGGGCGCCACCAGCGCAGCCGGGCCGGCTTCGTGGCCGGCCTGCTCGATCTCGGCTGGGCGCGGCGCGAGGCGGCGGCGGCCCGCGAGGCGGCGCTGCGCGAGCTGAGCTTCCTCGGCATCGAGACGCTGGCCGACGCCGAGGCGACCAGCCTGGCCTACGGGCAGCAGCGGGCGGTCGAGCTGGCCCGGGCCCTGGCCGCCGAGCCGGCGCTGCTGCTGCTCGACGAGCCGGCCGCCGGGCTCAACATGCGCGAGACCCGCGACCTGGCCAAGCTGATCACCCGGGTCCGCGACCGCGGCGTCACCGTGCTGCTGGTGGAGCACGACATGTCGCTGGTGATGGAGATCTGCGACGAGGTGCTGGTGCTGGCGGCCGGGCAGAAGCTGGCCGAGGCCGACCCGGGCACGGTGCAGCGCGACCCGCAGGTGATCCGCGTCTACCTGGGCGAGGAGGAGGCGGCGTGCTGACGGTGCGCACCCTCGACGTGGCCTACGGCGCGGTCACCGTGCTGCGCGGCGTCTCGCTCCACGTCAAGGCCGGCGAGGTGGTGGCCATCGTCGGCGCCAACGGGGCCGGCAAGTCGACGCTGCTCAAGGCGATCACCGGGCTGGTGCGGGCCCGGCGCGGCGAGGTGCGGCTGGCCGGCCAGCCGATCCTCGGCCTCGACACCGCCGAGATCGTCCGGCGCGGCTGCTCGCTGGTGCCGGAGGGGCGGCAGGTCTTCGGCGACCTGACCGTGCGCGACAACCTGCTGCTGGGCGGCCACGTGCAGCAGCGGCGCGGCAAGGGGGCCGAGGCCCGCGCCGACCTGGAGCGGCTGCTGGCGCTCTTCCCCATCCTCGGGGCCCGGGCCGGCCAGCTGGCCGGCACCCTCTCCGGCGGCGAGCAGCAGATGCTGGCCATCGGCCGCGCCCTGATGGCCCGCCCCAGCTTCCTCATGCTCGACGAGCCGTCGATGGGGCTGGCGCCGCTGGTGGTGAAGGAGATCTTCGCCGCCATCTCCCGCATCAGCGCCGAGGGCTGCACCGTGCTGCTGGTGGAGCAGAACGCCCGCAGCGCGCTCAAGATCGCCCACCGCGGCTACGTGCTCGAGACCGGCCGCATCGTCGTCGAGGGGACGGCCGAGACGCTGCTGGCCAGCCGCGAGATGCAGCGCGCCTACCTGGGGCGCGACGTCAACCCGGAACCGGAGAGGGGCCCACCATGACCGCCACCACCACCGCCGCGGCCTTCTGGCAGCCGGACGACGAGTGCATGCACCGCGAGGAGCTGGAGCAGCTCCAGCTGGAGCGGCTCCAGGCCACGCTGGGGCGGGTGGCCCGCAACGTCCCCTTCTACCGCGACGCCTTCGACGCCCACCGCTTCGACCCCGACGACGTCAGGGCGCTGGCCGACCTGCGGCGGCTCCCCTTCACCACCAAGGGCGACCTGGCCGACGCCTACCCCTACGGCCTGCTGGCGGTGCCGCTGCGCGAGGTGGTGCGGCTCCACGGCACCGGCGGCTCGGGCAACTCCGGCATCGTCATGGGGTACACCCGCAACGACATCAAGACCTGGGCCAACCTGATGGCCCGCATGCTGGTGGCCGAGGGCGTGACCAAGGACGACGTCCTGCAGATCACCTTCGACTACGGCCTCTTCACCGGCGCCTTCGGCGTCCACTTCGCCGCCGAGCGGCTGGGCGCCTCGGTGATCCCGATCTCCAGCGGCAACACCAAGCGGCAGATCAAGATCATGGTCGACTACAAGACCACCACCCTGGTCTCGACGCCGAGCTACGCGCTCTACCTCATCGAGGCGATGCGGGCGGCGCACCTCAACATGAACACCCTGTCGCTGCGCCGGGTGCTGGTGGGCGGCGAGCCCTTCAGCGAGGAGACCCGGCAGTTCATCCAGGACGCCCTGCACGTCACCGTCACCGACAACTACGCGGTCAGCGAGCTGCTGGGGCCGGGGGTGGCCGGGGAGTGCCTGGCGCGCAACGGCCTGCACCTCAACGAGGACCACTTCTTCCCGGAGATCATCGACCCGGCGACGCTGGCGCCGCTGCCGCCCGGGGCCGAGGGGGAGCTGGTGCTCACCTCGCTCACCAAGGAGGCCTTCCCGCTGATCCGCTTCCGCACCCGCGACCTGACCACCCTCGATCCCACCCCCTGCCCCTGCGGCCGCACCACCGCCCGCATCAAGCGGATGGAGCGGCGCAGCGACGACATGCTGATCATCAAGGGGGTCAACGTCTTCCCGGCCCAGGTCGAGGCGGTGCTGCACGCCGCCGACGGGACCGGGCCGCGCTACCAGCTGGTGGTGGAGCGGCGCGACGCGCTCGACGTGGCCACCGTGCTGGTCGAGGTCTCCGCCTCGGTCTTCTTCGACGAGATCAAGCTGCAGGCCGGCTACCGGGACCAGCTGCGCCACCGGCTCGCCTCCGAGCTGGGGGTCCACTTCGAGGTGAAGCTGGTGGAGAAGAGCACCATGGACGGCGTGGCCGCCAAGGGGAAGGTGGTCGACCTGCGGAAGCGGTGAGACACCCTGCGCAGGCGGCGAAACACCCTGCGCAGGCGAGAGGCCGCGTGGATTGAGACACCGTCGCGTGCCGCGCTGCGCCGCGAATCGGCGCCGCGGCCCGGGGCCCGATTCCCTTTCACATGCCGTGACGATGCTGCTAGCGTCGCCGGTTCCTTTCCCCCCTGAGCAGCCGGGGCATCGCCGCCCCAAGGAGCACCGCGTGAAGAGGATCCTCTCGTCGCTGTTGCTGGTGGTGCTGGTCGCCCTCGCCGGCCCCGCGGCCGCGGCCGGCCAGACCGTCAAGGTCGGGGCCCTGCTCTCGGTGACCGGGCCGGCCTCCTTCCTCGGCGCCCCCGAGGCCCGCACCCTGGAGATGCTGGTGGAGCAGGCCAACGCCGCCGCCGGCGCCAACGGCACGCGCTTCGAGCTGATCGTCAAGGACACCGGCGGCAGCCCCGAGAAGGCCGTCTCGCTGGCCAAGCAGCTGATCGAGGAGCACCAGGTCTTCGCCATCATCGGACCGTCGACCAGCGGCGAGACCTTGCAAGTCAAGCAGCTCGCAGAGGAGAGCGGCACGCTGCTGCTCTCCTGCGCCGCCGCCGAGGTGATCGTCCAGCCGGTGGCCAAGTGGGTCTTCAAGTCGCCGCAGAGCGACAGCCACGCGGTGATCCGGATCTTCGAGCGGATCAAGAAGCTCGGCATCACCAGGATCGGCGTGCTCAGCTCCAACACCGGCTTCGGCAAGGCCGGCAAGGCCCAGCTGGAGAAGCTGGCCCCGGGCAGCGGCCTGACCATCGTGTCGAACGAGGTCTACGACAAGGCGGCCACCGACCTGACCGCCGAGGTGACCAAGCTCAAGGCGGCCGGCGCCGAGGCGCTCATCAACTGGTCGATCGAGCCGGCCCAGTCGATCGTGCTGAAGAACGCCCGGCAGATCGGGCTGACCATCCCCATCTTCCAGAGCCACGGCTTCGGCAACCTCGCCTACGTCAAGGCGGCCGGCGCCGCCGCCGAGGGCGTGATCTTCCCGGCCGGGCGGCTGCTGGTGGCCGAGTCGCTCCCCGACGGCCACCCGCAGAAGAAGGTGCTGATCGACTACAAGCGCGCCTACGAGGCCCGCTACAAGGAGGACGTCTCCACCTTCGGCGGCCACGGCTACGACTCGTTCCTGCTGCTGCAGGCCGGCCTCAAGGCCGGCGGGACCGACAAGCAGAAGGTCCGCGACGCCATTGAGGGCGTGAAGGGGCTGGCCGGCACCGCCGGCGTCTACAACCTCTCGCCCACCGACCACTGCGGCCTGACCCCCGACGCCTTCGAGATGCTGGTGGTGAAGGACGGGAAGTTCCAGGTGTTGAAGTAGGGGCGGTTGGGCCGCCTCCTCACTGCTTCTCGACCACCACCCGCTCGTCCTTGGTGCGGACGCGGTACCTGTTGCCGTCCTTGCAGGTGGCGATGAAGTCGTTGTCGCCCATCCGGTCGGCGCGGGTGACCTCGCCGCAGGGCTTGCCGTGCAAGGTGATGACCGCCGTGAGGTCCTTGAGGACCGCGTCGTCGGTGGCGGCCGGCGTCGGCTGCGCGAAGAGCACCGCGGCGGCGAGGAGTGCGGGGATGCGAGCGTGCATGGGGTTCTCCTAGATCGTTGCGAAGCTGGTCTTGTCGGCCAGCACGCCCCAGATGGTCTCGCGCGAACGGGCGACATCGCCGGCGAGCAAGGGATCGTCGTTCTGTACCAGTGACTGCACCTTCATGATGAGCAGCTCGTAGTTCGGTCGCAGGTCGGTGAGCGTCGGCGGCTGCTTGCCGCCGTGATAGGTGCGGAACTTGGTGAGCAGGTCGTCGACCTGGTTCTTGAGCGCGAGCTTTGTGAACAGGCCGATGGCCGAGGTGCTCCGCAGCCGCCGCTCCAGCCCCTTGAGGTCGAGGTGCGCGGCCGCTTCAACCTTGGCGGCGGGTGGGGCGGTCGCGAGGGCGTGGGGCACCGGCGCGGGGGAGGTGCCCGGTGCCAGCTTCTGGTCCGGCGGCCTGGCAGGTTCGGCAACCGCCGGCGGCATCGCCACTGGCTGCTTCGATTGGCTGGCGCAGCCGGCTGTCAGAGCCAGCAGCAGGCAGGCGATGGTTCGCATGGTTGCTCCTGCGTCGGGGGTGGTGGGGAGGCCCGCCCCCTCTCCATATTGCTGGCGTCCACCTCCGATTCGCCCTTGCGGCCGGATGCACTCTGCCCAGAAGGGTCGGATGGGACGCGGCCGGCGGCGGCGGGCCCCTGACGCTATGAGACCACCATGGCCCAACCCCGCACCGCGTGGCCGGCGACCGGCGGCCGGGCGCTCCACCTCAGGCAGGGTGGGGGCCTCCTGCTGGCGCTGCTCCTGGCGCTGGTGGTCACCGCGCCGGGCTGCACCCGGGACCAGCCCCCTCCGCCGGCGGCGCCACCACCGGGGCCGCAGGCCGGCACCGTGACGGTCGAGACGCAGCCGGCCGGGCTCGACCTGGTGGCCGACGGCACGGTCCGCTGCCGCACCCCCTGCAGCTTCCGCATCGACCCGGGCCTCCACCGGCTCTCGATCCGCAAGTCCGGCTACATGCCCTGGCAGGAGAGCGTCGAGGTGCGACCGGGGGCCGAGGTGAAGGTCTCGGCGGCGCTGGTCGGGTCACACTGAAGAGGACCGGCATGACGAACCGGGCCTCCAGAGCGCGAGGTGATCGGCGACGTACTGCTGGAGGGCTCGCGGCGGGCGGCCGAGCAGCCGGCCCAGCGCCGGGTCGACGTGGGCCGCGTTGCCGAACCGCAGCCCGACGTGCAGGACCGTCTGGACCAGGACCTGCATCCAGGGCAGGCGCTGCCGGCGGAGGTGGAGGGCGTAGCCAGGGACGCTGGCCGGCCGGTAGCGGATGGAGCGGCCCAGGGCCCTGGCGAGGACGGCCGCGACCTCGTCGAAGTCGACGGCCGCCGGGCCGGTGAGCGTCCAGGCCCGGCGCCGGAGCGCGGCGTCGACGAAGGTGTTGGCCGCCAGCTCCCCGACGTCCCGCACGTCCACGAAGGAGACCCGGCCGCGGCCAGCCGGGAGGTAGAGCTGGTCGCGGTCCCGGATGTCGGCGGCGTAGGCGTCGCCGAGGTTCTGGGCGAAGAAGCCTGGCCTGAGGATGGTCGCCGAGACGCCCCGGCGCAGCAGGTGCGCCTCGACCGCGTGGTGCGGCACCCAGCGCTGACGATCGGCGCCGTCGACCGAGAGGAAGGTCACGTGCTCGACGCCGGCCGCGATCGCCTCGTCGATGAGCAGGTTGAGGGTCTCCTTCACGTTGGCGATGGGCGGAGGCCTGAGCAGGAAGAGACCACGGACGCCCTGGACCGCCTCGCGGTAGGAGCGCGGATCGGAGAGGTCGAGGTGACGGGTGGCGACGCCGTCACCGAGGACTCGCCGAAGGCGGTCTGCGTCCGTTCCCCCCGCAAGAGAGGGCACGCCGAGGAGGCGGAGCCTCTCGACGACGTGGCGCCCCACGTTGCCGGTGGCGCCGGTGACCAGCACGGGGGCGAGCTGACTGGACATGCGATGGTGCTTCCTCTCCTGGGCCTTTCACTGGCGCAGGCGATCTTACCTCCCAGGCGACCTTCACCGGCGCTCAGACCGACAGGTACCGCGCCTGGATCTCCGGGTCGCGCTCGAGCTCCGCCCGCGTCCCCTCGAACTTGACCGCCCCCTTCTCGAGGACCACGCCGCGGTCGCAGAGCCCCAGCGCGAACCGGGCGTTCTGCTCGGCGAGCAGCACCGGCAGGCTGTCCCGAAGCCGCCGCACCACGCCGGCGAGCTCCGCCACGATGATGGGGGCGAGCCCCTCGGAGGGCTCGTCGAGCAGCAGGAGCTTCGGGTTCCCGCAGAGCGCGCGGGCGATGGAGAGGAGCTGCTGCTGGCCCCCCGAGAGCGCCCCGGCCTTCCGCTTGCGGAGCGGCGCCAGCAGGGGGAACTCCTCGAAGACGCGCCCCGGGGTCCAGGCCGGTCCGCCGCGGGCCGGCAGGGTGGCCACCTCCAGGTTCTCATCGACGGTGAGGCCCGCGAAGACGCGGCGGTCCTCCGGGACCCAGGCCAGCCCCTCGCGGACGTTCTGGTGGACCGCCCTGCCGGCCAGGCTCCTGCCCTCGAAGCGCACCTCGCCGGCCGAGGGGGGCGTCAGGCCGAGGATGCCGCGGATGGTGGTCGACTTCCCGGCGCCGTTGCGCCCGAGCAGCGCCACCACCTCGCCCTCCCTGACGTCGAGCGAGACCCCGTGGAGCACGTGGCTCTGTCCGTAGTGGACGTGCAGGCCACGGACCTCGAGCATCGCCGGCGCCTCGCTCACGGGGCCGCCCCCAGGTACGCCTCGCGGACCGCGAGGTTCGCCTTGATCTCCTCCGGCGAGCCCTGGGCGAGCAGCTCTCCCTGGTGCAGCACGAAGATGCGCCGGGCCAGGCCGAAGACCACCTTCATGTCGTGCTCGGTCACGAAGAAGGTGGTCCCGAGGCGCGCCGCCAGCTCCCGGATCAGCGCGATCATGCGGTCGGTCTCCTCGGGGTTCATCCCGGCGGTCGGCTCGTCGAGGAGCACCAGCCGGGGCGACCGGGCCAGCACGATCGCCATCTCGACCAGCCGCTTGTCGCCGTAGGCGAGCGTCGCGGTGACCCGGTGGGCCTGGCCGAGGAGCCCGACCGTATCGAGCACCTCCTCGGCCCGGCGCCGGTCCTCGCGCTCCGACTCCAGCCGGCGCAGGAAGCGCCAGCCGTGACCACGCTCGAGCAGGAGCGGGACCAGCACGTTCTCGAGCACGGTGAGGCTGGGAAAGACGTTGGTGATCTGGAAGGAGCGCGCCAGCCCCTGGCCGACCAGCCGATGGGTGGGCAGGCCGGTCACGTCGCCGCCGTCGAGCAGCACCGCGCCCCGGGTCGGTGGGAACCGCCCCGAGACCACGTTGTAGAAGGTGGTCTTGCCGGCGCCGTTGGGGCCGATCAGGGCGCAGAGCACGCCCCGCTCGACCGAGAGCGAGACGCCCTGGAGCGCGGCGAACTTGCCGAAGTGGCGGCTCAGGTCCCGGACCTCGAGCAGGGCCGCGCTCATGGCTTCCTCCGGCCCAGCCCGCCGACCAGGTCCGCGGCCGTCCCCAGGATGCCCTTGGGGAGGAGGATGACGATGGGGACGAGCAGGGCCCCGAGGACCAGCATCCAGTTCTGGGTGTAGGCGGTGACGGCCTGCTCCAGCCCGTAGAACGCGGCCGCTCCGACCAGCGGTCCGAGGAAGGTGCCGGCGCCGCCGAGGACCGTCATCAGCACCGGTCGCGCCGAGAAGGACCAGTGGGCCATGTCGGGCGTGGCGATGCGGTTGAAGATCGCGAAGAGGACGCCGGCCAGGCCGGACACCGCGGCCGAGAGGATGAAGGCGGCGAGGCGCAGGCGCGGCACGCTGCCGCCGACGAAGGCGATCCGATCCCGGTTCTCGCGCGAGGCCTGGAGGAGCAGCCCGAAGGGCGAGGCGACGACGCGCCGGAGGAGCAGCACCACCAGCACCGCCACGGCGAGGGCCAGGAGGTACATGTTGCGGGGGCGCGCCAGGCTCACCTCGACCAGGACGAGATCGAGCCTGGGGACCCCAAAGCCCGTCAACCCGTCGGAGCCGCCGGTCACCTCGCGCCAGTTGTAGGCCACCGCGTTGAACATCATCCCCAGGCCGAGCGTGAGGATGGAGAAGTAGATCTCATCGCGCCGCACCGCCAGGGCCCCCAGCGGGAGCGCCAGCAGCGCCGCGGCCAGGGTGCCCGCCAGGAGCACCAGCCAGACGCTCTGCACCCCCTGGAGCAGGAGGAAGGCCGCGGTGTAGGCCCCCGCCCCGAAGAAGGCCGCTTGCCCGAACGAGAGCAGGCCGGCGTATCCGAAGAGCAGGTTGAAGCCGAGCGCGAAGGTCCCGAGGATCAGGATCTCGGTGACGACCAGGAGCGCGTAGCTGTCGAGGAAGAAGGCGAGCAGCACCAGGCCGGCCAGGGCGCCGGCGGCCAGGAGGCGGACGACGGCGACGCGGCCGGACCCGCTCACCTCAGGCCTCCCCGAAGAGGCCGCGCGGGCGGAACACCAGGATGACCGTGAGGAGCAGGTAGGGCACCGCCATCTGGGCGCGCGGCATCACCTGCGTGCCGAACGCCTCGAGCAGGCCGAGCAGGAGGGCGCCGACGAAGGCGCCGGGGAAGGAGCCCAGCCCACCCACCACCACCACGATGAAGCTCTCGATGATGACGCGCTCGCCCATGGCCGGGCCGACGCTCTGGTACGGCGCCGCCAGCGCGCCACCCAGCGCCGCCAGCGCCGTCCCGAAGACGAAGACCGCCGTGAAGAGGCGCGGCACCTGGATGCCGACGCCCGAGGCCATCTCGCGATCGGCGGCCGCAGCCCGGATGATCCTGCCCCAGCGCGAGTGGCTGAAGAACGCCCAGAGCCCCGCCCCCAGCAGCGGGCCGAGCGCCACCAGGAAGAG
>JANMRY010000031.1:0-4623 GCA_031388695.1 Anaeromyxobacter sp. | reverse complement strand
GGGCGCCAGGCGGCTGCACTACTACGAGCGGCGGCGAATGCGCTCCGCCAACCAGGCCGCCGTCGACCCCTCGGTGGTCCTCCCCGTGGCGGGGGCGCTAGAGGCGCCGCTCCCGCCGCCGAATTGCACCTGCCAGGCGCGCCGCCCCTGCACCCACGCGCTGGCGGCCCTCGACGTGGCCCTCGCCGCGCTGGGCCGCCCCGACCCCGGGCCGCTCTGGGCGGCGCTGGCGCGGGAGATCGAGCTCTCCGACTGGCAGCGGGCGCTCGCCGAGCTCGGCGCCATCGCGCTGCCCCGGGCGGCGGCGCCAGGCGGGGTGCCGGCGCTGCGCCTCTCCTTCCGGGTGGCGGACTGGCGCGTCGGCAACGTGCACGTGGTGCCCTACCGGGAGCAGCGCCGCAAGGACGGCAGCTACGGCGCGCCCAAGCGGCTCACCGCGCGCGAGCTGGAGCGGGCCGAGGCGGGCCTGGCCGAGGAGGACCAGGCGGTGCTGCGGCGGCTCGGCCTCAACGCCCGCACCTTCTATGCCTACGCCTACGGTGGCAGCGGCCTCGGCGTCGGCGGGCGTTCGGTCGAGGCGCTCATCGGCCACCCGCGAGTCTTCCCTTCGAGCGGCGAGGGGCCACCGCTCACGGTGGAGCGGGCCGCCGTGGCGCTGAGCGTCCGCCCGGCGCCCGAGGGTGGCCTGGAGGTGACGCCCACCGCCGGCGGCGCCCCGGTGCCGCCCACCCAGCTCCGGCGCTGCCTCGAAGGGCTCGGCGTCGATCAGACCTTCACCTGGGTGGACGAGGAGCGGGGGCGGATCCTGGTGGTCCGGCCGGAGGCGCCGGAGGTACTGGCGACCATCGCCGCCGCCCTGGAGCGGCGCGGCCAGCGCTTCCCGCCGCAGGCCGAGAGCGCGCTCCTGGAGCGGCTGGGGGCGCTCCAGGCGCTGGTCCCGCTGGAGCTCGACCCGGCCCTGGCCGGCGAGGAGGTGCCGCCGGGCCCCGCACTGGTGGTGCGCCTGGCGCTGCGCGAGGTCGGCCTCTCGCTCCAGGTGCTGGCCCGGCCCCTGCTCGAGGCGCCGGCCTACCCACCGGGCGAGGGGCCGCCGCGGCTGGTGGCCTCGACGCCGGCCGGCCGGAGGAGCTGCCGGCGCGCGCCCGAGCAGGAGGCCCACGCCGCCCGGGCCCTGCTGGGCGGGCTGCCCCTCGAGGGCGCCGCGGAGCACCCGGGCTTCCGGATGAGCGTCGCCGACGACGCCCGCGCCCTGGCGGTGCTGGAGGCGCTCCGCCTGCTCGGTCGCAAGGAGGTGACGGTGGAGTGGACCGGCCCGGCGCCGCGGCTGGTCCGCGCCTCCGGCGTGCGGGAGCTGCGGGTCGCGGTGCGCGATCGCGGCGACTGGTTCGGCCTCGACGGCCACGTGGAGGTGGACGGCGCGCGGGTCGAGCTGGCGCTCCTGCTCGAGGCGCTCCGCGAGCGGCGCAGCGTGGTCCGGCTGGAGGGCGGCGCCTGGCTCACCATCTCGGCGGAGCTGGCCGAGCGGCTGGCACCGCTGGCCCAGCTCAGCACCAGCGCAGGCCGCGACCTGCAGGTCGGCCCCTCGGCGCTCGGGCTCCTCGACGACCTGGCGCGCGACGGCGCCACGCTCGACGCCCAGGGCGCCTTCGCCACCCTCCGCGAGAAGATGCGCGCCGCCTCGCGCCGCAACCCGAGAGTCCCGGCCGCCTTCAAGGGCAAGCTCCGCCCCTACCAGGTGGAGGGCTTCCGCTGGCTGGCACGGCTGGCCGCCTGGGGGGCCGGCGGCGTGCTGGCCGACGACATGGGGCTCGGCAAGACGCTGCAGGCGCTGGCCCTGCTCTGCCACCGTGCGGCCGAGGGGCCAGCCCTGGTGGTGGCGCCCACCTCGGTCTGCGCCAACTGGGCGGCCGAGGCGGGCCGGTTCGCCCCGTCGCTGCGGGTGAGGCTGTTCCGCGACTCGGATCGGGCCGAGGCACTGGCGACGCTGGGTCCCGGCGACGTGCTGGTGGTCAGCTACGGGCTGCTGGCGCTCGACCTCGAGCGGCTCAAGGCGCTGCACTTCGCGACCCTGGTCCTCGACGAGGCGCAGGCCGTCAAGAACGCCGCCACCCGCCGCGCCAGGGCAGCGCGCGAGCTGCAGGCCGGCTTCCGGGTAGCTCTCTCCGGCACCCCGGTGGAGAACCACCTCGGCGAGCTCTGGAGCCTCTACCGGATCGTCTTCCCGGGACTGCTCGGCAGCTGGGAGCTCTACCGGGCCCGCTTCGCCCTGCCCATCGAGCGGGACCAGGACGAAGGACGGCGCCGCGCGCTGGCCGCCACGCTCCGGCCCTTCATGCTGCGCCGAACCAAGGCGGAGGTGGCGCCGGAGCTGCCGATCCGGGAGGACATCACCCTGCCGGTCGTCCTGCCGCCGGCGGAGCGGTCCAACTACGAGCAGGCCCGGCTGGCGGCGGTGGCCAGCCTGGCCGGACTCGGCGGGCGGGTCCGGCCGGAGCAGCGCCGCTTCCAGGTGCTGGCTGCCATCACGCAGCTCCGGCTGCTGGCCTGCCACCCGAGGCTCCACGAGCCGGGGAGCCGTCTCGAGTCGGCCAAGCTGGCCCGCTTCATGGACCTGGTCGGCGGGCTCTGCCAGGGCGGCCACCGGACCCTGGTCTTCAGCCAGTTCACCTCCCACCTCGCCCTGGTCCGCCAGGCGCTCGACGCCGCCGGCCACAGCCACCTCTACCTGGACGGCAAGACCCCGGCCAAGCAGCGGGACGGGCTGGTCGAGCGGTTCCAGGCCGGCGAGGGGCAGCTCTTCCTCATCTCGCTCAAGGCCGGCGGGACCGGCCTCAACCTCACCGCCGCCGACTACGTCGTCCACCTCGACCCGTGGTGGAACCCGGCCGTGGAGGACCAGGCCTCCGACCGGGCCCACCGGATCGGCCAGCGCCGGCCGGTCACCGTCTACCGGCTGGTGGCGCAGGGGACCATCGAGGAGGCGATCATCGGGCTGCACGGCCGGAAGCGGACGCTGGTGGCCGGCGTGCTGGATGGCATGGCTGCCGCCGGGGCGCTCTCGGCCGAGGAGCTGATGTCGCTGGTCCGGGCCGGCGAGGCGGGCGAGGCCGGGGCCACGGGCTCCCCCTCGGCGGTGGAGGTCACCGCCAGCGATCTCGAGGAGACCAGCGCGCCCGATCCGTGGGCCGCGGAGGAGGTGGCGGGCTGGGGGCCCGACGCCGGGGCCAGGAGCGGGACGAGCCCGGGGCCGGCGAGTGAACCGGGCCTGGCCCGAACGGCCATCGGGCGGCTCAGTCGGATGCTCGACGGAGGGTGAGCTGGTGGCAGGAGCAACTCCCGGAGCGCCGCCCCGAGTCGCGGCGACCTCGACGGCCGGATCCGACGCAACATCGAGACACTCGGGCTGGTGGTCGCTCCGCAGTGCGGGCTGCTGCTCGACGGGCGGACCGCTCAGAACCCGACCGCCCTTCCCTCCTCGCCGCGCGCCCGCACCTCGGCCGCCAGCTCCCCGACCAGCGCGGCCAGGGTCCACTTCCCGCCCATCACCGCGGCCTTCCTCGACACCACGGCGAAGTCGCCCGGCACCAGGACACCGGCCCGGCGAAGCGCGAACGCCAGCCGTGCCCGGTCGGCCGCCTCCCCCGGGTCGGCCAGCTTCGACGCCAGGTGGGCGTCGAAGAGCGCCAGCACCTGCTCGGCCAGCGGCGCCAGGAACTCCACCTTGAAGGTGAAGCGGCGCAGCACCGCCTGGTCGAGCTCCCTGAAGAGGTTGGTGGTGCAGGCCACGAAGCCGCGGCAGGCCTCGAGCTGCTGCAGGAACTCGTTCACCTGGCTCAGCTCCCAGCTCCGCTCGGCGTGGCGCCGGTCGCGCACCAGCGAGTCGACCTCGTCGAAGAGCAGCACCGCCTCCTCGGCCGAGGCCTCGGCGAAGGCGGCGGCGATGTTCTTCTCGGTCTCCCCGAGCCACTTCGACTCGAGATCCGACGGCCGCCGCACCACCACCGGCCGCCCCATCCGCCTGGCGACGTGGTGCACGAACTCGCTCTTGCCGGTGCCGCTCCGCCCGTAGAGGCAGAGCGACAGCCCCACCCCGCCGGTCGGCTTCCAGCCGGCCAGCCGGTTGGCCAGCGCCACCAGGTCGGTCGAAGCGTGGACCGCCTCGGGCCGGTAGTCGGCACCGGCGCGGCGAACCACCGCCCGCTTCCGCCCCGGCTGCGCGTCGGCGACGCCGGCCAGGATCCGCTCCAGCGCCACCCGGTCGACCGTGCCGCCGCCGGCCAGCCGCGCCGCAGTGACCGCGCCGCCGATCTCGCCCGGGCTGACGTCGTGCGCCTGCGCCAGCGCGTCGAGCTCGGTGCCGGCCAGCTCCTTGCCAGCGTGGCGCTGCCAGGCCGCGCGCCGCGGCCCGGGGCCGAGCGGCCGGAAGGCGACGATGAAGCTGAAGCGGCGCAGCAGCGCCGGGTCGACGCCCCCCAGCTCGTTGGTGGTCCAGATGGTCGGGACCCGGTTCTCCTCAAGCAGCCGGTTGAACCAGAGCTTCGACGGCCGGGCCTGCGGCTCGAACCCCGGGATGCCGAACGGCATCTGCCGGCCGCCGGCCACGTCCTCCAGCTCGTCGAAGAG
>JANMRY010000027.1:0-26560 GCA_031388695.1 Anaeromyxobacter sp. | reverse complement strand
GCGGGGGCCGTCCCTGCGAATCGCGCGGCCTTCGAGGGCAGCTGGAGCCATCCCGTTAGCGCCTTGCCGGATTTCGCCGACGGCGTCGACGGCAGACCGAGTCGGAATCGCCGTCGGCAAGATTGCCCTCGGCTTCTTCACCTGCCCGCGCGCCCTGGCCTGCTTCTCGAGCAGCAGGTCGAGCGCCGCCTCCAGCACCTGCTCGGTGGTGGCGCGGGGGATGGCGTGCCCGAGCCCCTGGCGGGCGGTCTTGAGCTTCTCGAGAAAGCGGCGGCTGACCGTGGTGCTGAGGCGGCTCAGTTCGGCCGTGAGCGGGTCGACCTCGTCCCGGCGCGGCTCCAGCCGGCGCCGGGCACGTCCCTTGCAGTTTGGGCGTCCAAAGTGACTCTGGGTCCGTGTTCTTGGCGGCCGGGGCGCTGGTCTCCGAGAGGGGCATGGCGAGCAGTGGGAGTCCCGCCTCCGAGCTGCGAACCGACACCAGCGGCGTGACCACCGTCCGGATGGGGGGGCGACTCGCGCGGCTGCAGCTCGGCGACGACCTCCTTCGCCTCACGGGACGAGATGCCGAGGAACCGAGGCAGCACCTCCGCCCGGTTCTCCTCCGTCAGGACCTTGGCCAGCTCGCCCATGGAGGTGAGGCAGAGCTTCCCCTCGCGGAGTGGCCGCTCCAGGTCCGGGAAGCGCTGCAGCAGGCGGGCCGCCTCCTGCCGAAAGTAGGTCGGGGCCGGGGAGAGGCCGAGCTCGGAGAGGAGGAAGGCGAAGAGGTTGGCGTGACCGAGCACCTGCCAGCCGCGGCGCCGGTCGAAGTCGGCAAGGGCGACGAGGAAGTCAGCCATGGCGACCCGCTCGCGACGGAGGAGGGCGGCGATGGCGTCGCGGAGCCGGCGTGCTTCCAGGAGCTCGAGAGAGGGGGAGGCCGCTCCGTGCACCGGAGCCGCGGCCGAGGAAGGGACCGGGTTCGCGTGGTTGTTCATTCACCGAGCGTCTCACGATGGTCTGACATTTCCGGGCGGGCCGACATGCATGGGACCCAAGAGGGACGGCCATTTCCTGCGATCGGCATCGACCGTCCCCTCGCGAGACTGACCGTCCCATCGCGAAGCCGCCCGTCCCCTCGCGAGACCGACCGTCTCCCTCCCGGCCCCGCCCGCCTCACCGCCTCGGCCGCCACCCGAACTTCTCCAGCTCCACCCATCCGCGCGAGTCGACCTCCACCCCTTCGCGCTCGAGCAGCGCCCGCTGCGCCGCCGCGCCGACCGGATCCCGCAGCGAGATGCCGGCCCGCCCGCCGCCGCGGGCCCCGAGCACCCGCTGCCAGGGCACCTCGTGCACGGTGCCGCGCAGCGCCGACAGCGCGTAGCCGCAGAGCCGGGCCCCGCGCGGCCGCCCGGCCAGCGCCGCCACCTGGCCGTAGGTGGCCACCTTGCCCCGCGGGATGCGCCGCGCCACCCGGTAGAACGGCTCGAACTTGACGACCACGCCGCCTTCGCCGCGGCCATTGGCCGCGTCACCACCTCGTCGCACCATCCCTGGCTCCCCCCGTGGCAACCTCACTAGACCCGTCCGGGGCGCCACACGATCCCAGAACGTGGTTAGGTTACCCGCCATGACCACGAACCGCTCCGTCATCGCCGTCGCCGCCGCCCTGCTGCTGGGCGGCTGCGGCTACCAGTCGATCCCCCAGTCCGAGAACGCCGTCACCGCCGCCTGGGCCGAGGTGGAGAACCAGTACCAGCGCCGCGCCGATCTCGTCCCCAACCTGGTCGAGACCGTCAAGGGCTACGCCTCCCACGAACGGGAGACGCTCGAGGGCGTCATGGAGGCGCGCGCCAAGGCGACCTCGGTGCAGATCTCGGCCACCGAGCTGACGCCGGAGAAGCTCAAGGCCTTCGAGGCGGCCCAGGGGCAGCTGCGCGGCGCGCTCGGCCGCCTGCTGGCGGTGGCCGAGAACTACCCGCAGCTGAAGGCCAACGAGAACTTCCGTGACCTGCAGGCGCAGCTGGAGGGGACCGAGAACCGGATCGCCATCGCCCGCCGCCGCTACATCGAGAGCGTGCAGGGCTTCAACGATCTCGTCACCGTCCCGCCCACCAGCTGGACCAACTCGATGTTCTACAAGAAGCAGCCGAAGGCGCAGTTCGCGGCCACCACGCCCGACGCCGCCACCGCGCCGAAGGTGAAGTTCTAGCGGGCCCGGTGCGAGCGCTCCTCCTCGCCGCGCTGCTGCTGGCCGCGCCCTCGCTCGGGGTGGCGCTCTCCGTGCCTGCGCTCACCGGCCCGGTGGTCGACGAGGCCGGCGTCCTCTCCGGCGCCGACCAGCGCAAGCTCAGCGGCCTGGCGCGTGCGGCCCGCGAGGTCGAGGGGCGCCGCGGCGTCCAGCTCCAGTACCTGCTGGTGCGCGGGCTCGAAGGCGACTCGCTCGAGGAGTTCTCCGTCCGCGTCGCCGAGGCCTGGAAGCTGGGCGACGCCACCCGCGACAACGGCGTCCTGATCGTGGTGGCGGTGGCCGACCGCAAGGTGCGCATCGAGGTCGGCAACGGCATCGAGGGCGGGCTGACCGACGCCCAGTCAGCCCGCATCATCCGCACCGCCATCGGCCCGGCCTTCCGCGCCGGCCGCTACGGCGACGGCCTCTACCAGGGCGGGGTCGAGGTGCTGCAGACGCTCGGCGCCCTGCCGGAGAGTGTCCGGGCGGCGCCGGCCAGGGCCGGAAAGGTGGGGAGCCGCTTCGGCGGCCTGCTGATGGCCGCGCTGGTGGTCCTCTTCATCATCATCCGGGCCGTCTTCGGCCTCGGCTTCGGCGGACATCGCCGCGGCCTCCGGGGCGGCGGGTGGGGCGGGGGTGGCTTCGGCGGCGGCGGCTTCGGGGGCTTCGGCGGCGGTGGCAGCAGCGGCGGCGGTGGCGGCTGGAGCGGCGGCGGCGGTGGCTTCTCCGGCGGCGGCGCGTCGGGGAGCTGGTAGGAGGCGGCATGGTGCTCGACAAGAACTTCGACGAGGCGGCGCGCGCCCGGGTGGCCGAGGCGGTCAGGCTGGCCGAGGCCGGCTCGCGCGGCCAGGTGGTGCCGGTGGTGGTGGCGCGCAGCGACCCCTACCCCGAGGCGGCCCTGCGCGGCGCGCTGCTCGGCGCCGCCCTGGCCACGGCCGCCCTGCTGCTCGGCCCCTGGGGCGTGACCCCGGGCGAGCTCCCGTTCGGCCAGCTCCTCGGGGCCCTGCTCGGCTGGGGGCTCTCCCGGCTGGCGCCGGTGGAGCGCTTCCTGGTGGGCGAGGAGCAGCTCGACGCCGAGGTGAAGGCCCGGGCCATGCGCGCCTTCCTGGAGCACGGGCTGCACCAGACCAGCGAGGGGACCGGCGTGCTGATCTTCGCCTCGCTGCTGGAGCACGAGGCGGTGGTGCTCGGTGATCATGGCATCCACGCCAAGGTCGGCGACGGCGAGTGGCAGGCGACCGTCGACGCGCTGGTGGCCGGCATGAAGCAGGGGCGGCCGGCCGACGGGTTCGTCGAGGCGGTCACCCGCTGCGGCGCCCGGCTGGCCGAGCACTTCCCGCGCGGGGCGGCCCCGGTGACCAACGAGCTGCCCGACGCCCTCAAGCTCGATCGCGGCTGACGCAGCGGCGCCGGGCCGCGGCTTCAGCCGACCATCGTGAACCGCCCGGCCTCGAGCCGGGCCCGCCGCGTCACCAGCCCGACCAGCTCGTCCTCGTGGTGGCTCACCAGCAGCAGCGTGGTCCCCCGCGCCCGCAGCCCGAACAGCGTCTCGCGCAGGGCCAGGCGCGCCTCCGGCGAGAGGCCGGCGAACGGCTCGTCGAGCAGCAGCACCTCCGGGCCGGCCACCAGGGCCCGGGCCAGCAGCAGCAGCCGCTGCTCGCCGTAGGAGCAGGTGAGGAAGCCGCGCTGGCGCAGCGGGGCGAGGCCGAGCCGGCCGAGCAGGGCCGCCGCCGCGGCGCGCCGGGCCGGGGAGGGCGCCTCGGCCAGCCCGACGGTGCCGAGGTGGCCGGAGAGGACCACCGCCTCGCCGCTCGCCTCGAGCCGGTGGCGGGCCTGGAGCTCGGGCGAGACCAGCCCGAGCCGCGGCCGCAGCTGGCCGGCGTCGGCGCGCCTCCCGAGATCGAGCCGGTCGATGGTGCCGGTGGCCGGCTGCTCCTCGCCGCAGAGCAGCCGCAGCAGCGTCGACTTGCCGGCGCCGTTCGGCCCGGTGATCCCCCAGGCCTCGCCGGTCCGCACCGACCAGGTGACCCGGTCGAGGACGGGGCGGCCGTCGACCAGGACGGTGACGTCGCGCAGGTCGAACTGGACCGGCCCGGCCGCGCTGCGCCCGACCGTGGCTCCGGTCCGCCCAGTCCGATCGACCGGCACGGTCCGAGCGACCGGGGCGGCCCGACCGGCCCGAGCGCGCCGCGAGGAAGACCCCGTGCTCCCCTCGCCGCCCTCCACCACCCGCCCACCCTCGAGCCGCACCACCCGGGTCACCCCGTCGAAGATCTCCTCCTCGCGGTGCGTCGCCGTCACCACCGTGACGCCGCTCGCCCCCACCGCGGTGAGCCGCGCCAGCAGGCCGGCGCGCCCGGCGGCGTCGAGCCCGTCGCAGACCTCGTCGAGCAGCAGCACCTCCGGCGCCGGCGCCAGCGCCCGCGCCACCAGCACCCGGCGGGCCTCGCCGCGCGAGAGGGTGAGGAGCTGGCGAGCGAGCAGCCCCTCGACCCCGAGCGCCGTCGCGGCCCGTGCCACCAGCGCGGCGCGCTGGGGCGTGGCCGGGAGCACCGGGTAGCGCTCCCCATCGAGCCCGGAGCGGATCACCGCCTCGACCGGCAGGTCGAGGTCGGCGCGGGCGTAGGCGTCCTGCCCCTCCGGGCCGACCAGCGCCACCCGCTCGCGCCAGCCGATGGGGCTTGCCGATGACTCGCCGTCCGGCCCGACGAAGGCGCGCCGCCCCGGCAGGAAGGGATCGAGCCACTGGTCACCGCGCAGCAGCCGCAGCAGCGTCGACTTGCCCGAGCCGTTGGCGCCGACCACCGCCCAGCGGTCGCCGGCGCGCAGCGTCAACGTCACCTCGCGCAGCACCGCCGCCCCGCCCAGCGTCACCGAGGCCCGCTCCAGCACCACCAGCGGCCGAGCGAGCGGCGCCGCCGCCATCAGGCGCCCGGAGCCGGGGGGCCCGGCGCCGCGCCTCGACGGAAGACCAGCCAGTGGGCCAGCGCCACCGTCAGGCCGGAGGCGAGCACCGAGAGCAGGAGCAGCGTGGCCCAGGCCTGGCCCCGGGCGTCGCGCGCCGCCCGGTGGTGCGCCGTGAAGTCGTGGACCACCGAGAGGGCCGCCACGGTCCGCCCCGCCGCGTCGCTGACCGGGAAGACGCCGCGGATCGAGACCCGGCCGGCCCGCTCGGTCTCGCCGAGGAAGCGCCCGGTGGGGGGCAACCGCGCCAGGTCGCCCTCGATGGTGGCCAGCTCGGGGTCGACCTCGGTGGCGTCGACCACCAGCAGGTCGGAGCGGCCGTTCCAGCTGTTGATCCGGGAGCCGAGCACCGCCGCCCAGGCCTGCTCGTCGATGAGCCGGCGCTCCACCAGCAGGGCGTAGTCGTCGCCGCTCCGCCCCTTCATGGCGGAGAGGAAGTGATCGACCTCCTCGGCCAGCTCGAGGTAGCCGATGAGCCGCCCCTCCTGGAGCCAGGGGCGGACCACCCGCAGGGCGAAGGCGGTCCGGCCCAGCTCCAGCCCGGCCCCCAGCTCGCCGCTCTCGACGGCGCGCTGGAGCGTGACCCGGTCGACCCGGTCGCCGTGGAGCTCCGGCCGATGGACCCGCAGGAAGACCCGGCGCCCCTCGCCCGGCTCGTGGAAGTACCAGTGGGAGATCCGGCCGCGGGCCTTCAGCTCGGCCAGCAGCGGCGCCGCCAGCCGCTGCAGCCCCTCGCGGTCGCGGCGCTGGAAGGCCTCGCGCAGCTCGCGGGAGGCCATCAGGGCGTCGAGGGTGGCGGCCAGCTTCTCCTGCTCGGCCTCCTGCTGGCCGCGGAAGGCCTCGGCGGCGGCGGAGAGCACGGTGGCCCCGACCGCTTCGACCCGGGCCTCGAAGTCGCGGCTGATCAGCACCGCACCGGCGGCCCCGGAGAGGAGCCCGATGACGACGACGGCGAAGGCCAGCTTCGGTTCGGCGGAGCGTGATGCCTGCGGCATGGCGTGGGTGAAAGCTACCACGGCCCCGGTGTCACATCGGGCCGCCCGGCGCCTCCCGGTAGAGACGTCACAAGGGGGGTCGCGCCGACGGCCCGGCCGCTTTAAGACTCCCCGGTCCATTCCTCACCCAAGGAGCAGTAGATGACCGTCCGCACCGCTCTCGCCCTCGCCCTGGCCCTCTTCGGCGCGGTGGCCGGCGCCCAGGAAGTCCCCGACATCCCCGCCACCCGCTACGTCCTCAAGAACGGGCTGACGCTGGTGGTCCACGAGGACCACAAGGCCCCCATCGTCGCGGTCAACGTCTGGTACCACGTCGGCTCCAAGAACGAGAAGCCGGGCCGGACCGGGTTCGCCCACCTCTTCGAGCACCTGATGTTCCAGCCCTCCGAGCACCTCAAGGGGGACGTCATCAAGACCTTCGAGGCGCTCGGGGCCACCGATCTCAACGGCACCACCAGCGAGGACCGGACCAACTACTTCGAGAACGTTCCGGTCTCGGCGCTCGACACCGCCCTCTTCATCGAGTCGGACCGGATGGGCCACCTGCTCGGCGCCATCGACCAGAAGAGCCTCGACCTGCAGCGCGGCGTCGTCCAGAACGAGAAGCGGCAGGGGGAGAACGAGCCCTACGGCAGGGTCGACGAGGTGCTCCAGCCCATCCTCTACCCGAAGGGCCACCCCTACTCCTGGACGGTGATCGGCTCGATGGCCGATCTCAACGCCGCCTCGCTCGACGACGTCAAGGAGTGGTTCAAGACCTACTACGGCCCGACCAACGCCACGCTGGTGGTGGCCGGCGACGTCAAGCCGGAAGACGTCAAGGCGCGCGTCGAGAAGTACTTCGGCCACATCCCACCCGGCCCGCCCCTCGACCGGCCGGTCGCCTGGGTGGCCAAGCGGAGCGGCGAGCAGCGCGTCGAGATGCAGGACCGCGTGCCGCAGGCCCGTCTCTACCTGGCCTGGAACACGCCGCAGTGGGGGACGCAGGACGACACCCTGCTCCACCTGGTCGGGCAGGTGCTCTCCTCGGGGAAGACCTCGCGCCTCTACAAGCGGCTGGTCTACGACGAGCAGCTGGCCACCGACGTGAGCGCTTCGCAGAACACCACCGAGATCGGCTCGGCCTTCTACATCTCGGCCACCGTCCGCCCCGGCGGCGATCCGGCCGCCGTCGAGAGGGTGGTCAAGGAGGAGGTGGCTCGCCTCCTCGCCAAGGGGCCGACCGACGACGAGCTGGCCCGGGCCCGCACCGCGCGGCTCGCCGCCTTCATCCGCGGCGTCGAGCGGATCGGCGGCTTCGGCGGCAAGTCGGACGTGCTGGCGCAGGGGCAGGTCTACGGCGGTGATCCGGCCGCCTACAAGAAGAGCACCGGCTGGACGCGCGGAGCCACGCCGGCCCAGCTCCAAGAGGCCGGCAAGCGCTGGCTCTCCGACGGCGTCGCCGTGCTGACCGTCCGCCCGTACGGCGACGGCCTGGCCGCCTTCGCCCCCGGCGTCGACCGGGGCGCCCTGCCGGTGCCCGGCCCGCAGGTCGACGTGAAGTTCCCGGCCCTGCAGCGCGCCACGCTCTCGAACGGCCTCACCCTGGTGGTGGTGGAGCGCCACGCCATCCCGGTCGTCAACCTCTCCCTGCTGGTCGACGCCGGCTACGCCTCCGACGCCGGCGCCACCCCCGGCACCGCCAAGCTCGCCTCGGCGATGCTCGACGAGGGGACCGCCACGCGCAGCTCGCTGCAGATCAGCGACGAGCTGCAGCGGCTCGGCGCCACGCTCTCCACCGGCTCCAACCTCGACCAGAGCCTGGTCTCGCTCAACGCCCTCAAGGCCAACCTCGACGGCTCGCTGGCGGTCTACGCCGACGTCATCCTCAACCCGAGCTTCCCGCAGGCCGACTTCGACCGGTTGAAGAAGCAGCAGCTGGCCGCCATCGAGCAGGAGCAGGCCCAGCCCATGGGGCTGGCGCAGCGGCTGGTGCCGGGGCTGATCTTCGGCGCCGGCCACCCCTACGGCAACCCCCTCACCGGCTCGGGCCACGTCGCCGGCGTGAAGAGGCTGACCCGCGACGACGTGGTGGCCTGGCGCAACACCTGGTTCAGGCCGAACGCCGCCACGCTGCTGGTGGTGGGCGACACCACGCTGGCCGAGGTGAAGCCGAAGCTGGAGAAGCTCCTGGCCGGCTGGAAGAAGGGGGAGGTGCCGAAGCGGACCATCGGCGCCGGCACCGCCGCCGCCCCCGGGATCTACCTGGTCGACCGGCCCGGGTCGGAGCAGTCGCTCATCCTCATGGGCACCGTCGCCCCGCCGGCCAGCGACGCCAAGGCGATCGAGCAGGAGGTGATGAACAACATCCTCGGCGGCCAGTTCTCGGCGCGGGTCAACATGAACCTGCGCGAGGACAAGCACTGGGCGTATGGCGCCTACACCTTCCCCATCAAGTCGCGCGGCCCGAGCCCCTACCTCGGCTACGCGCCGGTCCAGACCGACAAGACCAGGGAGGCGCTCGGCGAGTTCATCAAGGAGGTGAAGGGGATCCACGGCCTGAAGCCGGCCACCCCGGCCGAGGTGGCGGCAGCGCAGGCCTCGATGACGCTGGCGCTCCCCGGCGAGTGGGAGACGGCGCGCGCCGTGGCCGGGTCGACCGCGGAGATCCTCCGCTTCGGCCTCGACGACCGCTACTGGGACGGCTACGCCGCCAAGGTGCGGGCGGTCACCCCGGCGGCGGTGACCGAGGCGGCCAAGGTGCTCGACCCGTCGAAGATCGTCTGGGTGGTGGTCGGCGACCGCGCCAAGGTGGAGGCCGGCCTGAAGGAGCTCGGCCTCGGCGCGCCGAAGCTGATCGACGTCGACGGCAGGGCGGTGGCGGCGAAGTAGCCGGTGGTCAGCCGGCGGTGAGCGCCAGCTGCGCCGCCAGCCCGAGCAGCACGGAGCCGGCCGCCACCAGCGTGGGGCGCTCGGCCAGCGCGGTGCCGCGCCCCCTGGCCAGCGCCCCGAGCGCGGTGGAGAGCGCCATGACCGCCAGGCTTCCCCAGCCGACGTCATGCGCCAACTCGTGCAGTCCAGCGAGCTGCTCCGAGACCCGCAGCAACTCGGCATCGATACGGTGCGCCAGCGCGGTGGCCCCGGCGGTGGCGGTCAGCCAGGCCCCGGCCGCGGCGGCGCGCAGCCAGGCCAGCCCGGCGGCCAGCCGCCCCTCCGGTGGCGCCACGGCGGCCGGCGTCGGTGGGAGGGCCGGCTGCTGCTCGGCCAGCCAGGCCTCCCGCGCCTTGCCGAGCGCGTACTTCATGGGGAGCTGCTGCATCAGCGAGATCAGGTGGACGCCCGGGAAGCCGGCGCGCGGGATGGCGGTGAGCCGCCGCCAGAGCCGCCCCGGCCGGTAGAGCTGGTGGCAGAGCTCGTGGTAGGCCCGCTCGCGCGCCAGCGGCGTGCAGGCCGGGTCGGGGTGGTGGAAGAGGGCGCGCACCCCGGTGTAGGCCTCCCAGCCGAGCCCGGGCAGCAGGTGGGGGCGGAGCTCCTGGTGGCAGCGGGTGCCCGGCAGCGGCGTGAGCAGCACAGGGTGGAGGTTGACGCGGAGCCGGTCGGCCAGCTCGAGCGCGCGCTGGAAGCTGTCGAGCCCCTCCTCCCGGCCGCCCAGCACCTGGAAGAGCACCACCGCCAGCCCGTGCCCCTGCATCCGCTTGACCGCCTCGACCCGGTCGCGCCCCTGCTTGCCGGCGGCGCCGTAGGCGTTGAGGCTGCTCGCCTCGTCGCTCTCCCAGCCGCACCAGGCCGAGACCAGCCCGCTGCGACGGGCCGCCTTGAGCAGCCGCTCGCCCTCGGCGCCCTGCACGCTGCGCAGGTCGCCGAAGCCGTACCAGGACTTGCTGCTCCCGGCCGCCAGCCTGTCGAAGAGGGCCACCGCCCGGTCCGGGTCGGCCCCCCAGATGTTGTCGTCGCCGTTGAACCAGATGCGGCCGGCGCGGGCCTCGATCTCCTCGGCCACCTCGTGAATGGGCCGGTAGCGGATGGAGCGGCCGTAGAACTCGTGAACCGAGCAGAAGGAGCAGGCGTAGGGGCAGCCGCGCATCGTGAAGAAGGCGCGGAACTGGTAGTTCCCCTTGAGCCGGGCGTCGATCGGCTGGACCAGCCCCTCGAGCGGCCGCTGCACCCCGTGGTAGCGCGGCTTGAGGAGGCCGGCGCGGGCGTCGCGCAGCACCTCGCCCCAGGCGCTCTCGGCCTCCCCGACCACCACGGCGTCGGCGTGGCGAGCGGCCTCGTCGGGGAGCGCGGTGGCGTGGATGCCGCCGAGCACCACCTTCTTGCCGGCCGCCCGGCAGGCGTCGGCGAAGCGGTAGGCCCACGGGGCGGTGGCGGTCCAGACCGAGATGCCGACCAGGTCGGCGTCGAGCCGAGCCGGGTCGACCGGGCGCTGGTTGGCGTCGTGGAGCCGCAGCTCGGTGTCGGGCGCCTCGCGCAGCGTGAGGGCGCCGAGATACTCGAGGATGGGCGGCACCATCGGCACCTTGGCCGAGAACGGGAACTCCGATGAGACGATGGCGACCTTCATGGGGGGGTGCTGACCACGTACAGCACCCCACGCGGGAGCCGCCTGTGGTCAATCGCCATGCGACGGCCCGTCGCAGTCAGGTGCGGCAATGCCCTGCTTTCTGGCCTGATTCCGGCGGGTGATTGAATAGACAGGCCCGAAGGGGCATCTTCAGGCCATGCGCAACCTCCTGGTCTCCGCCGGACTCGCCGCCTCGCTGCTCCTCCCCCGTCCCGCCACCGCCCAGGTGTCGGTGGCGATTCACTTCGACCTCCCGGTGGTCCTCCCGGCGCTGGTGGTGATCGAGCCGGGCGTCCAGGTGGTCCCCGACGTCAACGAGGAGGTCTTCTTCATCGACGGCTTCTACTGGGTGCGGCGCGACACCCGCTGGTACCGGTCGCACGATCACCGGAAGGGCTGGGTGGTCGTCGAATCGCGCGGCGTGCCGGGGCGGCTGGTCAAGTACCCGCACGGCCACTACCGCAAGTGGAACCCCTCCAAGGAGAAGCACGGCAAGGAGGAGAGGAAGCACGACCAGGGCCACCGCGGCGAGGGTGGCCACGAGAAGCGGGAGAAGAAGGAGAAGGGGCACGGCAAGGACTGAGGCGCGCGGCGGTCCCGTCGGACGCGCCCGCGGCGCGAGCATCCGCCGCAGCCGCGCCGCTACCCCAGCTTCAGCCTCACGACCGCCTCGCCCACCTTGCACTCGAACCGGGCCGCCTCCCAGCCGGGCGGGCCGAGCCGGCTGGTGGCGCCGTTGGAGGCGCCGCTCGGCTCGGTGGGGCCGGGCAGGGGGAGCCAGCCCATGTCGAGCTTGCCGTTGCCGTTCTCGTCGTGGAAGACGGCCACGGCGCACTCGCCGAGCGGCACGCCTTCCAGCACGGCGAAGACGTTGCCGGCGCGCGGCGTGACCCTGAGCACCTTGGCGGCGCGCGCCAGGTCGAGCCAGGTCGCCTTGCTGGTGTAGACGGCGACGACCAGCTGCCCCTTGGTGCTCTTCACCGTCGGGCCGGCCGGCCGGCGGTCGGGATTCTCCGACAGGCGCGGCGCCAACCCCTCGAATTCCCGGCCCCCGGAGGCTGGCAAGCCACGTGCACATGGACTGATCGGCTGCCGATGAACGGCACCACGCAGCGGAGGACGCCATGACCACCACCCCGAAGAACACCAGCAAGATCTTCACCCTCGTCGGCGCCGGCCTCGGCCTGGCCCTCTTCCTGGCCACCGGGCTCCTCCCCTCGATCCTCTACGGCGGCTACGCCGGCGTGCTGCTGGCCGGCGGCCTCTTCGGGACGCCGGTCGAGAGCACCTTCCTGGTCCGCGCCCTCATCGTCACCAGCGGGGTGCTGGCCGTGGTCCTCTCCGGTGGGCTCTTCTCCGCGGTCGGCGCCGCCGCCGGCTCGGCCGTCGCGGCCCTGACCCGCTCGGCCCGCAAGGTCGAGAGCGACGAGCCGGCCACCGTCGAGCCGAAGGGCTAGGCGCCTTCGCCACCTCGCAGCCTCCGCGGCGCCCCGGGGTCGAACCCCGGGGCGCTTCGCCTTTCCGGGAGGGCGCGTGGTAGAGCCGGGCCGTGGCCGACCAACCGCTCATCGTCCCCTTCGCCGACGCCGGCGCCCGCCTCGACAGGTGGCTGGCGGCCCACTCGGGCCAGACGCTGGAGCGGGCCCGCTGGCTGATCGACCAGGGGCGGGTCCGCATCCGCGGCAAGAGCTGCTCCCCGGTCCGCAAGCTCTTCGGCGGCGAGGAGATCGAGGTGGCGCTCCCGCCGCCGCGCGCCATCCGGCCCGGCGACGCCTCCGGCCCCGACCTGGCCCTGCTCCACGACGACGCCGCCTGCGTGGTGGTCAACAAGGTGGCCGGCCTGCCGGTCGAGCCGGTCAAGCCGGGCGGGGTCTCGGTGGTCTCGGCGGTGAGCCGGCTGGGCGGCTTCGACGTGGCCGGGCGCAACCTCCCCGGGCTGCCCCACCGGCTCGACGCCCAGACCAGCGGCTGCCTGCTGCTGGCGCGCAGCGATCTGGCGCTGGCGGCGCTGCGCCGGGCCTTCGAGGAGGGGCAGGTGGAGAAGGAGTACCTGGCGCTGGTGGCCGGGGCGCCGCCCGACGAGCAGGCGCTCGACCAGCCCTACGGCCGCGACCCGAAGGACTCCCGGCGCTTCACCACCCGGTTCCACTCGGCGCGGCGGGCCCGCCTCTCCTGGAAGGTGGAGCGGCGCTTCGAGGGGGCGGCGCTGCTGCGGGTCCGGCTCGACACCGGCCGCACCCACCAGATCCGGGTGCAGCTCGCCGAGGCCGGCTTCCCGGTGCTGGGCGACGTGGTCTACGGCGTCCCGTTCGAGGGGCTGGCCCGCCAGGCGCTCCACGCCACCCGGCTCGCCTTCCCGTCACCAGCCGGCGGCCGCGTCGACGTGACGGCGCCGCTCCCGGACGACCTCGCGGCGGTGCTCTCGAAGCTGAAGTGATGGGGAGCGGCCGCGCTGTCAAGCCTTGTCGGGGAGGGCGCGGCGTGTGAGAACCGCGCCCCGCCCGATGCTCGACCTCTCCACGCTCAATCCGCCCCAGCTCGAGGCGGTCCGGACCACCGAGGGGCCGCTGCTGGTGCTGGCCGGCGCCGGCTCTGGCAAGACCCGCGTCATCGCCCACCGGGTGGCCTTTCTGATCCAGCAGGGGCGGGACCCGTCGGCCATCCTCGCCGTCACCTTCACCAACAAGGCCGCCTCGGAGATGCGCGAGCGGGTGGCCGCCCTGGCGGGCCACGCCGGCACCGAGGTCTTCGTCTCCACCTTCCACGCCTTCGGCCTCTGGCTGCTCGGCCAGGAGCACGCCGCGGCCGGCCTGCCCAAGCGGTTCGCCATCTGCGACGCCGGCGACCAGCAGGCGCTGGTGAAGCGGGCCATGCGCGAGGTGAAGATCGACGACCGGGCCTTCGACCCGCGCCGCGTGCTCTGGCAGATCTCCAAGGCCAAGAACGCCCTGAAGAAGAAGATCGCGCCGAAGCCCGAGGGGCAGGGCGACGACTACGACCTGATCGCCGCCGAGGTCTTCCCGCGCTACCAGCTGGCGCTGCGGGCCCAGCGGGCCGTCGACTTCGACGACCTGATCTCCCGCCCCGTCGAGCTTCTCAAGCAGGACGCGGCGCTGCGCAAGAAGTACCAGGCCCGCTTCAGCCACCTGCTGGTCGACGAGTACCAGGACACCAACCACTGCCAGCTCGAGCTGCTCAAGCTGCTCGGCGGCGAGCGCCGCAACGTCTGCGCCGTGGGCGACGACGACCAGGCCATCTACGGCTGGCGCGGCGCCGAGGTGAAGAACATCCTGCGCTACCAGCGCCACTTCCCCGGCGCCGTGGAGGTGCGGCTCGAGCAGAACTACCGCTCCACCGGCCGGATCCTGGCCTGCGCCAACGGGGTGATCTCGAAGAACGCCGACCGCAAGCCGAAGAAGCTCTGGACCAGCGCCGGCCCCGGCGACCCGGTGCGGGTGGCGGCCTGCGAGGGCGAGGAGGAGGAGGCCACCTTCGTGGCCCGGGAGATCACCCGGCTGCGCAGCGAGGGGCGCCCCTGGAGCCACTTCGCGGTCCTCTACCGGCTCAACGCGCAGTCGCGCCCCATCGAGGAGGCGCTGCGCGAGGCCCAGATGCCGCACCAGGTCCACGGCGGCTCGGCCTTCTTCGATCGCTCCGAGGTGCGCGACCTGCTCGCCTACCTGAAGCTGGTGGCCTCGCCCGAGGACGAGAACTCGCTGTCACGAATCGTCAACGTGCCGCCGCGCGGCATCGGCGACAGCACCGTGGAGAAGGTGCACGCCCACGCGGTGGCCGCCGGCCTGCCGCTGCTGGAGGCCTTCCGCCAGGCCGAGCGGGTGCCCGGGCTGGTCCGCGGCGCCCCGGAGAAGATCGCCGAGTTCGTGGCCCTGGTGGACCGGACCCGGGCCGACTTCGAGGGCGGCGACCTCCTGGCCTCGGCGCGCCGGCTGGTGGAGGGGCTCGACCTCTACGCCTACGCCCGCAGCTCGGTCGGCTCGGCCGAGGCCGGGCAGCGCAAGGTCGACGGCATCGACGGCATCCTGCGGTCGCTGGAGTGGTCGCAGGGGCGCGCCAGGAAGGTCTCGCTGGCCACCTGGCTGCAGCGGCTGGCGCTCGACAGCCGCGAGGAGGAGGACCCGGCCGCCGAGGTGGGGATCTTGCTGATGACCCTCCACGCCTCCAAGGGGCTCGAGTTCCCGGTGGTCTTCCTGGTCGGCGTCGAGGAGGACCTGCTCCCCTGCGCCGGGATCCAGGGCGAGGCCCGCGACCTCGACGAGGAGCGGCGGCTCGCCTACGTGGGCGTGACCCGGGCCCGCGAGCTGCTCTTCCTGACCCGGGCGGTGCAGCGGGTCAAGCGCGGCAAGGTGCTGCCGCGGACCCCGTCGCGCTTCCTCGAGGACCTGCCGGCCGGGGCCCACGTGAAGGTCGATCCCAACGCCAGCGCCGCCACGCCCGAGGAGATCGCCGCCCACACCTCGAGCGGGCTGGCCGAGCTGCGGGCCCGGCTGGCTGCCGCCGGCGGGGGATCCTAGGGCGGGGGATCCTGGGGCGGGCGATCCTGGGGCGGGGGATCCTGGGGCGGGCGCGGTGACGGGCCGATGGCGCGGGCCCGGCAGAGCGGGACGCAGAGTCCGCAGCCGGTACAGACCGCCTCGTCGATCACCAGCGCCTCGCCGCCAGCGTCGGCGATGGCCGGGCAGGCGAGCTTCAGGCAGCTCCCGCAGCGGTTGCAGCGGCGCTCCTCGATGGCGAGCGGTGGCTCGCCGGGGGGCGCGCCGGGCTGTGGCCGCTGGCTTGGACTCGGGAGGCTCACCGTCACTCCATAAGCGGCCGGCCGGGGTGCCGCCAAGGGGCCGGCGGCGTGATCGGGCGGGGCTGGCGTTCCGCGGGGCTCCCGTATAGATTGCGCCTCCCTCGGGGACGGCGGCGCTGCGCGCCGCGTCGCCTGGGTGGCGACCCTTGACAAGGGCTCGTCGTTCCTCTAGAACGCGCCTTCCAATTTTCAGGGAAAAGCAGGTCCTTACATGTCCAGAACTACGCACAGCGCCACTCGCGACGAGGCCCTCAAGGGCCGCGCCTGGTGGATCGTCGATGGCACCGACCAGACGGTCGGCCGCCTCGCCACCCGCCTCGCCACCATCCTGAAGGGCAAGCACAAGCCCCTCTACACGCCGTCGCTCGACACCGGCGACTTCGTGGTGGTGGTCAACGCCGACAAGGTCCGCTTCACCGGCAAGAAGGAGACGGACAAGACCTACTTCACCCACAGCATGCACCCGGGTGGAGAGAAGCTGACGCCTCCCATCAAGCTGCGCGAGAAGCACCCGACCGGCCCGCTGGTCAACGCCGTCAAGCGCATGCTCCCGAGGAGCGCGCTCGGCCGGCAGATGATGACCAAGCTGAAGGTCTACGCGGGCGACACCCATCCGCACACGGCCCAGAAGCCGCAGCCGCTCGTCCTTTCGAAGTGAGGAACTGATGGCTACCCAGGTCCAGATCAACGTCGGCCGCCGCAAGGAGTCCGTGGCGCGGGTGCGCCTCGTGCCCGGCACCGGCAACGTCACCATCAACGGCCGGCCCATGGACGAGTACTTCGGCCGTGAGACCTCCAAGATGATCCTCATCGAGCCGCTCAAGCTCGTGGACCAGCTCGGCAAGGTCGACGTGCTGGTCACCGCCAACGGCGGTGGCCTCTCCGGCCAGGCCGGCGCCATCCGCCACGGCATCAGCCGCGCCCTGGTTCGGATGAACGAGGAGTACCGGCCGGCGCTCAAGAAGGCCGGATTCCTGACCCGCGACGCCCGCGCCGTCGAGCGCAAGAAGTACGGCCGTCCCGGCGCCCGCAAGCGCTTCCAGTTCTCCAAGCGCTAGCCGCTGCCTTCCGCACTGTCCCGACGGCCGGCACCCCCGCGGGTGTCCGGCCGTCAGCCGTTTCGGGGACGGTGTGGCCATTGGACCCTGCCGGATCGGGGTGTTACGCTCGCGTCGCGATGGAACTGAACGAGATCCTCCAGGTCGCCCTCCGGGCCGGCGCCAGCGACATCCACCTCAAGGCTGGCCTGCCTCCCATGTTCCGCGTGGATGGCGGGCTGGTGCCGCTCAAGGACGCCCGGCGGTTGCCGCCCGAGGAGATCCAGCGGATGGCGCTCGGGATCATGAACGAGTACCAGCGCGAGAAGTACAAGCAGACCAACGAGGTCGACCTGGCCTACGGCGTGCCCGGCCTGGGGCGCTTCCGCGTCAACATCTTCCAGCAGCGCGGCACCATCGGCGTCGTGCTGCGCGTCATCCCCTTCAAGATCCAGTCGATCGAGCAGCTCATGCTGCCCAAGATCCTGGAGAAGATCGCCGGCGAGCAGCGCGGCCTGGTGCTGGTGACCGGCACCACCGGCTCGGGCAAGTCGACGACGCTGGCGGCCATGGTGGATCACGTCAACGCCACCGAGACCTGCCACATCATGACCATCGAGGACCCCATCGAGTTCCTCATCCGCGACAAGCGCTCGATCGTCAACCAGCGCGAGGTCGGGGTCGACACCATGAGCTTCGGGCAGGCGCTCAAGAGCGCCCTGCGCCAGGACCCGGACGTGATCCTGGTGGGCGAGATGCGCGACCTGGAGACCATCGAGACGGCGCTGACCGCCGCCGAGACCGGCCACCTGGTGATGTCGACGCTCCACACCCTCGACGCCACCGAGACCATCAACCGCATCATCTCCGCCTTCCCCCCGTACCAGCAGAAGCAGGTGCGGCTGCAGCTCGGCTCGGTCCTGCGCGGCGTCATCTCGCAGCGGCTGGTGCCGCGCGCCGACGGCAAGGGGCGGGTGCCGGCCATCGAGGTGCTGCTCTGCACCAGCCGGGTCCGCGAGATGATCGAGGACAAGGACCGCACCAAGGAGATCAGCGACGCCATCTCGCAGGGGCACGTCAGCTACGGGATGCAGACCTTCGACCAGTCGCTGATGTCGCTGCTCAAGTCGAACCTGATCAGCTACGAGGAGGCGCTCCGCCAGGCCACCAACCCGGACGACTTCGCGCTGCGCGTCTCCGGCATCAGCAGCACCAGCGACTCCAAGTGGGACGGCTTCGAGACCAGGGCCGAGCCGCTCCCGCCGGCCGCCGCGCCGCGTCCGCCCCCGCCGCGCCCGCCCGTCGCGGGTCCGCCGGCCCAGCCCGGCATCGCGCTCGGGCGGGTCCAGCCGGCCAAGGCGCCGGCCGCCGAGCCCTCCGCCGGGGGGAGCAGCGGTGGCGACGACGACTTCCAGATCGAGCGGTTCTAAGTCGAGCGGTTCCAGGGGCGCCCGCGGGCCGGCCCCGCGCCGGCCCGAGCTCCCCCCGCTGCAGCGCGCCCGCGAGGTGGCGGTGCGCTACCTCGCCGCCGCCGCCCGCACCGAGCGCCAGGTGCGGGCCAGGCTGAAGAAGGCCGAGCTGGCCGACCAGGCCGACGCCGTGATCGCCTGGCTGCGGGAGCTGCGCTACCTCGACGACGCCGCCTTCGCCACCGGCCGGGCCCGCGCCCTGGTCGCCTCCGGCCGGGTCGGCCCGCGCACCGCCGAGCGGCGCCTGCTCAAGGCCGGCATCGCCGCCGGCGCGGCCCGGGAGGCGGTGGCCGGGGCGCTGGCCAGCGAGGCCCCCGGGGGCGAGGCGGCGCTCTGCCAAGCCCTGGCGCTGCGCCGGGCCCGCGGCACCCCGCTCGCCGAGCTCGACGCCCGGGCGCGGGGCCGGCTGGCCCGCTTCCTCCTCGGCCGCGGCTTCTCCGGCGGCGCCGTGGCCCGCACGCTGGGGGGCTTCGACGACCGGGAGCTGGAGGAGGCCTGACCCGCCCCGGGAGCGATGCGCGGGGGGCCGCTTTGGGCTATGTTCCGCCCCCTCATGCGCTCCCGGCTCCTCCTCGCCGCCCTGCTCCCGCTGCTGGCCTGCTCCAGCGGCCGCGTCTCCTTCACCGGCGAGATCCGCTACGCCAGGACCGCCGAGGAGAACTACGAGGCCGGGGTCGACGAGCTCAAGAGCGAGAACTGGCTCGAGGCCGGCAAGTTCTTCGAGCACGTCCGCACCAAGTTCCCCTTCTCCAAGTACGCCGCCCTGGCCGAGCTGAAGCTGGCAGACGCCAAGTTCCTGCAGGGCCGCTTCCCGGAGGCGGCCGAGGCCTACACCGCCTTCGTCACCGCCCACCCGACCCACGAGGAGGCCGACTACGCCGCCTACCGGTCGGCGCTCTCGCGCTACCGGGACGCCCCCTCCGACTTCCTCCTCTTCCCGTCCTCCTTCGAGAAGGACCAGAAGGCGCTGCGGGCGGCCGCCGAGCAGCTCACCACCTTCATGAAGGAGCGGCCCAACTCCAGGCAGGCCCCCGAGGCGAAGCAGCTGCTCGCCGAGGCCAACGGCAAGCTGGCCCAGCACGAGCTCTACGTCGCCGAGTTCTACTGGAAGCGGGAGCGCTGGGCCGGGGCGGCCATCCGCTACGAGGGGCTGGTGCGCGACTACCCGGGCTCGGCGCGAGAGCCGGAGGCGCTGCTGCGCATGGGCCAGGCCTACGCCAGGCTCGACGAGAAGTTCCGGGCCCAGCAGGCCCTGCAGAAGCTGATCGCCCGCTACCCGCAGGACCCGCACCGCGCCGACGCCGAGAAGCTGCTTGAGCGGCTCCGGTAGCGCTGGCCCCTCGCGGCGCCGCGCCGTGGGCCGCCTGCTGCAGGCCCGCCAGGGCGCCCCCTACCTCTTCCCGCTGGCGCTGGTGCTGCTGGTGCTGGGCGCCGGCTGGTGGCTGCGCGACCTGACGCCCCGGCTGGCCGGCGCGGTGGCCGACCCCGAGACCCGGGTGCGGGCGGCGCTGGCGCGCCAGAAGAGCCTCCACCTCGCCGACGTCTACGGCTTCGAGGCCGGCGGCACATTGGAGCTCGACCCGGTGCGCTTCGGCGATCTCGCCATCACCGTCACCGGCGAGCGGGCCCAGGTGGTGGCCATGGTGGAGGGTGACGGCCGCATCGACTGGCGCCGCGGCCGGATCCGGGTCGGCTACATCGGCCGGGAGAAGTTCTCCATGACCCCCTGCGACCTGGGCGGCTGGTGCGCCGACGGCCGGCAGCTCGCCGAGCTGAAGCGGGTGCTGCCGCTCCTCTTCCGGCGCATCGACGCCTTCAACGCCCGCGACGCCGCCGCCTACGGGCGGCTGGTGGGGGAGGGGTACCGGGGCAAGGGCGGCAAGGCGGCGGTGCTGGCCCAGCTGGCCCGCGACTTCGGCCCCGGGCCGGCGGCCCGGCTGGAGGTCACCGCCTGGCAGCTGCGGGTCGAGCCGGGGCGGGTGGTGGTCGGCGAGGACGAGCGGGTCCGGGTCGGCGACGGCCCGGAGGCGGCGCTGCGGGCCCGGCTCGAGCTGGCCGAGGAGAACGGCCGTTGGGTCATCGTCGATGGGCTGATGTAGAGTCGGCCATCCCTGGGAGGACGGCCGACATGGACGAGACCCTGAAGCAGGCGCTGACGCTCGGGCGCGGCTACTACCTGAAGCGCGAGTACGCGCTGGCCGAGCAGTACCTGACCGAGGTGGTGGAGAAGAACCAGTCCTTCGCCGACGTCTACAACATGCTCGGCGTCATCTACCACGACCAGGGGCAGTACCAGAAAGCGCAGCGCTCCTTCGAGGCGGCGCTCCGCATCAACCCCGGCTACACCGACGCCGCCCTCAACCTGGCCGTCACCTACAACGACACCGGCCGCTACCAGGACGCCCAGCAGACCTACCGCCACGCCCTCTCCCGCTCCGGCGCCACCGACACCAAGCTCGACCGCTTCGTGGCCGGCAAGCTGGCCAACATGTACGCCGACATCGCCGACGTCTACCTCTCCTCCGGGCTCTACGTGGAGGCGGTGGCCGAGTACCGCAGGGCGCTGGTGCTGGGGCCGAGCTTCGTCGACATCCGGGCCCGCCTGGCCGGGGCGCTGCGCGACTCCGGCGAGCGCGACGCCGCCATGACCGAGTACCAGGCGGTCATCACCCAGAACCCGACCTACGTGCCGGCCCGGCTCAACCTCGGCCTGAGCCTGCTGGCGGCCGGGCGCAAGGAGGAGGCGGCCGCGCAGTGGCGGGCCGTCCTCGAGATCAGCCCGGGCAACCGCAACGCCACCATGTACCTCGAGCTGGCCGAGGGAAAGCCGTAGCAAGCGTGATGAGCGAGCAGGAGAAGACCGTCCGGCTCACCACGCTCAGCCACGGCGCCGGTTGAGCCTGCAAGATCCGCCCTGCGGACCTGGCGCAGGTCCTGCGCCGCCTGAAGCCGGTCGATGATCCCAACGTCCTGGTCGGCACCGAGACCGGCGACGACGCGGCCGTCTATCGCCTCTCGGCCGACCAGGCGATCGTCGAGACCGCCGACTTCTTCACGCCGGTGGTCGACGACCCCTACTGGTTCGGCCGCATCGCCGCCGCCAACGCCTTCTCCGACATCTGGGCCATGGGGGCCCGGCCGCTCTTCGCCCTCAACCTGGTCGGCTGGCCGGTCAAGGCGCTCCCGCTCGAGCTGCTCGGCGAGGTGCTGCGCGGCGGCGCCGAGGCCGCGGCGCTGGCCGGGGCGCCGGTGGTCGGCGGCCACTCGATCGACGACCCCGAGCCGAAGTACGGCATGGCGGTGACCGGCCTCGTCCACCCCGACCGGATCCTGCGCAACGTCGGGGCCCGCCCCGGGGACCGGCTGCTGCTCACCAAGCCGCTCGGCTCGGGGATCGTCACCACCGCCATCAAGCGCGGCGTGGCGCTGGGCGGGCTGCTCGACGCCGTCACCCGGCTCATGGCCGAGCTCAACCGGGCCGCCGGGGAGGCGCTGGTGCAGAGCGGCGCGGTCCACGCCCTCACCGACGTGACCGGCTTCGGGCTGCTCGGCCACGCCTGGCGCATGGCCGAGGGCTCGGGCGTGGCCCTGCGCATCCGCTCGCAGGCGGTGCCGGTGCTCGACGGGGTGGTCGACCTGGCCGCCGCCGACGTGGTGCCGGGCGGCTCGCGCGCCAACCTGGCCTGGGTGCTGCCCCACCTGCGCGCCGATCCCGACGCGGCCCTGCCGCTCATCGTGCTGGCCGACGCCCAGACCAACGGCGGCCTGCTGGCGGCGGTGGCCCCGGAGCGCTCGGCCGGCGTGCTGGCGGCGCTGGCGGCGGCCGGGGTCCGGGCCGCCGACATCGGCGAGGTGCTCCCCGGCGCGCCGCCCCACCTCGAGATCGTCTAGGGTCCACGTCCGTGCTCGCCCCGCTCGCCGCCGCCCCGCTCGCCGCCGCCCTGCTCGCCGCCACCCTGCTCGCCGCGCCCCAGCCGGCGCCGCCCCGGGCGGTGCCGCCCAGGGCGCCGAAGCCGCCCGCCTTCGTGGTGGTGATCGACCCGGGCCACGGCGGCGACCAGGACGGGGCCCAGGGGCCGGGCGGCGTCAAGGAGAAGGACCTGGTGCTGCAGTTCGCCCGCCGGCTGCGGCCGAAGCTGGAGCAGCTCGGCGCCCGGGTGGTGCTGACCCGCACCGGCGACGCCAGCGTGCCGCTCACCAACCGCGCCGCGGTGGCCAACGGGCTCAGGGCCGACCTCTTCGTCTCGATCCACTTGAACTCGATGCCGACCGCCGAGCTGCGCCGGCTCTCCTCCGGCGTCGAGACCTACTTCCTCTCGGCCGACGCCAGCGACGCCAACGCCGCCGCCGCCGCCGCTCGCGAGAACGCCGACCGGCTGGCCGGCGAGCCGATCCCCGACCCGGGCGACCCGGTGGCCGGCATCCTCCAGGACCTGGAGCAGACCGCGGCGCTGGCCGGCTCCTCGCGGCTCGCCTACGCGCTCCACGAGAAGCTGGTGGCCGGGCTGGGCTCCGAGGACCGGGGGGTCAAGCAGGCCCCCTTCTACGTGCTGGCGGGGGCCCGCATGCCGGCGGTGCTGCTCGAGGTCGGCTTCATCTCCAACGCCGCCGAGGCGCAGAAGCTGCTGAGCGCCGCCCACCAGGAGAAGGTGGCCGGGGCCATCGCCGCCGGCGTCAAGGCCTGGCGCGAGGTCGAGCGGCGGCGGTAACCCACCGCTCGTGATTCGGAAACTGACCGATCGGGATGAATGGAGTTTCGGGCCGGGCCGAGGCCGGCCGCGAGGTGGCGCCTGCGCGCCCGTGCGACTAGGATGCCCGCCCCTATGCGAACCGACGGCCGCGGCGAACGCGAGTTCAGGAAGATCTCCCTCGAGGCAGGCTTCTCCAAGCACGCGGAGGGTTCCTGCCTGGCCCGCTTCGGCGACACCCACGTGCTCTGCACCGCCTCGATCGAGGACCGGGTCCCGCCCCACGTCTTCGGCACCGGCGCCGGCTGGGTCACCGCCGAGTACGGCATGCTGCCGCGCTCCACCCACGACCGGATGCGCCGCGAGGCCTCGCAGGGGAAGCAGGGGGGCCGGACCCTCGAGATCCAGCGGCTCATCGGGCGGGCCCTGCGCGCCTCGATCGACCTGAAGGCGCTCGGGCAGCGCAGCATCACCCTCGACTGCGACGTGCTGCAGGCCGACGGCGGCACCCGCACCGCCGCCATCACCGGCGCCTGGGTGGCGCTCTCGCTGGCGGTCCGGACGCTGCAGCGCGCCGGGAAGATCAAGGCCGAGCCGATGGTCCGCAGCGTCGCCGCCATCAGCGTCGGCACCAAGGGGGGCGTGGCCCTGCTCGACCTCGACTACTCGGAGGACTCGACCGCCGACGTCGACATGAACGTGGTGGCCACCGGCGAGGGCAAGCTGGTCGAGGTGCAGGGGACCGCCGAGGGGCTCCCCTTCGGGCGCGGCGAGCTCGACGCCATGCTCGATCTCGCCCTCGAGGGGATCCAGCGGCTCGGGGCGCTGCAGCAGGCGGCGCTCAAGTAGCGGCGGGGGCTCGGCCAGTGGAGCTCTTCTTCGGCACCGGCAACGCGGGGAAGCTGCGCGAGCTGGCGCGGCTGGTGGCCGGCCTGCCGGTGGAGGTGATGACGCCCGCGGCGCTCCCCGGCGGCCTGCCCGAGGTGGTCGAGGACGGCGCCAGCTTCCGCGAGAACGCCGAGAAGAAGGCCCGCGCCTTCGCGCTCGCCTCGGGACGGGTGGCGCTGGCCGACGACTCGGGGCTCTGCGTCGACGCCCTCGACGGGGCGCCGGGGATCTACTCGGCCCGCTGGTCGGAGGCCGAGCAGCCCGGGGCGCTCCCGAGAGCCGAGCGCGACGAGTGGAACAACCGGAAGCTGCTGGCGGCGCTCGACGGCCTGCCCAAGGCGGAGCGCGGGGCGGCCTACGTGGCGGTGCTGGCGCTGGCGGCCCCCGACGGGACCATCCTGGCCAGCGTCGAGGGGCGCTGCCGGGGGCGGATCGGCCGGGCGCCGCGCGGGGCCGGCGGCTTCGGCTACGACCCGCTCTTCGTGGCCGAGGGGAGGGCGCTCACCATGGCCGAGCTTCCGCCGGCCGAGAAGGACGCGCTCTCGCACCGCGGGGCGGCCTTCCGTGCGCTGCGGCCGGCGCTGGAGCGGCTGTCGGCCCTGGCTGGCCACCCTTGACGAAGCGAAGGATACCCGCTACTTACCTGCCCCTCGGAGTGGCCGGCTCGACCGGTCGGGCTTTCGATTCCGGGGCGTAGCGCAGCCTGGTAGCGCGCCTGCCTTGGGCGCAGGAGGTCGTCGGTCCGAATCCGGCCGCCCCGATTCTTTGACAGTCGTCGTTCAGATTTTACGGTGGGTATAGCTCAATTGGTAGAGCACTGGACTGTGGATCCGGGGGTTAAGGGTTCGAACCCCTTTACTCACCCTTGCTGTCTGAAGCTGAAGCGCCCGTAGCTCAGATGGACAGAGCAGCGGCCTTCTAAGCCGCTGGTCGGGGGTTCGACTCCCTCCGGGCGCGCCACTCGTGGCGTCGGCCCGCGGGAGTTCGAGTGCTCCGCTCACGCGGGGGCGACGTTGACAGTCCGGTCGGGCGCTGGTAGATCCGCGCCCCTTCGGCCATCACGCAGGTGCATGACGGGCGCGTAGCTCAACTGGCAGAGCAATGGACTCTTAATCCATAGGTTGAAGGTTCGATTCCTTCCGCGCTCACACAAGCAGGACCGAAGAACTCGAGGGCCCCCCGGACAACCGGTGGGGCCCTTCGTTCGTTCTCTCCCCACACGAGAAGAAGGGGGTAGGGGATCTCCTTCGAATCCAGCGGGAAGGACGTCTCCAAGGGTCCCTGCCGGCTGTGGCCAGCCACGCGGAACCAAATAACCTATTTAATACAGTAGTTTATGCCGATCCGCCCTGTAAGGTAAAGGAGATTACCTTACGGTTGCGCCATGCCTTGGGGCTTCTACGGCCGGAACGACGAGCTCAACCGCCTCCAGGCGATCCTGGCGCGCAACCGTTGGTACTTCGTCAAGGTCACCGGGCGCCGACGCATCGGCAAGACCGCCCTCATCCAGCGCGCACTCCAGAGCGGCCAGCGGGTCTTCTACGTCCAGGTCCCCGACTCCGGGCCGGTGGGCGTGCTCTCCGCCGTGGCCGACCAGATGGATACCTTCGAGATCCCGGCCTCCGACTTCCCGAGGCCGCGGTCCCTCCCGGAACTGGCGAAGCTCGTCGGCAACCTGGCGCGGGCCGGGTACGCCGTGGCGCTCGACGAGTTCCAGTACTTCAACCGCGAACGGCTGCGGGACTTCTGCTCCCTCCTCCAAGCCGAGGTGGACCTGCTCTCGGCCCGGGCCTCGCACGTACCCGGCGGTCTCCTCGTGCTCGGCTCCATCCACACGGAGATGGCGGCGCTGCTCCAGGAGCGCAACGCTCCCCTCTACAACCGGACGACCGACGAGTTGGAGCTTGGCCACCTCGATGTGGCGTCGGTGCTCGAGATACTGGATCAGCACGCGACGGTCGAGCCCGAGCGGCTGCTCTTCCTCTGGTCCCTCTTCGAGGGGGTCCCGAAGTTCTACAGGGACTGCTTCGAGCAGGGCGTGCTGGGCAAGCCGCGTCGCGATCTGCTGGAGAAGGCGTTCTTCGCCTCCTCGTCGCCGCTGCGCACCGAGGCGGACAACTGGTTCCTCAAGGAGCTGCACGGCAGGTACGACGTCATTCTCAAGTTCGTGGCGCGCAGGCCCGGCTGCACAAACGGCGAACTGCTGGACCACGTCCGGCAGATGAGCGCGGACACCAAGGAGCAGGTTGGCGGCTACTTGAAGGTCCTCATCGAGAAGTACCGGATCATCGAGAAGCGGCTACCCATCTTCGCCAGGAAGACGGAGCGGCAAGGGCGCTACTACCTCACCGACAACTTCCTCCGCGCCTGGCTGGCTGCGCTCGCTTCGCCGGTCTCGGCCATGGCGTTCCGGCCGCTGGAACTCGTCGTGCGCCAGGCCGACGAGCGGCTCGCCGACGTGGAGGGGCCGGCGCTGGAGAAACTGGTGGGCACGCTCTACGAGGAGCGGAGCCGCAAGGGGATCGGCGACTTCGGGCTCACGGAGCGCGTCCAGGGCTACTGGGACCGCGCCGACACCGAGATCGACCTCGTTGCGGTCGCCGGGGAAGACCACGTCCTGCGGCTGGTGACCTGCAAGCGGTCGCCCGATAGTGCGTCCTCCCCCAGGAGGCCCTCCAGTGACCGTGGCGCGGCATGCTACCCGCCCCCCGTCTTCTCGTGCCCGTGGCCGTGCCCGTGGTGAAGGTCCGGAGCATGTTCGTGCCCGTGAGTCACCGGAGCGTGGGCATGCACGTGGGTATGACCGCCGGTGATCCTCGGCTCGTGCTGGTGGTCATGGTGCCCATCGCGGTGGTCGTGGGCGTGTTCGTGAACCACCGCTTCGTGACCGTGCGGGTGGGCGTGCCGCTCGGTGGCGTGGAGCACCACGCCAGCGAGGAATGCCGCCGAGGCGAGCC
>JANMRY010000197.1:0-1839 GCA_031388695.1 Anaeromyxobacter sp. | reverse complement strand
GGCGCGCCGCTCCATCGTCGAGGACTTCGCCCCGTCGGCCGAGGAGCAGGCGCTCTACGACCGGGTCTCCGACTACCTGCGGCGCGAGGACACCCACGCCATCCCGCTGGCGCGGCGCGCCCTCTTCGTCCTCGTCTACCGCAAGATCCTCGCCTCCTCCTCCTTCGCGCTGGCGGCCACGCTGGAGCGCCTGGCCGACTCGCTCGACGAGAAGCTGGCCGGCGCCGAGTGCAAGGCCCAGGGCGACCTGGCGCTCGACCTCGCCGGCTTCGACGACGAGCTCGAGGAGCTCTTCGACGACGACGCCCCGCCCCGCACCCGGAGCTCGGCCACGGTCCGGCAGATGAGCAGCGAGCTCTCCGAGCTGCGCGACTGCGCCCGCATGGCGCGCGGCATCAAGCGCAACGCCAAGGTCGACGCGCTGGTGCGCGGCCTGGACCGCTGCTTCACGGTGGCCCAGGCATGCGGCTGGCCGGAGAAGGCGGTCATCTTCACCGAGTTCCGCCGCACCCAGGATCACCTGGCCCAGGTGCTGCGCTCGCGCGGCTACCTGGTCACCTGCCTCTCCGGCGACGTCTCCGGCACCGAGAAGCGGGCGGCGCTGGTGGAGGAGTTCCGCGACCGCTCGCAGATCCTGCTGATGACCGAGGCAGGCGCCGAGGGGCTCAACCTCCAGTTCTGCAACCTGGTCGTCAACTTCGACCTGCCCTGGAACCCGCAGCGGCTGGAGCAGCGCATCGGCCGCTGCCACCGCTACGGCCAGCAGCGCGACGTGCTGGTCCTGAACTTCCTCAACCGGGCCAACGCCGCCGACGCCCGGCTCTACGACCTGCTCTCGCAGAAGCTGGCGCTCTTCGACGGCGTCTTCGGCTCCTCCGACGAGATCCTCGGGGCGCTCGGCAGCGGCATCGACTTCGAGAAGCGGGTGCTCGACATCTACCAGTCGTGCCGCTCGCCCGACGAGATCGACCAGGCCTTCTCGACGCTGCGCACCGACCTCGACGGCCGCATCACCGCCCGCTTCAGCGCCGCACGGACCCTGCTCTTCGAGCGGTTCGACGGCGACGTGCGCGGCCGGCTGCGGGTGGCCGAGAGCGACGCCAGGGAGGCGGTCGCCAAGCGCGACGCCGAGGAGGACGCCCTGCTCGAGGCGGCCTTCGAAGGGGAGGCGCGGCCGGCCGGGCTGCTGCCGGAGCCGGGGGCGGGGCGCAAGCGCACCGGGCGGGCCAAGCTCCTCAAGGCGGCGGCCGACAAGGTCAAGGCGCGGCCGCAGGACGCCGTGTCGCTGCTGGAGCTGCGCAGCGGCAAGCTGCCGGCCCGGCTCGGCAAGCTGGCCGGGCGCGAGGGCTGGTGGTTCGCCTACAAGTTCACGCTCGAGGCGCTGGTCTCCGAGGAGCGGGTGGTCCACCTGGTGCTCTGGCACGACGGCGAGCGGTTCCACGCCCTGCCGCTCGACGAGGCCGACGAGTTCGCCGGGCTGCCGGCCGAGGAGGCGCGCGGCGGGCCGCGCGGGGCGACCGTGCCGATCGGGGCGGCGCAGGAGGAGGCGCTGGCGGCCATCCAGGCCGGCCTGGCGGCGTCGGTGCTGGAGCGGTCGGGGGCGGCCTTCGACGAGTCGCGGGAGCGCTGGGACCGGAGCGTCGAGGACGGGCTGCTGACGGCGCGGGCCGGGGTGGAGACGGCGCGGCTGGCCTGGCTGCGGGCCCGCGGGGCGCTCCACGACAAGGGCGACCTGCCGCTGCGGGACCGGCGCGGCATGCTGGAGCGGGCCGAGCGGGAGTTCCGGCGCAAGCTCGACGAGCTGCGGGCCACCGAGGCGCAGCGCTACGCCGAGCGCGA
>JANMRY010000188.1:0-6971 GCA_031388695.1 Anaeromyxobacter sp. | reverse complement strand
CCCGCCACTTCTTCGACCCCGACGGCTCCATGCCCGCCTCCGTCACTCTCACCCTCTCCTCCCCGCCCGGCTTCTCCTCCGCGGCTTCGTTCCGCGAGCAGCTCACCTCCGCGCTCGCCGCCGCCGAGACCGAGGCCGCCCGCAAGGTCGGCACCTTCCTCGGCGTCGCCCGGGTCTTGAAGCAGCGCTGGTCCGCTCGCGCCACCAGCCCCGAGCCGCTCGGCCAGCTCAACCCCAAGGTCGCCGGACGCAACAAGTGGAAGCGCATCGAGCGGCTCTCCCGCCTCGCCTCCTTCCTCGCCGATTACCGCGACGCACTCCTGGCCTGGCGCGCCGGCCACCGTCGGACCGTCTTCCCCGCTGGCACCTACCTCATGCGCCTCGCCTGCGGCGTCGCTTGCGCCCAGGCCGGGTAACGCGCCTCACTTCCGTCGACCTCCAGGTGGCTTCTTCACACGCCCCGAGTGCGCGGGCCGCGGAGAGGTACGTTCCTCCTCCCCGAGAGCTCTCCCTGACACGTCAGATCAAGGCCACTTCGCCTTGAGCACCGGCCGATTCGGGGTCTCGGATCTACTACCGCCGCGCTGAATCCCCGCCGCTCGTGGTGGATTGCCCTCCTGCAGCCACCACCTGTCCCCTTACTCTCGGACGGGATCCGTGCTCAGACGGGATCCGTGCTCAGCGACCGCAGGGCCGCCCCGAGCCGCCGGGCCACCTCTTCCAGCTCTGGCTCTGGGTAATTGGAGAAGCCGATGCGCAGCCCCGGGACGGCGCGCCCCTCGAAGGAGAACTGCCGCCCCGGCTGCACCGCCACGCCCAGCTCAAGCGCCTTGGCCGCCAGCCGGTCGGCGTCGATCCCGTCGGCCACCTCGACCCAGAGCGCCAGCCCACCGCTGGGCGGCTCGACCCGGATCGCCTCGCCCAGCTCGCGCCGCAGCGCCGCCACCAGCACGTCGCGCCGGCGCCGGTAGACCAGCTGCATCTTGTTGAGGTGGCGCGCCAGCTCGCCGTCCTCCATCAGCTCGGCCATGGCCCGCTCCAGCACCAGGTCGCCCTGCCGGTCGAAGACCAGCCGCAGCTCCTTCATCCTGGCGATGAGCGGCACCGGGCCGTGCACCAGGCCGAGTCGCAGGCCGGGCGTGAAGACCTTGGAGAGGGTGCCGACGTGGACCACCACCCCGGTGCCGTCGGCGGCCGCCAGCGGCGCCAGCGGGTGCCCCTCGTACTGGAACTCCGAGTCCTGGTCGTTCTCGAGCAGCGCCAGCCGGTGGCGCGAGGCCAGCGACAGCAGCCGCTCGCGCCGCTCCGGCGAGAGCGTCACCAGCGTCGGGTAGTGGCGCTGCGGCGAGACCAGCACGGCCCGCACCCGATGCTGCGCCAGCAGCGCCTCCACCGCGTCGACGTCGAGGCCGTCGCGGTCGACCGCCACCGGCAGGCAGCGCGCCCCGGCCCGGGCGAAGGCCTCCCAGGCGTTGCGGTGGCCGAGCGCCTCGACCACCACCGCGTCGCCCGGCGCCACCAGCGCGTGGGCGGCGAGGAAGTAGGCCATCTGGCTGCCGCGGGTGACCAGGATCCGCTCCGGCGTCGCGGCGATGCCGCGGGTGGCCGAGAGCATGGCGGCCAGCGCCTCGCGCAGCTTCGGGTGGCCCTGGGCGTCCTCCATGGTGAGGGCGCTCTGCTTGTTGAGCGTCAGGGCGCGGCGGTAGGCGCGGGCCAGCGCCGCCCCGGGGAGCAGGCGCGGGTCGGGGATGCCCGAGCCGACCCGCAGCAGGTGGCCTGGCGCGGGCGGGTCCTCGGGGCCCGCGGGCGTGCCGAGGTCGAAGCCCATCTCCGCCACCGGCGCCGCGGCCCGGGCGCGGGTCGGAGGCGCGGGGGCCACCTTGCTCCCCTCCCCCGGCGTCGAGACCAGCCAGCCCTGGTCCTGCAGTTCGCGGTAGGCGGCCATCACCGTGTTGCGCGAGATGCCGAGCTGTTCGGCCAGCGTCCGGTACCCGGGGAGCGCGTCGCCGGGCCGCAGCCGGCCACGCTCGATCTCGGCCTGCAGCGCCTGCGCGATCTGCACGAAGACCGGGTGGCGGCTCTTCGGGTCGAGGAAGATGGTGGGGATCCAGCCGGCCAGGTTCGCTCCGAGTCCTGCTCTTCAGGGGGGACCATCGAGTTGGACCATCGAGTGTAGCCCACGCGCCGAAGAACCACCGGCACCCCGGTGGCGCATCACCGTGGGACAGCGAGAATTCATCCGAGTGGCGGCAACTTGGAGAGTCCGACACAAGCGCCTGGCCCAAGGGACCGGCGTCGCCCCGCCGGCCGCCATGGCACCAACCTCCCGAGCCGGTTAAGCGCACGTCGAGGCCACCATGTCCACCGCACCGCTCGCCCGCACCGTCAAGGCGCTCATCCGGGCCACCGAGACCACCGAGGGGGCCGGCTTCAAGGTCCGCCGCCCCTTCCCGACCCGCCCGCTCGACCACTTCGACCCGTTCCTGCTCCTCGACGAGATGGGGCCGATGGAGCTCGCTCCCGGCGAAGCCAAGGGGGCGCCCGACCACCCGCACCGCGGCTTCGAGACGGTCACCTACCTGCTCTCCGGCGAGTTCGTCCACCGCGACTCGCAGGGCGGCGGCGGCACCATCCGCCCCGGCGAGGTGCAGTGGATGACCGCGGGCGCCGGCGTGGTCCACTCCGAGATGCCGAGCGCGGCGTTCCAGAAGACCGGCGGCCGGATGCACGGCTTCCAGCTCTGGGTCAACCTGCCGCGCGCCGAGAAGCTCACGGCGCCGCGCTACCAGGGGCTGGGCGGGGCCACGCTGCCGACGGCGCGGACCGCCGACGGCCTGGCCGAGGTGAAGGTGATCGCCGGCGAGGCGCTCGGAGCCCGCGCCGCGACCGCCACCCACACCCCCATCCTCTACCTGCACGCCACGCTCAGGCCGGGCGGCCGGCTCGCCATCGCGGTGCCGGCCGGCTGGAACGCCTTCGCCTACCTCTTCGAGGGGCGCGCCCTGGTCGGCCGCGAGGGCCGCGCCGCGCCGTCCGGCAGCATGGTGATCCTCGAGGACGACGGCGCCGAGGTGGCGCTGGCGGCCGAAGGGGAGGCCGCGCAGGTGCTGGTGCTGGCCGGCCGACCCATCGGCGAGCCGGTGGCCCGCCACGGCCCCTTCGTCATGACCACGGAGCGTGAACTGGTCGAAGCGTTCGAGGACTACCAGGCCGGCCGGATGGGCCGAATCCCGCCCGAGGTCTCGCGCGAAGAGGCCTGACCACCAGGCCGGTCTCGTCCCTTCCTCCCCTCAGACGGCAGGGGGGGGCATGGGAGCGGCGCGGCGGCATCCTCACCAGGCGATCGTCTTGCCGTCGCGGAAGAACTCGCCGGTCGGCCCATCCCGCCCGAGCCGCGTCGCCAGCAGGATGCCGCGCGCCCCCTCCTCGATGGAGCGCGTCGCCCCTTCGCCGCCCATGTCGGTCCGCACCCAGCCCGGGCAGACGGCGTTGACGAGGATGGCGCGGGGCGCGAGATCGACGGCCAGCCGCCGGGCCAGCCGGTTGAGCAGCGCCTTGGAGACCCGGTAGGCCAGCGTGGCCGCCCCCGGCTCGCGGCGCGCCTCCACGGTGGCCACGAAGCGATCGGCCACCGCCACCAGCTCCTCGTCGTCGCGAGCCCGCTCCACCTCGCGCCGCAAGGCCGCCGGCAAGCTGGAGAGCTCGCCCATGCCCGAGGAGACCAGCACCACGCGGGCGCCGTTGCCGAGGCGCGGGGCCAGCACCCCCGCCAGCCGGATGGGCCCGACCAGGTTGGTGGCCAGCGTCTGGCGCGCCGCCCCCCGGTCGGCCTCCTTCCCGTAGACGCCGGCGTTCTGCACCAGCACGTCGAGCGGAGGCCCTCGCTCGAGCGCCGCGGCGGCGGCATCGATCGAGCCGGCGTCGCAGAGGTCGAGCGGCAGCGTGCCGACGTCGAGCCCGGCGCCGCGCAGCCGCAGCGCCTCCCGCGCCAGCGCGTCGGCCCTTCGCCCGGCCAGCAGCACGCGGCGACCATCCCGGGCCAGCCCCTCGGCCACGGCCAGCCCGAGGCCGCGGTTGGCGCCGGTGACGAGAGCGAGCGACGGTGGGGCCATCCTGGACCTCCGGGCGCGGGGACCGGAGGACGATAACGCCGGCGTTGGCGCGGGGCACGCCTCGATGCGGGAGCGGCGCCCTGGCCCCCTACAGCGACTCGCCGTACCTGGCGAGGCCCAGCCCCTGTCGCAGCCGCGCCTCGGCACCCGGCTCGGCCCCCGGCTCGGCCGGCAGGGAGAGGTGCAGGTGGAGGCAGGCCCCGTCGCGGTAGCGCCAGGCCGAGAGGTGTCGCGTCGGCCCCGCCTCCTCGCGGACCGTGTACCAGGCGCGGGCCTCGCCCGCCGTCACCTCGAGCCGCGGCGAGGTCAGCCCCTCCAGCTTCGCCATTCGCTCCCAGTCGCGCTCGCGGCAGGACTCGGCGCTGCGGCGGTCCGCCGCCTCGACCAGCGAGGCGGAGAGGAGCAGGCCGTCGTCACGCCGCTGTCCGATCACGGTGACGCCGCTGCCGTCGAAGCGGCGCCGCGGGTCGGCCACGCTCCAGCCCCCCAGGTCGAGCAGCAGCGACCAGGCTCGGCCGGGCAACGCCAGCTCGAGCGGTTCGGCGCCGCGCAGCGCCCAGCTCGACGGGTCGGCGTGCCGCCGTCCGGGCGGCTCGCTGGCCCGCTCGGCCGGTCGGGGCGGTGGCGAGGGCCGGTGCACCGCCCCGCGGACCAGGCCGAGCGCCACCTGGCGGTGCGGGCCGGCGCCGTCATCGAGCAGGCTGAAGGCGAGCACCAGCGGGCCGACCACGACCGCCCCCTGCACCAGGCAGCGGTAGTCGTCGGGGCCGGCCGGAACGCCCGCCTCGGCCAGCTCCCGGTCGGTGGCGGCGAAGTACCAGCCGCGCAAGCCGGGGGGCTCGAGCGCCACCAGCGGCAGCTCCCGCTCCACCGCCCCCTCGCGGGCCCGGTCGCGGGCCGCCTCGACCAGGCCGCGGGCCACCTCCGGGCCGACCGGCCCAACCGCCTCCCCCGGACCAGCGAGCGGCGTGACGACGAGGGCGAAGTGGCCGAGCGGCGGCTCGAAGCGGACCGAGGCCGGCAGGGGCGGCTCGGGTTCACCGCTGGTCGCCTTCCAGCCGGCCGGCACCAGGAAGACCACCTCGCCGCGCTCGCCCACCTCGACGGCCAGCCGGACGCCGGGCGTCGCCACCGGGGTTACCGGGGCCTCCGGGGCCGTCGAGGGCGCGCGGTGGGCGCAGCCGGCGGCGAAGGCGAGGGCGAGCAGCAGGGCGGGCGGCGTGGAGCGCATCCACTCTCCTTCTAGCCCGCGCCACGGGCCGCGGCGAGGCATGATGTGGGGCGTGAAGCGGACCGCCCGGCTGGCGCTGGAGAACCGCGAGCTGCTGCTCGAGGCGGTGAGCGCCGTCGCACCGCCCACCGGGCTGCTGCTGGAGCTCGGGAGCGGCACCGGCGAGCACGCCCTGGCGCTGGCCCGGGCCCTCCCCGGGCTCGAGGTGCTGCCCTCGGACCCCGACCCTGCGGCCCGCGCCAGCATCGCCGCCTGGCGCGACGAGGCTGGGCTCCCCAACCTGAGGCCGCCGCTCGACCTCGACCTGCTGGCACCGGCCTGGCGCCGCGTCGCAGCCGACCTGCTCCTCTGCGTGAACGTGCTCCACGTGGCCCCGGCCGCCGCGGGCGAGGCGCTGCTCGACGGGGCGGCGGCGCTGCCCCGGGGAGGCCACCTGCTCCTCTACGGCCCGTTCCTCGACGGCCCGCCGCCGGCGCGCCTGCTCCGCTTCGACGCCGCGCTGCGGGCCCACGACCCGGCGCTCGGGGTGCGGCCGCTGGCGCCGCTGCTGGCGGCCGCCGCGCGGCGTGGCCTGGCGCTCGAGTCGCGCCGGCCGGGGCGGGAGCCGGGCGACCTGCTGCTCTGCCTGCGCCGCCCCTGAACGCGGCGAGGCGCCCGTGCGGCCGACCTTCGGCCACGCGAGCGCCTCCCCATGCGAGCGCCGGACATCCGGCGCCTGGTCAGGCCACTACTTCTTGTGGCACTCGGCGCACTTGGTCGGGCCCTTCTTGGCCTCCTTGTGGCAGCCCTGGCAGAGGGCGTGGGCCTTGTCCTTCTCCATCTTGCCGATCGCCTTCGGCTCGCCGGTGCCGTGGCACTTGTCGCAGGCGACCTCCTTGTGGGTGTCGTGCTTGAAGGTGACGTTGCCCTGCTTCGCAGGGAGGACCTTCGGCTCGGTCGGGGCGTTGGCGGCGTTGACGGTGACGGCGAAGAGGACGGCGAGGACGGCGAACATGAGACGCTTCATGACTTGCTCCTTGGAAGGGTTGCCCGGGTGAGGCGCTGGGTGGATCCGGGAAGGCGCAACTTACACGTACGGTCGATGCGGGCCGTTGCGGCAAGGCGACGCAGCCGGGTGTGGCAAGTCGTCGCGCCGCGCCGCGCTGTGGGCAGGCCGGCGGCGCGAGGAGGCGCGCTGCCTGGCGCTCAGGCGACCAGCGTGGCGTAGCGGGCGTTGTGGCCGAAGAGCGCCAGCCGCGCCGCGTCGAGCTCCATGGCGTTGAGCAGCCCGCGCTCCATGAAGTACTGGCCGATGCGCCGCTCGCCCTGTTTCTGCCGGCCGACCACCGCCAGCAGCTGGGTGCGGGTCAGGAAGCCGCGGCGCACCGCGAACTCGCCGAAGGGCTCCGCCTGGGCGCCGTCGCGGCGGCGCCGCTCCAGCAGGTCGGCGACGTCGCGCTGGCCGAGCAGCCCCAGCTCCACCGCCAGCCGGCCGATGGCCGGGCGCATGCCACGCTGCCAGGCAACCGCGGCCACGTAGTCCTGCCAGCCGACGCGACCCGAGTAGTAGAGGTACTCGGCGAACCGCAGCCTGCGCCGCGGCAGGCGCGGTCCGGGGCCCTCGGCCGCCTGGGCGGTCGGCGGCGGCG
>JANMRY010000122.1:0-12482 GCA_031388695.1 Anaeromyxobacter sp. | reverse complement strand
GCCGCCGGTGCCGCCGATGTGGGCTTGGCGGTTTCGTTCCCGCCGCCGCAGGCGACGGTAACGGTGAGGGCGCCGAGCGTCAGGAAAGCGAGGGACTTTCTCGTCATCAGAGAGGCTCCTTGAGGACTGGACTCTTGGGGGTTTCCCGTTTCGGAAGCAGGGTTTAGGCCGGCCGTTAGTCTACCTTCCGGTCCCCGCTTGTCAAGGTTCAGGAGCCCGACGTCTGGAGCGCGATCACGGTCCGGTCGCGCAGCCCGAGGTAGAGGCGCCCCTTGTGAAGGATGGGCGGGGTGCGGATCTCGGCGGCGACCTTGAGGTTGCCTACCGGGCGGCCGTCCAGGACAGACAGGCCGAAGATCTCGTTCTCGTGGCAGGCCACGAGAACGGTGGACCCGACGACGAGCGGGCCGGAGAGAGGGCGTGAGGGCAAGCCCGCCCGCCAGGCCAGCTTGCCGCTCCCGCGGGCGATCGCGTAGAGGGTCGCGTCGAAGGAGGTGAAGAGGGCGAGCTTTTCCGTGACCGTGGCCGGCGAGGCGACGTCGGCTCCGGTCTTCCAGCGCCACTGCGGCCGTCCCTTGTCGGGGCGGAGGCGAAGGAGTCGCCGGTCGGTCGTGCCCAGGAAGATGTCGCCTCGCGCATCGACCACGGCGGGGGCCCGTAGTGGACCCGCCGTCTTGAACGTCCAGACGCTGGCGCCGGTCGCCCGGTCACGCGCGCGCAGCGTCCCATCGGCTTCGCCCACGAGGAGGTGCTTTCCGGCCGGCACCGGCGGGGTGGTCGCGATGGCGCCGTCGGACGTGCTCCACACCACGCGTCCGCTCTCGGCGTCCAGGGCGGCCAGGCCCTGGCCCGCCACGAAGACCAGCTCCTTGTCGATGACGGCGGCGAGCGACCCCGGCACGCCGGACTCGGCCGTCCAGCGCGGGCCTCCCGCGCGAGGCTGCAGGCTCGTGATGCGGCCCGAAGCCTCGCGCACGACCAGCGCTCCCGGCGCGGCGGCCACCGTTCCCGGAGCCGGGCGCCGCCAGGCCTCGGCGCCATCCTCGAGTCTCAAGGCCACCAGGGTGCCGTCCTGGGTGGCCACGTAGAGCCGCTGCTCGTCCGTGGCCAGGGGCGACTCGATGGCGGAGTCGAGGCGGGCCGTCCAGGCCGTGCCCAGGGGAAAGGCCTGGGGGGCTTGCGGCGGCCGCGCGCGTGCGCAACTGGCGAAGGCCGCGAGGGCCATGAGGGAACGGATCGCGCAGGCCTTCACGTCCTCGCGACTATACCATTCAGACCGGAGCGGGCAGACGCGGCGGGTATAATCCCGCCCAAGAGGGCCAAAGGCCCGGGAGCGCATGCAGAGAGAGACCATCCTCATCCTCGACTTCGGCTCGCAGTACACCCAGCTCATCGCGCGTCGACTTCGCGAGCTTTCGGTCTACTCGGAGATCCTTCCCCCCGGCACCAGAGCCAAGGCCCTGGCCGCGCGCAAGCCCCTGGGCATCGTGCTTTCCGGGGGCCCCGACAGCGTCTACCAGAAGGGCGCTCCTCGATGCGACCTTGGGGTTTTCGACCTGGGGGTACCGCTCCTCGGGGTGTGTTACGGCATGCAGCTCATGACCCGACTCCTGGGCGGCGAGCTCACGCGGTCGCTGCGGCGGGAGTACGGGCCCGCCGTGCTTCAGCCGGGCGACGGCCTTCTGCTCCGCGGGCTCACGCCCGGCAAGCGGGTGTGGATGAGCCACGGCGACTCCATCGAGAAGGCGCCGCCCGGGTTCACGTCCGTGGCCAGCTCCGGCGCCAACCCGGTGGCGGCGATGGAGGCCCGCGCGAGACGTCTCTTCGGCCTCCTCTTCCACCCGGAAGTCGTGCACACCGAAGAGGGCACGCGGGTGCTGTCCAACTTTCTCGACGTGTGCGGCTGCCGGCGCGACTGGACCGCGGCCTCCTTTGTCGAGGACGCGGTGGCGAAGATCCGGGCCCAGGTGGGGGAGAAGGGGCGCGTGATCTGCGCCCTGTCCGGCGGCGTCGACTCGGCGGTGGCGGCGCTGCTGGTCCACCGCGCCATCGGCGACAAGCTCCACTGCATCTTCGTGGACAACGGGGTGCTGCGCGAGGGTGAGCGGGGCCAGGTGGAGGAGGTCTTCGGCAGGATGTTCCACCTGCCGCTCATCACCGTCGACGCCTCGAAGCGCTTCCTCGACGCCCTGGCCGGGGTCACCGACCCGGAGCAGAAGCGCAAGATCATCGGCCGCGAGTTCATCGAGGTCTTCGAGGCGGAGGTGGAGCGGCTCTCCGCCACCGGGGAGCGGGCCAGGTTCCTGGTGCAGGGGACCCTCTACCCCGACGTCATCGAGTCGGTCTCCTTCAAGGGGCCGTCGGCCACCATCAAGAGCCACCACAACGTCGGCGGCCTGCCCGAGAAGATGAAGCTGGGGCTGGTCGAGCCGCTCCGCGAGCTCTTCAAGGACGAGGTGCGGCGGCTCGGGCTGGAGCTGGGGCTGCCGGCCCCCATCGTGCAGCGCCAGCCCTTCCCGGGGCCGGGGCTGGCCATCCGCGTGCTCGGCGAGGTGACCGAGGAGAAGCTGGCGGTGGTGCGCAAGGCCGACGTCATCGTGCAGGAGGAGATCCGGGCCGCCGGCCTGCAGGAGAAGCTCTGGCAGGGGTTCGCGGTGCTGCTGCCGGTCCGCTCGGTCGGCGTCATGGGTGACGAGCGCACCTACGAGGCGACCTGCGCCATCCGGGCCATCGAGTCGACCGACGGCATGACCGGCGACTGGGCCCGGCTCCCCTACGACCTGCTGGCGCGAATGTCTTCCCGCATCATCAACGAGGTGCGGGGCATCAACCGCGTGGTCTACGACATCTCCTCCAAGCCGCCCGCCACCATCGAGTGGGAGTAGGGCCGACCCCGGGGGGCTCCTCCGGTATCCCCCGGGACCGATTCGGGGCTAGAATCACCCCCTCTCGGAGGCCACCTCGATGACGCGACGCACCCTCCGCCTCGCACCGCTCGCGCTCGCCGCGCTGGCGGGGCTGGCCGGCTGCCAGGAGTACAACTTCAGCCCGGTCAACCAGTGCCTGATCCAGCCGGGCTCGGAGCGCGTCACCCTCTCCGACATCTCCACCGCCGACATCCTCTTCGTGGTCGACGACTCCGGCTCGATGGGCGGCGAGCAGCAGTCGCTGCAGACCAGCTTCGGCGCCTTCGTCTCCAACCTGCGGAGCACCAACCTGGTGCGGGTCACCAACGGGCTGGAGCCGATCGACTTCCACATCGCCATCACCACCACCTCGGTCTTCCTCAACCAGCCGGTGGCCGGCGGGCCGACCTGCCAGGCCAACTGCGGCACCGCCGCCGGGCAGGTCTGCTGCACCACGCCCTCGAGGCCGCTGCTGGCCACCCGGGCCTGCCAGGTCGACGCCGACTGCGTCGGGGCCGGCGGGCCGTGGACCTGCCGGGACCTCGCGCAGCAGTTCGCCCCCGAGAAGGCCTGCGTCAACGCCGCCGGCGACACCCTCGAGGAGCCGGTGGCCTGCCCGGTGCTGGGCCAGCCCTGCGGCGAGCTGCAGCGGCGCTACGCCTACCGCCACGGCCCGCGCTCCTGCGCCAACGACGGCGACTGCCGCAACGGCGACACCTGCCGGACCACCTGCGCCTCGCCGCCCCCCGGCGGCGGCAGGTACTGCTGCAACGGGGCCAACGCCATCGACCAGCTGCAGTGCAACCCCGGCGTCTCCACCGGCGAGTACTCGGTCTACCCGCGCGGCGACTTCGTGAAGGCGGCCGACGCCGCGGTCCCGGTGGGACCGAAGCCGCGGGTGATCCACTTCGACAAGGAGCTCTTCTGCACCCGCAACGCCGGTGGCACCGCCTGCGCCTGCCTCGGGGCCGGGGCGCCGGCCACCTGCGATCCGCCGGTCATCAACGACACCGAGATCACCAGGCGCAGCGCCTGGTTCAAGGCCAACGTCGAGGTCGGCACCTGCGGGTCGAGCCAGGAGCAGGGGCTGGAGGCGGCGCGCCGGGCCCTGAAGAAGGCGCTCAGGCTCGATGGGCTCTCCCAGCCGGCCGAGGTGCTGCCGGCCGAGTGGCCGCACCCCAGGTCGAAGCTGGTGGTGGTCTGGGTCGGCGACGAGGACGACTGCTCCTCGCCGGAGGACGCCTCGCAGGCGGTCCTCTTCTCACCCACGGTCGACACCTGCGAGGACGACGGCAACCTCCCGGTCGCGCAGCGCAAGCGGGTCCCTCTCGAGGACTTCTCCTCCTTCTTCGCCGGGCTCGATCGCCCGCTCGCCTCCGGCTTCATCGTCTCGGCCACCGGCACCCCGCCCGTCGGCACCAACGTCAACGACTGCGTCGACGCCTCCTGCCAGCCCAACCTCTGCGTCGACCCCTCCTGCACCAGCGGTTCGGGCCTCTGCGGCGGCCAGGCCCGCGGCTTCCGCTACCTGGAGCTCGCCTCCACCTTCGCCACCAAGGGCTCGGACATGGTGGCCGGCTCGATCTGCGCCCAGGCCTCGGCCAGCACGCCCCCCGACTTCTCCTCGATCCTCGACCGCGTCGCCGAGGTGGTGAAGCAGCCGAACGGCCTGTCGCTCCCCACCCAGCCGGCCGCCGCCCAGCTCACCATCCTCCGCATCGTCGGCACCGACGGCAAGACCAGGAAGACCTGCTCGGCCCCGGCGCCGGCCGGGACCAGCGCCGTGCCCGACCCGGTCACCGGCGCGGTCCTGGACGACTTCGACTGGTGGTTCATCGACCCGGCCGACGACACCGACCCGACCGGCATGAAGCCGACCGGGGCCAGCAAGGCGATCCACATCAACCGGGCCGTGCTGCGCTGCACCGCCAACCCCGGCGAGACCTACTCGGCCGACTACCTGGGGCTGGTCCCGGTCGAAGGCTGCGACACGGTCACCGACTGTGAAGCGGCGCTCGGGGTCCGGAAGGCCCCCTGGATCTGCCAGAAGGAGCCGGGCGCACCGGCCGGGTCGAGGGGCACCTGCCTCTGCGGGGGCTGACGCGCCGCGGCGTACGCCGCGCCGCAAAGCGCTCCCGCCCTGCCGGAAATTGGTGCAGGGGAGCTGGGAACCCGTCACAGTAGGGAAATGAACGCCCCCCAGTTCCTGCTCGCGGCGGTCATGTTCGCGGGCGCAGGCCAGTCGGATCCGGCCGCTGCGCCCGGATTCCCTGCTGGCGGCGCTGGCTCCGCGGCGCCCGCACCCGCTGCGACCGCTGCGCCGGGCGGGGAGCAGGCGCCAGCGACGCCGGAGCCTGCCCCCAACGACCTCGCGGCGCTGCTGGCCCGGGCCGACGCCGCCTGGCTGGAGCGGGACCTGCCCGGCAAGCTCGAGGAGCTGGGCGCGGCGCTCGACGCCGCCACCAAGGGGCGCTCGCCAACCTACGCCGTGCTCTGGCGCCAGGCCCGGCTCCTCGGCTGGCGCTCCGAGGATCCGGCCCTCACCAAGAAGGAGAAGAGCCGGCTCGGCAAGCTGGCCTGGGACCTGGGCGACCAGGCCCGCGCCCTCGAGCCGGGCAGGCCCGAGGGCCACTTCTACGCCATGGTCGGCGTCGGCAACTACTCGCTCGGCGTCGGCGTGCTCTCGGCGCTGGCGCAGGGGATCGAGGGCAAGTTCAAGGAGCGGCTCTCCCGCGCCGAGGCGATCGAGCCGGGGTTCCTCCTCGGCGCCATCCCCATGAGCTGGGGGCGCTTCTACTTCGAGCTGCCCTGGCCCAAGCACGACGCGGCGCTGAGCGAGAAGCACCTTCGCGACGCCATCGCGCGGAACGGCGAGAACGTGCGCGCCTTCATCTACCTCGGCGACCTGCTGCTCGACGAGGGTCGCAAGGACGAGGCCCGCGCCGCCTGGCAGCGCGCCCTCGCCATCGCCGTGGTCCCGGGGCAGGGAGATCCCCCGGAGCAGCGGCGCTGGCAGGTGGTGGCCCGGCAGTCGATCGAGAAGCTCGGAAGCAAGTAGCCCAACCCACGACGAGGTCGACCAACATGACCGCACCGAACGCCGCAAAGGCCACCAACCTGGTCGCAGTCTTCGAGGAGACCGCCCGGCGCTGCGCCACCCAGCCGGCCGTCCAGCACAAGCTGAAGGGGAAGTGGGAGTCGGTCTCCTGGGCCGAGCTGGCCAGGCGCGGCCGCAACGTCGCCGACGGGCTGGCCGCCGCCGGGGTGGTGCCGGGCGACCGCGTGGCGGTCATCGGCGACACCAACCTGGAGTGGATCCTCGCCGACCTCGGCATCCTCGGCGCCGGCGCCATCACCGTCACCATCTACCAGTCCAACCTGCCGCACGAGGTCCAGTACATCCTCGCCGACTCGGGCGCCAAGCTGGTCTTCTGCGACACCGAGGTCCAGGCCGCCAAGATCCGCGAGGTCAAGGCCAAGTGCCCGGCGCTGCAGGGGCTGATCTGCGCCACCGGGGCCCAGGCCGGCGGCTTCGAGCGGACCCTGGCCCAGCTGGAGGCGGCCGGCGCCGAGCACGGCAAGGCCAACCCGGCGGCCCACGCCGCCCGCGTCGCCGCCATCCCCAGCGAGGCCCCGGCCAGCTTCATCTACACCTCGGGCACCACCGGCAACCCCAAGGGCGTGGTGCTGACCCACGGCAACTGGAGCTACGAGGCGACCACGGTGGCCACCATGGACCTGGTCCGCCCCGACGACCTGGTGCTGATGTTCCTGCCCATGGCCCACTCCTTCGCCAAGGTGATCGAGGCGGTCTGGTTCGCCACCGGCGCCGGCGTCGCCTTCGTCGAGTCGATGGAGAAGATCGTCGACAACTCCGGCGAGGTCCGGCCCACGGTGATGCCCTCGGTGCCGCGCATCTTCGAGAAGGCCTACAACGCCGTGGTCAGCAAGGGGCTGGCCACCCCGGGGCTGAAGGGGAAGCTCTTCAAGATGACCATGGACGGCTTCGACGAGTGGGCGGCCGGCATGGAGCGGGGCGTCGACCAGGCCAACTGGAAGTTCGCGCTCGGCAAGAAGCTGGTCTTCCCCAAGCTGACCGCCACGCTCAAGGAGCGCTTCGGGGGAAGGATGCGCCACTTCGTCTCTGGCGGGGCGCCGCTCTCGGCCAAGATCAACCGCTTCTTCTCCCTGTGCGGGCTGGAGATCCTCGAGGGCTACGGCCTGACCGAGTCGAGCGCCGGCACCTTCGTGAACCGGCCGGGCAAGAACCGCATCGGCACGGTCGGGCCGCCGGTGCCCGGCACCCAGGTGAAGATCGCCCAGGACGGCGAGATCCTCATCAAGGGGCCCTGCATCATGAAGGAGTACTACAACAACCCGGCCGCCACGGCCGAGGCGCTCCAGGACGGCTGGCTGCTCACCGGCGACATCGGCGAGGTCGACCCGGACGGCTCGCTGCGGATCACCGACCGCAAGAAGGACATCATCGTCACCGCCGGCGGCAAGAACGTCTCGCCGCAGAACCTCGAGAACGACCTGAAGACCGACTCGCTCATCTCCCAGGTGATGGTCCACGGCGACAAGCGCAAGTTCCTCTCGGCGCTGGTCACCCTCAACCCGGAGACCTCGGTCAAGTGGGGCGCCGAGCACGGGGTGCCGGCCGGGGTGCCGCTCTACTCCGACCCCCGGCTCCACGCCCGCATCCAGAAGACCATCGACGACCTCAACGCCCGCCAGCCGAGCTACTGCACCATCAAGAAGTTCGTGGTGCTGCCCGGGGACTTCACCCAGGACTCCGGCGAGCTGACCCCGACGCTCAAGCTGAAGCGCAAGGTGGTCACCAAGAACAACATGGCGCTGCTCGACTCGCTCTACGCCGAGTAGGCGGCTTCCCGGGCCCGGACCGGCTCCCGCGCGGCACGCCTTGACAGGGCGTGACCGCGCGCCTTATCTGGAGGCACCGATTCCGGAATCAACCGGCGGCGGAGGCGAGCCATGGCCGATGCGGTGAAGAGCGTGAAGGATGTCTTCGAGGTCCAGATCCCGGCCCGGCTCCAGGCCAAGCCCGACCTGATCGCCAAGATCAACGCCGTCTACCAGTTCAACATCGCCGGGGCCGAGGGCGGCTCCTGGTCGGTCGACTGCACCACCCCGGGCGGCGCCGTGACGGCCGGCACCGCGGCGGCGGCCCGCTGCACCGTCTCGATGGCCGACGCCGACTTCCTCAAGCTGGTGACCGGCAAGCTCAACGCCCAGATGGCCTTCATGACCGGCAAGATCAAGATCCAGGGGGACATGGGGCTGGCCATGAAGCTGCAGCAACTGCTGGCCTGAACGCTCCGTGACGTGGCGCGCGTCGCGCGCGCCGAGGTCGGCTCACATGATTCCTGCCTTCCTGGCGAGCCTGCTCGCCGCAACGCTCCTTGCCCCGACACCCGCGCCTGGAGATCCGCCGGCCGGCGCCGCGCCGTGGGCCCGGTTGCTGGCCATCCCCGACATCTCGGCGGTCGGCAGCTTCGCCGCCGTCCATGACTCCTACGACGTGGCCGGGCAGTCCCCGCGCGAAGGGACGCAGGGGCCGGAGGGCAAGCCGACCTTCCTCTTCCGCGAGCTCGAGCTCGGGCTCCGCGGCGTCATCGACCCGTACCTCCGGGCCGACCTCTTCATCGCCTTCTCGCCGGAGGGGGCCTCGGTGGAGGAGGCCTACCTCTCGACGCTGGCGCTCCCTGGCGGGCTGGCGCTCAAGGCTGGGCTGTTTTACGCGCCGTTCGGCCGGCTCAACCTGCTCCACCCGCACACCTGGGAGTTCGGCGATGCCCCGCTGGCGCGCGGTCGGCTGCTGGCCGCCGAGACGCTGGGCGGCCCGGGGCTCGACCTGCTCTGGCTGACGCCGCTCCCCTGGTTCTCCGAGCTGCAGCTTGCGGTGCAGTCGACCGATCCCCATGACGGCGGCGAGGGGCGGCTGACCGGCTCCGCCAAGCTGCAGCAGTACATCGAGCTGGCCGAGCCGCTCACCCTCGGCGTCGGGCTCTCGGCCGCCCGGCGCGGCGAGGGGACCGGGGCCTTCCGTGACCTCGCCAACCTCGACCTCTTCCTCAGGTTCCGCCCGGTCGATGGCCGCGCCGCGCTCACCCTGCAGGGCGAGCTCTACGCCCGCCGCTTCCGCGGCCGGCCGCCCGCCTCCATCGGGCCCGAGGCGCTCTTCCAGGGGGACGGCCGCGACGGGACCGGCGGCTACGCCCAGCTCACCTGGCGGCAGAACACCTGGCTCGGGTACGGGGTTCGCTATGACCGGGCGCCCTCGGCCGGCGACGCGGCCCCCGGCACCGAGCAGCGCTGGAGCGCGGTCGGCAACTGGTACCCGAGCGAGTTCTCGCGGCTGGCGCTCCAGGTGGCGCATGATCGCCGCCCCGGTGGCGCCGACGGCTGGGAGGCGATCCTCCACCTCGAGTTCGTCATGGGCGCCCACGGGGCCCACCCCTTCTAGGAGCCGACCATGCGCCCCACCATGACGACGCTCCTGCTCGCCCTGCTCCTCTGCCTCCCCGCGCCGGCCGCCGCCGCGCTCCGGGTGGTCACCACCACCGAGGGGCTGGCGGCGCTGGCCCGCGAGGTGGGCGGCGACCGGGTCACCGTCACCAGCCTCTCGCGCGGCGTGCAGGACCCGCACTTCGTCGACGCCAACCCGGTGCTGGCGGTCAAGCTGCGAAACGCCGACCTGCTCATCGACGTCGGGCTCGAGCTGGAGGTCGGGTGGCTGCCGCCGCTGGTCAACCAGTCGCGCAACGCCGCCATCCGGCCGGGCGGGCCGCGCCGCCTCACCGCCGCCTCCGCGGTGCAGGTGCTCGACGCGCCGGCCGAGGCCGTCGACCGGAGCGCCGGGGACCTCCACCCGGGCGGCAACCCGCACTTCCTCGCCGACCCGCGGCGCGGGGCCGAGGTGGCCCGGGCCATCGCCGCGCGCCTCGCCGAGCTCGATCCGCCCGGCGCCGCCGGCTACCTGGCGCGGGCCGGCGCCTTCACGGCCAGGCTCGACGCGGCCCTGGTCCGCTGGAAGGCCACCTTGGCGCCGCTGGCCGGCCGCAAGATCTTCGTGCACCACCGGACGCTCACCTACTTCCTCGACTGGACCGGCCTCCTCAGCGCCGGCGAGATGGAGCCGCGCCCCGGCACGCCGGCGCCAGCCTCGCACCTGGCCGACCTGGTGGCGCTGGCCCGCAAGGAGGGGATCAAGGGCTGCGTGGTAGAGAACTACTACGACAGCAAGGGTGACGAGCTGGTGGCGCGGCTGGCCGGCGGGACCTTGGTGAGGATCCCCGGCGACGTGGGGGGCGATCCTGCGGCCGTGACCTACGAGGCCTGGCTCGACCTGCTGGTGCAGCGCATCGCCGCGGCGGTGAAGTAGGTGAGCGCGCCGGCCGCCACGCCGCTCGTCGCCCTGCGCGGGGCCACCATCGGCCACGGACGCCGCGCCCTGCTCTCGGGGGTCGAGCTGGCGGTCGTCCCCGGCGACTTCCTCGCCCTGGTCGGGCCGAACGGCGGCGGCAAGACCACCCTGCTGCGGACCCTGCTCGGGGCGCTGCCGCTGCTCAAGGGGCGGCGCGAGCTGCCGCGGCCGCTCCGGATCGGCTACGTGCCGCAGCGCGACCACGTCGACGCCATCTGGCCGCTCACCGCCGGCGAGGTGGTGCTGATGGGGCGCACCCCGGTGCTGGGGCCGCTGCGCCGGCCCGGGCCTGCCGATCACCGGCTGGTAGGGGAGGCGCTGGCGCGGGTCGGCAGCGGCGAGCTGGCGTCGCGGCGCTACGCCGACCTCTCCGGCGGGCAGCGGCAGCGGACGCTGATCGCCCGGGCGCTGGCGGCCGAGCCGGAGCTGCTGGCGGTCGACGAGCCGACCAGCGGCATGGACCCGGCCGCCGAGCTCAGCACCATGGACGTCTTGCAGGGCCTGCACGCCGGCGGGGCGCTGGCGGTGGTGATGGTCTCGCACCGGCTCGACGCAGTGGCCAACGCCGCTGGCAGGCTCGCCTTCGTCGACCAGGAGCGCGCCCTGTTCCGGGTCGGGCCGCTCGACGAGATGCTCCAGCCCGGGCCGCTCTCGGCCCTCTACGGCCGGGCCGTCGAGGTGCGCAGCGAGGGCGGGCGGCGCACCGTCCAGACGGTCCCGGGGGTGCGGCGGTGAGCGCGCTCGACGGCTTCCTGGCGGCTCGGGAGATCTGGCAGGCGCCGCTCTTCGCCTCGCTGCTGGCCGGGGCGCTGCTCGGCTTCCTCGGCGTCTACGTGGTGCTGCGGCGGACCGTCTTCGTCTCGGCGGCGCTGACACAGGTCTCCACGGTCGGCCTGGTGGTCGGGCTCTTCATCGAGGAGCAGTTCCACCTCGAGGCCGAGCACGCCCACCACCAGCTCGGCATGGCCATGGGGTTCGCGGTGGTCGGGGCGCTGCTGCTCGGGGCGCTGCGGCCGCGGCGGCTGCCGGCCGAGGCGGGCGTGGGGGCGGCCTGGGTGATCGCCTCGGCGGCGGTGGTGCTCGGCATCTCCAGGCTGGTCCACGCCAGCCACGACCTCGGCGGGATGGTCTTCGGCAACGCCGTGGCGGTGCCGGACGACGAGCTCTGGATGATCGGGGCGGTGGTGCTGGTCTGCGCCGGGCTCCACCTCGCCTTCGCCAAGGAGATCACCTTCGCCTCCTTCGACCCCGAGACCGCCACCGCGCTCGGCCTCAAGGTGCGGCTCTGGGACGCCGTCCTCTCGCTCACCATCGGGCTGGCCATCCCGGCCTCGGCCCGGGCGCTCGGGGCGCTCCCGGTCTTCGCCCTGCTGACCCTGCCGGCCTCGGCGGCGCTGCTGCTCGGGCTGCCGCTGCGCGCCGCGTTCGCCGTGGCCTCCGCGCTCGGCGTGGCGGCGGCGGCCGGAGGCTACCTCGCCTCCTGGTTCGCCGAGACCCCGACCGGCGCCACCATGGTGCTGGTGGCGGCGCTGGCGCTGCTGCCCGGAGCGCTGCGGCAGGTGCGGCGCTGAGTGGGCGCGCTGAGGGCTTGACCCACCCGGGCTTTGCCGGTACAACGCGCCCTCATTCGACTTCCCACCTGCCGCGGGGTGGAGCAGCCAGGTAGCTCGTCGGGCTCATAACCCGAAGGTCCCAGGTTCAAATCCTGGCCCCGCAACCATCAATCCGCAGCCCTTGCCGGTAGTTACGGCAAGGGCTGTGTGCTTTTTGGAGGTCATGGACCCACACCCCCGGAAGGCCGGCCGCCGTCCGGGCCCGCTCCAGGGCCCCCGCAGGTCCCGCCAGGGGTGGCCCGTGGCCGGGTTCACGAAGACGAACTCGGCGTGGAGCAGCCGGGGCTGCTCGGAAAGGGCCTGCAAGACCCGCTCGGTCAGGTAGACCACGCGGGGCTCGTCGGTCTTGGTGTCCTCGGCCTCCAGCCGGACGGCGCCGGACTTGAGGTCGAGCTGCGACCAGCGGAGCTTCAGGACCTCGCTCTTGCGCATGCCGGTGTCGAAGGCGGTGAGCAGGATGGGCCGGACCCAGGCCTCGGCCTTGGCGTGGAGGCGCTGGAACGCCTCCTCGTCGAG
>JANMRY010000052.1:0-31639 GCA_031388695.1 Anaeromyxobacter sp. | reverse complement strand
ATGCGCTCCGCGCCGAGGTCTTCGGCTCGGTCTTCCTGCTCTCCCAGTACCTGGCCCGGCGTGGCGACGTGGCCCTCGAGCCGCTCGGCCTCACCACCAAGCAGTGGCTGCTGCTGGCCATCGTGGCCCGCCGCTTCCCTGGCGAGAGTCCCACGCTCACCGAGGCGGCGCTCTGGTACGGGAGCTCCCGCCAGAACGTCAAGGCGATCGCCCAGCAGCTCGAGGCGCGGGGCTACCTGCAGCTCGCCGCCGACCCGGCCGATCGCCGGGCGCTGAGGCTCCACCTGACCGGCAAGTCCAAGGTCTTCGACGCTCCCGACGAGGCGGCCCGCCTCTCCCGGGTGCTGGCCGAGCTGCTGGCCGGCTTCGATGGCAGGGACCTCGTCACCCTCCGCGACCTGCTGCGCCGCTGGCTCGGCGTGGTCTCGCCCACCTGACCAACCGGAAGATCCACGTGAACAACCAGACCAGGACCCTCGCCATGTCGCTCCTCGCCGCCCTCACCGCCGGCTGCACCACGCTCCAGTCGAAGTTCGAGTCCCGCGTCCAGGCGCAGTTCGGTACGCCGCCCGCCGGCGCTGCAACCCTGCTGACGGAGGCCGACCTGGCCCACCTGCCGCCGCCGGTGCAGCGCTTCATCCGCACTTCGGGAGCGGTGGGGCGCCCGCGGGTGCAGAGCTTCAGGGCCGAGTTCGACGCCGAGATGTACCGGAACCCGGGCGGCGCGCCGATGGAAGCCACCTCGGTCCAGTACAACCAGGTCGCCAGCCCGAGCCGCCTCTTCTTCATGAAGAGCCGGATGTTCGGGCTCCCGGTCCAGGTCCTGCATGACTACGCCGGGGTGCAGGCCACCTTCCAGGTGCGCGTCGCCTCGCTCATGAACGTGGTCGACGAGAGCGGGGAGGCCTTCAGCAAGGTCGAGACGGTCACGGTGCTCAACGATCTCTGCTTCTTCGCCCCCGGCGCGTTGGTCGACGCTCGGCTCGCCTGGACGCCGGTCGACGACCGGACCGCCCAGGTCACCTTCCGCAACGGCCCCCACCAGGTCTCGGCCACGCTCCACTTCAACGAGCGGGAAGAGCTGGTCGACTTCACCTCGGACGACCGGCCGCAGAAGATCGACGGCGTCTACAAACCGTACCGCTGGTCGACGCCGATCGAGGGGTACCAGCAGCTCGACGGGATGCGGCTCCCGACCCGCGGCTCGGCGATCTACGCCTACCCGGAAGGCCCCTTCACCTACGGCAAGTTCAGGCTCAGGTCGGTCGCCTACAACGTCCAGGCGCCTTGAACGCCGGCCGGGAGGCCTTGCGCCACCTCAGCCGCGTGCCGGCGCCGCGACCCGGGCCTTGGCCCGCAGCACCAGCACGGTGCCGGCCAGCACCAGGACGAGGCCGGCCACCGCCGAGCCGGTCCAGTGGTAGGCCTCGAAGAGCGTCGAGGCGAGCATCGCCACCACCGGGATGATCGCCGCGGTGTAGCCGGCACGCCCCGCCCCGACCCGCTGCAGCAGCGTCAAGTAGGTGAGGAAGGCGGCGATCGAGCCGAGCACCGACAGGTAGAGCAGCGAGAGGACGTAGGGCGCGCCGGTGTCGAAGGTGAGCGGCACCCCGCTCGCCAGGCACCACCCGAGCAGCAGCAGGGCCGCGTAGCCCATGGCGACGGCCGTGCCGGGAACCACCGGGACGCTGCCGGCGAAGACCCGCTGCGAGAGCAGGTTGCCGGCGGCGGCCACCGCCGTCCCGCCCATGGCGTAGGCGACGCCGGCCAGCAGCCGATCGTCGGCCTGGAGCCCGGCCAGCTCCGGCCAGAAGAGGAGCACCAGGCCAGCGAAGCCGAGCGCCGCGCCGAGCACCACGGCGCGCGGGGCCGGCGCGCCGAAGAACAACCGGGCGCCGAGCAGGTTCCAGAAGACCATGGTGGCGAACAGCACCGCCACCAGCCCCGAGGTCAGGCTCACCTCGGCCCGGTAGGTGAGCACGTAGTTGAGGCCGAAGAGCAGGAAGCCGAGCGCCACCAGCCGCAGGTGGTTGGCCCAGCCGCGCGGCAGCGCCACTCCGCGGGCGGCGCACCAGCCGAGCAGCAGCGCCGAGGCGAGCGCGAAGCGCCACGCCACGGAGGCCTCCGGTGCCACCCGGCCGAGCTGGAACTTGATGACCAGCCAGGTGGTCCCCCAGATGGCGGTCGGGACGAAGAAGAGCACCAGCGTGCTTCCGGTGATGGGGCGGGGCTCGGTGGCGGGTGCGGGGGCGGCGGCCATGCAGCGGGGAACCTAGCATCGGTCCAGCGGGAGCGCCGCCTCACCGCGCCGCGAGGAGCGGCTCCCCTACGGCCCGAAGTTGTAGACGCTCTTGCCGTTGGCCTCCGACTCATGGTCGTCTCCCGGCGCACACCGAAGCCCACTGGAGGAACAGGCATGACCCGACCGCAGTCCATGGCCACCCGCTTCGCCGCTCCCTTCGTCGTCGGCCTCCTCGCCACCGCCAGCGGCGCCATCGCCGGCGCCGCCCGCGCCGAGGACCCGGCCAAGGTGGTGATCCTCGCCACCACCACCAGCACCGTCGACTCCGGGCTGCTCGACGCGCTGGTCCCGGCCTTCGAGAAGGCGGCCGGCTACGTGGTCAAGACCATCTCGGTCGGCTCGGGCCAGGCGATGGCGATGGGGCGGCGCGGCGAAGCCGACGTGCTGCTGGTCCACTCCCCGGCCGACGAGCAGAGGCTGGTCGAGGAGGGGGCCGGCGTCCACCGGCGGCTGGTCATGCACAACGACTTCGTCATCGTCGGCCCGGCGAGTGACCCGGCCAAGGTGAAGACGGCGAAGACGGCCAAGGAGGCGATGGCCCGCATCGCCCAGGCCGGCGCGCTCTTCGTCTCTCGCGGCGACAGCTCGGGGACCCACTCGAAGGAGCAGGGGCTCTGGAAGGCGGCCGGCGTCAGCCCGGAGGGACAGAGGTGGCTCCAGCAGACCGGGCTCGGCATGGGCGCGACCCTCAACGTCGCCAGCGAGAAGGGCGGCTACACGCTGACCGACCGCGCCACCTGGCTGGCCCTCTCCAGGGCCCGCAAGCTGGCGCTCGAGATCGTGCTGGAGAGGGAGCCGCTCCTGCTCAACGTCTATCACGTCATCGAGGTCAACCCGGGCAGGTGGCAGAGGGTCAACGGCCCCGGCGGCAGGGCCTTCGCCGACTTCATGGTCGCGCCGGCGACGCAGGCGTCGATCGGCACCTTCGGTGTCGAGAAGTTCGGCGCCCCGCTCTTCGTCCCGGACGCCGGCAAGGACCCGAAGACGCTGGGGCTCTAGTCTTTCAGATCCTTCAAGGCCTTCTGCCAGTCGTAGAGCTGCTTGCCGGCCTCCTTCTTGGTGATCCCGTAGGCCTCCTGGATCTGCCCGGCCAGGATCTCGCGGCGGCCGGCGATCACCTCCAGCTGGTCGTCGGTCAGCTTCCCCCACTGCACCTTCACGCTGCCCTGGAACTGCTTCCAGTTGCCCTCGATGCGACTCCAGTCCATTCGCGCTCCTCGCCTGCCTGCTCCGTTCACGTCGACTGCGAGCGAACCACCCCTCGTTCTATAGCGGCGGGGACGGCAGCTGGACCCTTACGCCCCGGCGGGGGCGGTGCGCCGGACCGTGGCTCGGGGCAGGAAGGTGAGGTCGAACCTCGCCCCCACGGAGGACCCGCCATGACCTCGTCCGTACGCCTCCCCGTCAGCCTCGCGCTCTGTGCCGCGCTCGCCTCGCCGGTGCTCGCCGACGACAAGGCCGCGCCGCCGGCCGACCCCATGGCCGGCTGGGCCCCCCCGGTGGTGAAGAACGAGAAGAAGGACCGCAAGGAGATCGAGGAGCTCCTGAAGAGGATGGAGGCGACCTCCACCAAGGGTGACCTGGAGGGCTCCGCGGCGCTCATCGACTTTCCGGTCATGATGGCGACCGACGACGCCAAGGGCGAAGCCAGCGGCGAGCCCTGGACCCGCGAGCAGTGGGTGGAGATGATGAAGCCCTTCTACGACAAGCCCATGCCGGCCGGGACGATGACGCCCGGGAAGCAGACGGTGATCCTTCTCACAGACTCGCTCGCCCTGGTCGGGTCGGGCTGGACCATGAAGGTGGGAGGCAAGAAGGTCTCCGGCACCAGCGGGATGCTCCTCATCCGCAAGGCCGGAGCCTGGAAGGTCAAGGCGATGGCGGAAGGTGGCTGGGGCGACATGCCGGCGACGGCGACGGCGACGGCGACGACCGAGCCGGCCCCGGCGTCGCCGAAGTAGCTGGCCGCTCCCTGGCGCGCACCGCCGGCCACCAGGCAGCCGGCTGCTCCCGTGGCGCGCCCCCACGGTTCGGGTAGTGTTGGGCCATGTCCGCACCTCCCACCTCGGGCGCCTTCATCGACCCGCCGCCCCGGGCGCCGCTGCTGCTCCGGCTGGCCACCCGCCTGGCCGAGCGGATCGCCGGCAAGCCGCTGCTGCCGGCCCGCCTGCTGGCCTGGTACCCGCGCGCCGCGCTCGGCGCCGGGCTCCTCGAGGCGACCATCACCGACCGCGACGGGCGCATCGACCGGCGCATGCTCAAGCTGGTGAGGCTGGCCGCCTCCTTCGCCACCGCCTGCCCCTTCTGCGCCGACATGAACGCCCACCGCCACCGCGAGGCGGGCCTGACCGACGAGGAGCTGGAGGGGCTGCGGGCCCGGCTCGAGCCCGAGGCGATTCCCGGCCTGGGCGCGCTGGAGCGGACCGCCATCCGCTACGCCCGGCTCGCCTCGCAGACGCCGCTCCGCTTCCCGGCCGGCTTCGTGGCCGAGCTGCGGGGGAGCTTCAGCGAGCGCGAGATCGTGGTGCTGGCCGCCACCGCCGCGCAGGTCAACTACTGGGCGCGGCTGGTCCAGGCCCTCGGAATCCCGCCGGCCGGCTTCACCGACGGTTGATGGCGCCGCCCCCGCTCAGGCCGGAGCGCCGCCCAGCAGGTAGCGGACCACGTCGGCGGCGGTGTAGCTGGTGCGGCCGGCCAGGAAGGTCGACAGGTTGAGCACCTCGTCGCCGCTGGTGAGCAGCGGCGGCTCCACCGCGCCGCCCTCGCGCAGCTGCCCGAGCCCGATGGTGGCGAGCAGGGCGTTGCAGAGGCACTGGCGCCCCGGGGTCTCCGCGGCGTCGCCCCCCTTGGCCACGAACTGCTCCTCAGGCTCCGAGGCGCAGCGGTAGCCGATCCCCTGGTCGCCGCGCCCGTAGGCGTCGCGCAGGTAGCCGAGGTCGCAGACCCGCTTGCGGACCACGCCCTGGGCCGGATCGCCGTCCCAGGAGACCAGCTTGAAGGGGAAGCCGGTCGGCGAGGCGCGGGCCTCGGTCCGGATCCGGATGGTCCCGCGCCGCACGTTGTCGAGCACGCCGTGCCGGATCTCGTCGGTGAGCCCCGACTCGTCGGCGTACGCGAAGAGGGTGCCGACCTGGATGCCGGCGGCGCCGGCCTTGAGCGCCTCCTGGAGCCGATCCGGGCGCCCCTCGCTGCCGGCCACCCAGAAGGGCAGGCCGAGCTTGCGGATCTGCGCCAGGTCGACCACGTCGCGCTCGCCGTAGAGCGGCTCGCCGGTCTCGGGCGAGACGCCGCGGTCGCGGGGCGGGGCGTTGTGGCCGCCGGCGGTCGGCCCCTCGATGACGAAGCCGTCGATGCGCCCGGTCGCCTTCTTCACCAGCATGGTGGCGAGCAGGTTGCTGGCGACGATCGGCAGGAAGCGCGGGCGGACCAGCGTCGGCGGGGTCGCCCCATTCCAGTGGGCGGCCGGATCGAAGCGCAGGTACTCGGCCTGGCCGGGCGCGGCGTCCTCGAGCTCGAGCCGCAGCTGGGCCGGCCGATGCTGCGAGAGCGCGTCGAGCGCCCCGGGGATCTCGCGCGGGATGCCGGCCCCCATGATCACGTAGTCGACGCCGGCCAGCAGCGCCCCGTAGAGGAAGGCCAGGTTCCCCATCTGGATCTTGGTGAGCAGGTTGATGCCGACCACCCCGCCATGCCCCTCCTTGGCGAGGGTCACCTCGATGAAGGAGGAGAGGACCGAGAAGGCGTCGCGGCCGAGCGAGACCTCCCTCTGGTACATGGGGAGCGGCCTGTAGGGCTCACCGGGAGCGCGCCCGCCCGGGCGGAAGTGGCGCGCCAGCGCCTCCTCGGCGACGCTGGGGATGGGGAAGTGGGCCATGGCGCGGCGCATGTGGCCGCCCGGGTCGCCGTCCTGGAGCCGGCGCGCCATCACCGAGTCGAGGGCGACGCCGGAGACGATGCCGAGCTGGCCGAGCCGCGAGACGGCGTTGGCGAGCCGCCAGTTGGAGACACCGATCCCCATGCCGCCCTGGATGATGACAGGGAGGCCGCGCTCCGCCAGGGTCGGCGTGCCGGGAGCGTGTGCGGTGGTGTCAGTCAGGGGGTGCCCCCGTGGGGAACGGAGTTGCTGCAGTGCGGCGGAACCGTGCCGTACAAGGGAGATTAACAGGGAGCCCCTTGCGGTCGCTACCTCATCGGCGCCGACCACGGGGCTTGAGGTCCTGCTTACGGCCATGGCGGGGTCGGCCCCGCGCAGACCCCGGGTATCACATCCTCGCGAGAGGCCCATGGAGGGGTGAGGCCCAGCCCGGTGAGCCGCTCGGCGTGGGCGTGGACGTCCATGCGCCCACCGCGGACGAAGGCGCAGAGGGTGACCGCGGCCGGCGACGGGTGGCCGCCTCGCTGGGCGCTGGCGGACCTTGCGGGCGAGGGTGGTCAAGGGGGGGGCTCGAGACCCCAGGCTACACCGTCAGGCCGGAACCTTGACCAGCGCACCGTCCGGCAGGACCGGGCGCGGGGCGGCCAGCCAGGGCGGGACCTGGAGCGACTTGCTGCGGAGGAACTCGGCGTTGAAGAGGCGCGAGGCGTAGCGGGTCCCCGAGTCGCAGAGGATGGTGACGATGGTGTGGCCCGGCCCGAGCTCGCGCGCCAACCGGACCGCGCCGGCCACGTTGATTCCCGACGAACTGCCGAGCACCAGCCCCTCCTGCGCCACCAGGTCGAAGACGGTCTGGACCGTCTCGCTGTCGGGGATCTTCCAGCTGAAGTCGACCTTGAGCCCCTCGATGTTGCGGGTGATGCGGGCCTGGCCGATCCCCTCGGTGATCGAGGTCCCCTCGGCCTTCAGCTCGCCGGTGGTGAAGAAGCTGTGCATGGCGGCGCCGGGCGGATCGGCCAGGCCGATCTTGATGGCCGGGTTCCGCTCCCGCAGCGCCGCGGCGGTGCCGGCCAGCGTGCCGCCGGTGCCGATGGCCGAGACGAAGCCGTCGATCGTGCCGCCGGTCTGCCGCCAGATCTCCGGCCCGGTGGTCTCGTAGTGCCCCTGGCGGTTGGCGACGTTGTCGAACTGCTGGGCCCAGATGGCGCCGTTCGGCTCGCTCTTGCCCAGCTGCTCGGCCACCCGCTGCGCCACGTGGACGTAGTTGTTCGGGTTCTTGTAGGGGACGGCCGGCACCTCGTAGAGCGTGGCGCCGCCGAGCCGGAGCGTGTCCTTCTTCTCCTGGCTCTGGGTCTCGGGGATGACGATGACGGTCCGGTAGCCGCGGGCGTTGCCGACCAGGGTCAGGCCGATGCCGGTGTTGCCGGCCGTCCCCTCGACGATGACGCCGCCGGGGCGAAGCAGGCCGCGCCGCTCGGCGTCGAGGACGATGGCCAGCGCGGCCCGGTCCTTGACCGACCCGCCCGGCTCGAGGAACTCGGCCTTGCCCAGGATCTCGCAGCCGGTCAGCTCGGAGAGCCGCCGCAGCCGGAGCAGGGGGGTGTTGCCGATGGTCGGGACGAAGCCGTCGCGCAGGTCGGTCATGGCGGTCTGTCCGGTATAACGGAGGAGGTGCCCGATCACAAGGCCGGCGGGGCGGGCCTCCGGGAGCGGCCCGCCACCGCAAGAAGTGGGATAGATCGGCTTCTGCGGAATTCCATCTGCACGCGTTGACATGAGCGGCGTCCGTTATCTAGGATGTTCGTCCGCCATGAACCCGCCGCGCCAGACCGACCCCGCCGAAACCAGCCCCGAGCTGGCGCCCCTCTTCCTCAAGCTGGCCGGCCGGAAGGTGGTGCTGGTCGGCGGAGGGCCGGTGGCGGCCGGCAAGCTGGCCGGGCTGGCGCGCACCGGGGCCGACCTGACCGTGATCGCCCCGGAGGTCCGGCCGGAGATCGTGGCGACCGGGGTGCGGGTGGAGCAACGCCCGTTCCGCGACGACGATCTCGACGGCGCCTGGCTGGTGGTGGCCGCGGCCACGCCCGAGGTCAACCGCGCCGTGGCGGCCGCCGCCGAGACCCGCCGCATCTTCGTCAACGCCGTCGACGAGCCCTCCACCTGCTCGGCCTTCGCCGGCGGCGTGATCCGGCGAGAGGGGGTCACGGTGGCCATCTCCACGGCCGGCAGGGCACCGGCGCTGGCCGGGCTGATGCGCGAGGGGATCGAGGCGCTCCTGCCCGAGCGGCTCTCGGCCTGGGTGGAGCGGTCCGAGGCGCTCCGGGCCCGCTGGAGCGCCGACCGGATTCCATTAACCGACCGGCGCCCGCGGCTGCTGCTGGCGCTCAACGAACTCTATGGCTGCGCCGTGGCCCCCCGGGCGCTGGCGGTGGCAGCCGACGACGCGCCCCCATCGGGCGGCTTCGTCTCGTTGGTCGGGGCCGGTCCGGGCGATCCCGGGCTGCTCACGCTCAAGGCGGTGCGCCGGCTCGAGGGGGCGGACCTGGTCCTCTACGATGCGCTCGTCTCCGGCGAGGTGCTCCGCCACGCCCGCAAGGCCCACTGCTTCTTCGTCGGCAAGCGCTCCGGCCGGCCGAGCGTCAAGCAGGCGAGCATCCACCGGATGATGGTGAGCGCCGCCGCCCTCGGCAAGCGGGTGGTCCGGCTCAAGGCCGGCGACCCCTTCGTCTTCGGGCGCGGCGGCGAGGAGACCCTGGCGCTGGCCGTAGCCGGTGTGCCGCACGAGGTGATCCCGGGCATCTCCTCGGCGCTGGCCGCCCCGGCGCTGGCCGGGATCCCGGTCACCCACCGCGGCCTGTCGGCCGGCTTCACGGTGGTCTCGGGCCACGCCGAGTCGGCCTATCGGCCGGTGCTGGAGGGGATCCGGCCGGGCGCCAGCACGCTGGTCGTCCTCATGGGGCTCGGGACCCGGGCCCGCATGGTGGAGCTGCTGCTGGCCGCCGGCTGGTCGGGCCGGACCCCGGCGGCGGCGGTCATCGCCGCATCGACGCCGGAGGCCTTCACCTGGGTCGGTGAGCTGGCCGACCTGCCGGCGGCCGTCCTTCCTGAGCACCACGCCCCCGGCACCCTGGTGATCGGGCCGGTGGTCTCGCTGGCGCACCGGCCCAATCAGCCTGCCGCCGTCCTCTCACACACCGCCCTCTCCCAGGCCCAGGGCTGAATCCAGGAGCACCATGAGCGTCATCGGCACCACCCGGGAGCGTCCCAGCTTCGCCGACCCCCGCGACCTCGACGTCTTCGTCGAGCAGCTGGGCCGTTTCGAACGCGGCGAGATCAGCGCCGACCAGTGGCGGGCCTACCGCCTGCTGCAGGGGACTTACAGCCAGCGCCAGGTCGGCGACCTCCACATGGTGCGGACCAAGCTCCCCCAGGGGGTGGTGACGGCAGCCCAGCTCGAGGCGATGGCCGAGGTGACCGAGCGCTGGTCCCGCGGCTTCGGCCACATCTCGACCCGGCAGAACCTGCAGCTCCACTTCGTGGCCGGGCGCGGCGCCGAGGCGGCGCTGCAGCGGCTGGCCGAGGTCGGGGTCACCTCGCGCGAGGCCTGCGGCAACACCGTCCGCAACGTCACCGCCTGCCCGCTCGGCGGCGTCTCCGCCAGCGAGCGCTTCGACACCACCCCCTACGGCGAGGCGCTGACCCGCCACTTCCTGCGCCACCCATTCTCGGCGGCGCTGCCGCGCAAGTTCAAGATCGCCTTCGAGGGCTGCGCCGAGGATCACGCCGCCGCCGCCATCCACGATCTCGGTTTCTTCGCGCGACTTAAGGACGGGCGCCGTGGCTTCGAGGTGCGGGTCGGGGGCGGCACCGCGACGCTGCCGGTCTCGGCGCGGCCGCTCGTGGAGTTCCTCCCGGCCGGCGAGCTGCTCGGCATCGCCGAGGCAGTGCTGCGGGTCTTCCACCGGCTCGGCGACCGGCAGGACCGGGCCTCCAACCGGCTCAAGTTCCTGATCCGCAAGCTCGGCTTCGAGAAGTTCGTCACCGAGGTGGAGCGGGCGCTGGCCGAGGTGCGCGCCGAAGGGGTGCCGCCGCTCCCCTTCGATCCCGAGCGGCCGCCCGAGGAGGGGCCGCCCCCGGCCTACCGGCCGCAGCCGCCCGACCCGGACGAGATCGCCGCGCAGGTCGGCCGCCAGCAGGCGCGCGGACCAGGTCTGCGACCCGAGCCGCGCCCGGTGCTGCAGCCGACGGCGCGGGCCCTCGAGGCCTTCCGGGCCAGCAACGTCCGCCCGCAGCGGCAGGCCGGCTACGTGCTGGTGTCCGTCACGGTGCCGCTCGGCGACCTGACCTCGGCGCAGCTGACGGTGCTGGCTGGGCTGTCGCGCGCCTACGCCGATGGGACGGTCCGCTTCACCAGGAGCCAGGACGTGTTGTTGCGCTGGGTCTCGGCCGACGACGTGCCGGCGCTCCACCTGCGGCTCTCCGCGGCCGGGCTCGGGCTGGACGGCGCCGGCGGACCGGCCGACGTGGTGAGCTGCCCGGGTGCAGAGAGCTGCCGGCTGGCGGTGACCGCCTCGCGTGGCCTGGGGCAGGTGCTCGCGGCCCACGTGCGCAGCCACCCGGCGCTGGCCACGCTGGCCCCAGACCTCGACCTCAACGTCAGCGGCTGCCCCAACGGCTGCAGCCAGCACCACGTTTCCACGCTCGGCTTCCAGGGGAGCGCCCGCAAGGTCGGCGACAAGGCGGTGCCGCAGTACTTCCTGCTGGTGGGTGGCGGCGTCGGCCCGGCGGGCGCGCGCTTCGGCCGGCTGGCCGGGAAGATCCCGGCGCGGCGCGTGACCGAGGCGCTCGACCGGCTGGTGGTGCTCTACGGCGACGAGCGGCAGCCGGGGGAGGGTGCCCAGGCCTTCTTCGCACGGGTCACCGTCGAGCGGGTCAAGCAGGCGCTGGCCGGGCTCGACCAGCTCGGCGTCGACACCCTGACCACCGATGATCTCGTCGACCTCGGGGAGACGCAGCCCTACCGGACCGACACCATGGAGGGGGAGTGCGCGGTCTGACTCCCCGGCGCGCCGCGCGCGGCGTGCTGCCCGGCTTCGGCCTCTCCACCGGGGTGACCATCTTCTACCTTGGGCTGGTGGTGCTGATCCCGCTCTCCACGGTGGCGCTCCGGACGCTCTCGCTCACCTGGCCGCAGTTCTGGGACCTCGTCACCAGCCCACGGGCGCTCGCCTCCTACCGGATCTCCTTTGGCGCCTCGCTGATCGCCGCGGCCGCCAACACCGTCTTCGGCGTGCTGGTGGCCTGGGTGCTGGCCCGCTACCGCTTCCCCGGCCGCTCGCTGCTCGACGCCCTGGTGGATCTGCCCTTCGCGCTGCCGACCGCGGTCTCCGGCATCGCGCTCACCGCGGTCTACGCGCGAAACGGCTGGATCGGCCAGTGGCTCGAGCCGCTCGGAATCAAGGCGGTCTTCTCTCCGCTCGGCGTGGTCATCGCCCTCACCTTCATCGGCCTGCCCTTCGTGGTGCGCACCGTGCAGCCGGTGCTGGAGGACGCCGAGCCGGAGTTCGAGGAGGCCGCCGCGGTGCTGGGGGCCTCCCGTGGCCAGGTTTTCCTTCGGGTGCTCCTGCCGACACTGCTGCCGGCGGCCATCACCGGCTTCGCCCTTGCCTTCGCCCGCGCCGTCGGCGAGTACGGCTCGGTGGTCTTCATCTCGGGCAACATGCCGCTGCGCACCGAGATCACGCCGCTCCTGATCATGACCCGGCTGGAGCAGTTCGACTACCCGGGGGCCACCGCCCTGGCCCTGGTGATGCTGGTGGCCTCCTTCCTGCTGCTCTTCGCCATCAACCGGCTTCAGGCCTGGACCCGCACCCGGACCGGGGTGGCGACGTCATGAACCCCCCGGCCAGGCACGACACCATGCCAGCCGAGCTGCTGGGCGCCTCCCTGGCCGGCGCCCCAACGTCCGCGGCCACCTCGTCCTCCCCCCCCTCCGCCCCGCGCCGCGACTTCCGCCGCGCCGACGAGGATCCGCCCTGGGTGCGCCGCCTGCTCATCGGCGTGGCGGTGCTCTTCCTCACCGCCTTCCTGCTGCTGCCCGCGGCCGCGGTGCTCTGGGAGGCGCTGCGCGGCGGGGTCGACCTCTGGATCAAGGCGGTCACCGAGCCGGACGCCTTGGCTGCCATCCGGCTCACCTTGCTGGTGGCGGCCATCGCCGTGCCGCTCAACACCCTCTTCGGCCTGGCCGCCGCCTGGTCGATCACCCGCTTCCGCTACCGGGGCCAGACCTTCCTGCTCTCCCTCATCGATCTCCCGTTCGGCGTCTCGCCGGTCATCGCCGGGATGGTGGTTGTGCTCCTGTTCGGGGCCCACGGTTGGTTCGGCCCATGGCTGCAGGCCCACGACGTGAAGATCGTCTTCGCCGTGCCGGGCATCGTGCTGGCCACGGTCTTCGTCACCTTCCCGTTCGTGGCCCGCGAGCTCATCCCCTTCATGCAGCAGCAGGGGACCGAGGAGGAGGAGGCGGCGCTGGTCATGGGGGCGAGCGGCTGGCAGATCCTGACCCGGGTCACCCTGCCCAACATCCGCTGGAGCCTGCTCTACGGCATCATCCTCTGCAACGCGCGGGCGATGGGCGAGTTCGGCGCCGTCTCGGTGGTCTCCGGCCACATCCGCGGCCTCACCAACACCCTCCCGCTGCACGTCGAGATCCTTTACAACGAGTACGCCTTCCGGGCCGCCTTCGCGGTGGCCACGCTGCTCTTCCTCCTCGCCGTGGTGACCCTGGTCGCCAAGAAGTGGATGGAGTGGAAGCAGCACCAGGAGCGGCTGGCGTCGGAGAACGGCCCATGAGCATCGAGATCACCGGCCTCAGCAAGGCCTTCGGCGCGCATCCCGTGCTCCGCGACGTCAACCTCTCCCTGCCGAGCGGCGAGCTGACGGCGCTCCTCGGACCCTCTGGCTGCGGGAAGACCACCTTGCTGCGCATCCTGGCCGGCCTCGAGGCGCCCGACGCCGGCGAGGTGCGTGTCTTCGGCGAGGCGATCACCGACCGCGGCGCCCGCGAGCGCAACTTCGGGCTGGTCTTCCAGCACTACGCCCTCTTCCGCCACATGACGGTCGGCGAGAACGTGGCCTTTCCGCTCTCCATCCGCAAGCGCCCGGCCGCCGAGATCAAGGAGCGGGTGCGGGACCTGCTCTCCCTCGTGCAGCTCGAGGGGCTGGCCCAGCGCTACCCGAACCAGCTCTCCGGCGGCCAGCGGCAGCGGGTGGCCCTGGCGCGGGCGCTCGCCACCCAGCCGAAGGTGCTCCTCCTCGACGAGCCTTTCGGGGCCCTCGATGCCCGGGTCCGGCAGGAGCTGCGGCGCTGGCTGCGCCGGCTCCACGATGAGCTGCACGTGACCAGCGTCTTCGTCACCCACGACCAGGAGGAGGCCTTCGAGGTCTCCGACCGGGTGGTGCTGATGAACGCCGGGCGCATCGAGCAGGTCGGCACTCCGGCCCAGGTCTTCGAGGAGCCGGCCAGCCCCTTCGTGATCCGGTTCCTCGGCTCGGTCAACGTCTTCCGCGGCCGGGTCGACGGCGGAAGGGCCTACGTCGGGGAGCTCGAGTTCTCGGCGCCTGACGGCGGCGCGCGAGCCCCGGCCCACGTCTACGTGCGCCCCCACGAGCTGGAGATCGGCCGCGTCGCCGGGCCGGGTAACTTCCCCGCCCGGGTCCTGAGGGTGGTGCCACTCGGCGCCGCGGTTCGGGTGGAGCTCTCCGCCGGCACCTACGGGGAGCGGCTCGAGGCCGAGGTCGACCTGGGGCGCAGCCGAGGGCTCGGGCTCAGCCCCGGGGACCAGGTCTACCTGTCGCCTCGGCGGGTGCGGGTCTTCGCCGGGCGCGAGCTGGAGCACGACTCCCTCACCGCCAGCCAGCTCTAGCGGCGGGCCGGGACGAAATCCGTCATAACGGACGAAGAGACGCTTGACCGGACATGCGTCCGCCTTGTAGGACTGATGTCCGTGATAGCGGATGTCGGTCCATCGGGACCGGCGCGAAGGGAACCGAGCCATGAAGCGAGTCCAGAGCATCCTCCTCAACGCCGCAGCCATCCTCGCCGGCGTCCTCACCACGCTGGGCGCGCCCGATACCTGCCTCGCCGCAGACGCCCCCAAGGAGGTGACGCTCCTCAACGTCTCCTACGACCCGACCCGCGAGCTCTACGACGAGTTCAACAAGGCCTTCGCTGCGGACTGGAAGAAGAAGACCGGACAGGTGGTGACCGTGAAGCAGAGCCACGGCGGCTCCGGCAAGCAGGCCCGCTCGGTCGTCGACGGCCTGGAGGCCGACGTGGTCACGCTGGCGCTCGCCTACGACGTCAACGCCCTGGTCAAGCCCGGGCTGCTCAAGCCCGACTGGCAGAGGCGGCTCCCCGACAACGCCGCCCCCTACACCTCGACCATCGTCTTCCTGGTCCGCAAGGGGAACCCCAAGGGGATCAAGGACTGGGACGATCTCATCAAGCCGGGCGTCGCGGTCATCACCCCAAACCCGAAGACCTCGGGCGGGGCCCGCTGGAACTACCTGGCGGCCTATGCCCACGCGCTCCGGAAGTTCAAGGGTGACGAGGCCAAGGTGCGCGAGTTCGTCAAGGCGCTCTACGCCAACGTGCCGGTGCTCGACTCCGGCGCCCGCGGCTCCACCACCACCTTCGTGGAGCGAAAGATCGGCGACGTCTTCCTCTCCTGGGAGAACGAGGCCTTCCTGGCCGTGGAGCAGCTCGGCAAGGGTGAGCTCGAGATCGTGGTCCCGAAGCTCTCGATCCTGGCCGAGCCGCCGGTGGCGGTGGTCGACTCGGTCGTCGATCGGCACGGGACCCGCGCCGTGGCCGAGGCCTACCTCAGGTACCTCTACACCGAGGAGGGGCAGGAGATCGCGGCCAAGAACCACTACCGGCCCCGCAACCCCAAGGTGGCGGCCAGGTACGCCGGCAACTTCATCAAGGTGGAGCTGGTCACCATCGACGCCGTCTTCGGCGGCTGGGACAAGGCGCAGCCGACCCACTTCGGCGACGGCGGCGTCTTCGACCAACTCTACACCCCGGGCAAGTAGCCCCGGCTCCGCCAGCGGCGCGCACAGCCGGCTCTCCGCGGCCGGGACCTGGTACTGGGGCGCGGCCGGCCTGCTCGGCGAATACGTCGCCTCCAAGCAGCGTATCGCCGTCGGCATCGCCCAAGGTCAAGGCCCGCTACCAGCAGCTCACGGTGGACAAGGCGCTCTTCGCCAACGCCACGTTCACCGACAACACCATGTCGCAGAAGCAGGCGACCGGCTGGGGTGCGGGCGTCGACCGGTGGCTCACCAGCGCGCTCCGCTGGGAGCTGGAGTGGTCTCAGACTGAGTTCAAGCGCGGCCTTGCGTCCTGCAGCCAGCTGGCGGCCGAGAAGGTCCTCCTGTCGAGGGTGCAGCTCGCCTTCTGATGGGAAGGGCAGGGCGCCTCCGGCCAGCGGGGGCCGGGCGCGCTCGCGCCCGTGCAGCGGGGAGGGGGGCGGTGCGGCATCCTGGGTGGGCGCCGCACCGCCCGTCTTCTTTTCGCGCAGCCTGGTGGAGCCGGCACGAGTGGCTCCTACCGCTCAACCCTCGCGGGCCGGCCCCGTCGTCGCCGAGCCAGGCGGCAGGTGGAGCCCGCACTCCTTCTTCTCGGTGCCGCGCCAGCGGCCTGCGCGCGGGTCCTCCCCCGGCTTGACCGGCGAGGTGCAGGGGGCGCAGCCGATCGAGAGGTAGCCACGGGCGTGGAGCGAGTTGATCGGGACGCCGCCGCGCGACACCGCCTCCTCGATTTGCGCGCCGCTCCAGGCGGCCAGCGGGTTGACCTTCTCCAGGCCGAAGCGGCCGTCCCACTCGATGACCCTGGCGTTGGCCCGCTCCGGCGTCTGATCGCGGCGGATGCCGGTCACCCAGCCCTCGTAGCGGGCCAGCGCTGCGCGAAGCGGCAACACCTTGCGGGCGTTGCAGCAGGCGTCCGGGTCGGTCTCCCAGGGCGGCGGCTGGCCGGCGTCGGGGGTCGGAAGCGCGGTGCGCTCGGCCTGGATGGTGATTCCGTAGCGCGCCTCCAGCTCGCGCCAGAGCGCGTAGGTCTCCGGGAAGAGGTAGCCGGTGTCGAGCGTGAAGATCTCGATGCGCAGCTCGGCCCGGGCGATCAGGCAGACCAGCAAGCAGTCCTCGGCGCCGAAGCTGCAGGCCAGCGCCAGCCGGCCCGGGTGGCGGGCCGCGGCGGCCGCCAGGATCTCGGTGGGCGGGCGCCCCTCCAGTGCAGTCGCCAGCGCCGCCAGCTCGTCTCGCGCCACGCTCATAGGATCATCCCCGCGCCCACGGTGTCGTTGCTCGTCTCGTCGATGACGATGAAGGCGCCGGTGGCCCGGACCTCGGCGTAGCGATCGGCCGAGAGCGGCTGGGCCAGCCGGAGCGTGACCCTTCCCAGGTCGTTGAGTTCGAGGCCGGCGGTCGGCACCTGATCGTGCGTGGCCTGGTCGAGCCGCCAGGCCACGCCGGTGAAGGTGGCCTTCGACTCGCGGGTGGTGTGGCGTACCAGGTACCGGCGCGCGGTGGAGAGCGGCCGCTCCGAGAGCCAGCAGACCATGGCGTCGAGCTCGCGGCGCGCCGCCAGCGGCGGGACCTCGGTGGGGCGAACCAGCAGGTCGCCGCGTGAGACGTCGATCTCGTCATCGAGCTGCAGCAGCACCGACTGGTCGCCCACCGTCTCGCGCATGGGGACCTCGCCCAGCCAGATGGCCTTGACCCGCGAGGTGCGGCCGGACGGGAGCACCTGGAGCTCCTCCCCAACCGCGATGCGCCCGGCCTCGACCCGCCCGGCGAAACCGCGGAAGTCATGGTGGGCCTCGGACTGCGGCCGGCAGACCCACTGGACCGGGAAGCGGAAGGGCTCGGCCTGCTCGGCGTGGGGGGACGGGAGCCCCTCCAGGTACTCCAGCAGGGTCGGGCCGCGCCACCAGGCGAGCCGCTCGCCGCGCTCCACCACCAGGTCGCCGGTGAGCGCCGAGATGGGGAGGAAGTCGATCCGGTCGGCGTCGATGCCGATGCGGGCCGCGATGGCCAGGAAGTCGGCGCGATGGCGCTCGAAGGTCTCCTGCGACCAACCGACCAGGTCCATCTTGTTCACCGCCACCAGGAGATGGGGGATGCCGAGCTGGTGAGCGATCGAGGCGTGGCGCCTGGTCTGGGTGAGCACCCCCTTGCGGGCATCGACCAGCAGGATGGCGAGGTGCGCGGTCGAACCGGCGGTCACCATGTTGCGGGTGTACTGCTCGTGGCCGGGAGCATCGGCGATGATGTACTTGCGAGTCCCGGTGGAGAAGTAGCGGTAGGCGACGTCGATGGTGATCCCCTGCTCGCGCTCGGCGGAGAGGCCGTCGGTGAGCAGCGAGAGGTCGACGGCGTCGAGGCCGCGGCGCCGCGAGGTGCGCTCGATGGCGCTGTAGGCATCGGCCAGCACCGAGCGGGTGTCGACCAGCAGCCGGCCGATGAGCGTGCTCTTGCCGTCGTCCACCGAGCCGCAGGTGAGGAAGCGCAGCAGGCCGTGGTCTGGGGGCGCGGAGAGCTTCTCGGCGGCGCTCACTAGAAGTACCCCTCCTTCTTGCGCTGTTCCATCGAGGCGTCCGAGGTCTGGTCGTCGAGCCGGGTGGCGCCGCGCTCGGTGATGGTGGTGGCGGCGGTCTCGGCCACGATCTCCTCGAGCGTTGTGGCGGTCGACTCGACCGGCGCCGTGCAGGTGATGTCGCCGACGGTGCGGAAGCGGACCGAGATCTCCTCGATCTGCTCGCCGGGCCGGGCCGGGGTGACGGCGGTGACCGGCACCAGCGCGCCGCCGCGGCGCACCACCGGGCGGCGGTGGGCGAAGTAGATGGTGGGGAGCTCGAGCCGCTCGCGGGCGATGTACTGCCAGACGTCGAGCTCGGTCCAGTTGGAGATGGGGAAGGCGCGGATGTTCTCGCCCTTGCGGATCCGGGCGTTGTAGAGGCTCCAGAGCTCGGGGCGCTGGTTCTTCGGGTCCCACTGGCCGAACTCGTCGCGGAAGGAGAAGACCCTCTCCTTGGCGCGGGCCTTCTCCTCGTCGCGGCGGGCGCCGCCGATGCAGGCGTCGAAGCCGAACTCGGCGATGGCGTCGAGCAGGGTGACCGACTGGTGCTTGTTGCGCGGCTCCATCGAGTGGGAGAGCACCACCCTGCCCGCGGCGATCGAGGCCTCCACCGACCGGACCAGCAGCCGCTCCCCGAGCTCGGCGGCGCGGCGGTCGCGAAAGGCGACCACCTCGTCGTAGTTGTGGCCGGTGTCGACGTGGAGCAGCGGGAAGGGGAAGCGGGCCGGGCGGAAGGCCTTCTCGGCCAGGCGCAGCAGGCAGACCGAGTCCTTGCCACCGGAGAAGAGCAGCACCGGGTTGGCGCACTGCCCGGCCACCTCGCGGAGCACGTGGATCGCCTCCCCCTCGAGCCAATCGAGGTGGTCGAGCGCAGGGCGATGCACGGGCGGGGCGGCCCGGTGGGCCGCGTGGGGGGCAGACTGGGCGGGCAGGAGATCCGTCATAACGGAGACGGCATCCTAAAGAACGGAGGAAGATCCTGTCAAGCGGACAGGGCGTCCCGGCTCCCGATCTCCAGCCTCAGGGCAGGACCAGCCAGGCGGTCAGCGGGAAGGTGACGGCGCCGAGCAGTGTCGAGAGCAGGATGGCGGCCGAGCTCCGCTCCGGCGCCGCCTCGAAGCGCTGGGCGAAGACGAAGGCGTAGGCTGCGGTCGGCAGGGCGGCCAGCAGCGTCCCGGCCGCCACCAGGTCGGGGCCGAGCCCGGCGGCGCGCAGGAGCAGCCAGGCGAGCGCCGGGTAGATGACCAGCTTGGCCGCCACCAGCCCGAGCGCCGGCCGCAGCCCGGCGCCGAGCCGCTGCCCGGCCAGCGTCCCGCCGAGCGCGAAGAGGGCCACCGGTCCGGCCGAGCCTCCGAGGAAGCTGAAGAGCCGGTCGATCGGTCCAGGCAGGCGCAGCTCGAGCAGGCCGAGCGCGGCACCGACGACGACCCCGAGCACGATCGGGTTGAGCAGGGTGGCACGGGCCAGCACCGGACCGAGCCTGGTGTCGGCGCCGGCTCGCCGGTGGCCGAGCCCCATGAAGGCGAGGCCGAGCGGCATCAGCAGCCCGACCTCGGCCAGGATCACCATGGCGATCGGCCCAGTGGCCCGCTCGCCGATGATGGCCAGCATGAGCGGCACGCCGAGGAAGGCCTGGTTCCCGCCGATGGCCGCCTGGCCGTAGGCGCCGCCCACGCCGAGCCCGGTCCGGCCCAGCGTGATCGCCAGCACCGCCACCGAGAGGAAGACCAGCAGGCCAGCGACGAGGTTGGCGGCGAAGAAGCGGGGGTCGAAGGAGCGGGCGAAGGGCTGGCGCGAGAGCATGCCGATCATCAACGCCGGCAGCGCCAGGTTGAAGGCGTAGGAGGCGAAGGCCACGAAGCCCTGCGGCGCCACCCAGCGCAGCCGGGCCGCGGTGAAGCCGAGCGCCACGACGGCGAAGATGGGTGAGCTGGTGAGGAAGAAATGAAGCATTGGAGGGAGCGTTATAGCCTGGGGTATGCGCAGCGCCATCGAGCACGATTCGCCACCGGCCGCGCCGCCGGCGGGGAGCCCCGATCGCCTGGGGCTCTGGAAGGAGTGGCGGCTGGTGGTCGAGCTGGCGCGGCTCGGCCTGGCCACACCGGCATTGCGCCGGCTGCCGCGCGGCGACGGCGGGCCGGTGCTGCTCATCCCGGGCTGGAAGGCGCCCGAGGCGAGCATGGGGCCGCTGCGACGCTACCTGGCCTGGCTCGGGCACGACGCTCGCCACTGGGGGCTGGGGCGCAACCGGGGCCGGCCGGAGGCCGACACGGCGCGCATGGCGGAGCGGGTGGCGGCGCTGGCGACCGAGCGCGGGCGGCCGGTCGCCCTGGTCGGCTGGAGCCTGGGTGGCTCCATCGCCCGCGAGACCGCCAGGCTGGTCCCCGGCAGCGTCGCCCAGGTGATCACCTATGGCTCGCCGGCGGTGGGCGGCCCGACCCACACCGTCGGCGCGCCGAGGTGGGGGCTCGAGGAGTGTGCGCGCATCTCCCGCGGCATCGCCGCGCTCGACGCCGCCTCGCCACTGCAGGTGCCGGTCACCGCCATCTTCAGCCGCTTCGACGAGATCGTCTCCTGGCCGGCCTGCATCGACCGGTTCACGCCACGGGTCCGGCATTTCGAGGTCTGGTCGACGCACGTCGGCCTCGGGATCGACCCGGCCGTCTGGACGGTGGTCGCCCGGCGGCTGGCCGGCGCTGGGGGGTAGGCCGGGATGCTGACGGTCGGCGTCGAGCTTCGCTGAGCGCCCCTGGGCGCAGCGCGTCACGCCGGAGCGCCAGCCTCAGGAAGCCTCAGGAACGCATCAGGAACGCCTTGCGGTGCCGGCGCGGCCCGTGCCAACGTCACTTCCACACCAGCCGAGTCTTGACCCTGTAACTCCGAGTCACCGTAGCCAGCGGGTGACCCTGAAGGGCGGATTGATCTGCAGGACGCTCAGACATCCTCTTTGGTGACCTCGCCTCCGGCGAGCGAGCTCGTCCTCTCCATCGAGCAGCTGGCGCTCTCCTTCGGCGGTGTCCGGGCCCTGGCCGGCGTCGATCTGCAGGTCCGGCGCGGGACCATCTCCGGCCTCATCGGACCGAACGGCGCCGGCAAGACCAGCCTGCTCAACTGCATCGCCGGCTTCTACCGGCCCCAGTCCGGCCGAATCGTCTTCGAGGGGCGCGACATCACCAGGGTCCCGGCCGCTCGCCGGCCGGCGCTCGGGCTGGCCCGCACCTTCCAGAACATCGCCCTCTTCGCCGGGATGACGGTCCTCGACAACATCAAGCTGGGGGCCCACTGCCACCTGGAGACCGGGGTGCTCTCCGCGCTGGCCTTCACCGCCGAAGCCCGCGCCGAGGAGGAGGCGCTGCGCGAGGAGGTGGAGCGCGACATCATCGACTTCCTCGAGATCGAGCACCTGCGCAACCGCTCGGTGGCCAGCCTCTCCTACGGGCTGCAGAAGCGGGTCGAGTTGGCCCGGGCGCTGGCCATGCGGCCGCGCCTGCTGCTGCTCGACGAGCCCATCGCCGGGATGAACGAGGAGGAGACCGAGGACATGGCCCGCTTCATCCTCGACATCCAGGAGGAGCGCGGCGTCACCGTGGTCCTCATCGAGCACGACATGGGCGTGGTCATGGACCTCTGCGACCAGGTCACGGTGCTCTCCTTCGGCGAGCAGATCGCCGCCGGGACCCCGGCCGAGGTCCAGGCCAACCCCGAGGTGGTGCGGGCCTACCTCGGCACCTCGGGCGGAGGTTGACCGGTGGATGAGTTCCTCCAGATCGCGGTGAGCGGCGTGGTGACCGGCGGCATCTACGCCCTCATCGCCATCGGCTTCGTCATCGTCTACAAGGCGACCGGGGTCATCAACTTCGCCACCGGCGAGCTGATGATGCTCGGGGCCTTCTTCGCCTGGACCGCCATGGCGGTGGCGAAGCTCCCCTTCGCGGTGGCCCTGCTGCTGGCCGCGCTCGGGGCGGCGGGCGTCGGCGCGCTGGTGGAGCGGGTGGTGCTCCGCCCCATGCTCGGCCAGCGCCCCATCTCCATCATCATGGTCACCATCGGCCTCAGCGCCGTCTTCAAGGGGATCGCCCAGGTCGTCTGGGGCGGCGAGTACCGCTCCTTCCCGGCCATCTTTCCGCGCAAGCCCATCGAGCTGGGGCCGGTCATCCTCCCCTCGCGCCAGGCCTGGCCCTTCCTCATCGCCCTGGCGGCCATCGTGCTGCTGGCGGCCCTCTTCCGCTTCACGCGCACCGGCACCGCCATGCGCGCCACCGCCAACGACCAGGCCACCGCCTTCGGCATGGGGATCGACATCCGCCGGGTCTTCTCGTTCTCCTGGGTGCTGGCCGCGGTGACCGCGGCCCTGGCCGGCGTGGTGGTGGGCGTCATCGGCGGCATCAGCCCCCAGCTCGGCGCCGTCGGCCTGCGGATCTTCCCGGTGGTGATCCTGGGCGGGCTCGACTCGATCGGCGGGGCGCTGGTCGGGGGCGTGGTCATGGGGGTGCTGGAGAATCTGGCCGGCGGCTACCTCGACCCGCTCTTCCCGGGCGCCGGCATCAAGGAGGTGGCCCCCTTCTTCGCCCTGGTCCTCATCCTCATGGTCCGCCCCTGGGGCCTCTTCGGTACCCGCGAGATCGAGAGACTGTGACCGCGTGATCATCGGCAACTTCAAGGTGAGCTACGCCGACGATGAGGCGCTCTTCCGTACCCCGGCCTCGCGGGCCTGGCTCTGGGTGCTGCTCGGCGCCGTTGTGCTCTTTCCCTTCCTGGCCAGCGACTACCTGCTCTACCTGGCCAACCTGGTCGGCATCTTCACCATCGCCGCGCTCGGCCTCAACATCCTCACCGGCTTCACGGGGCAGATCTCGCTCGGCCACGCCGCCTTCGTCGGGGTGGGGGCCTACGCCACCGCCATCGTCGCAACTCGCCTGGGACTCCCCTTCTGGCTGGCGGTGCCGGTCGGCGGCCTGGCCTCCTGCCTGGCGGGCGCGCTGGTGGGGACTCCGTCGCTCCGCATCAAGGGGCTCTACCTCGCCATCGCCACCCTGGCCGCCCAGGTGATCCTGGAGTGGGTGTTCAACAACTGGACCGGGATGACCGGGGGGATCCGCGGCCTCAACGTGGCGCCGGCCGGGCTCTGGGGGTTCGAGTTCGACACCGACCGCCGCGTCTACTTCCTGGTGGCCGGCCTGGCCGCGCTCCACACATGGGCCGCGGCCAACCTCTTCCGGACCCGGGTGGGACGGGCCTTCATCGCGGTCCGCGATCGCGACATCTCCGCCGAGCTGATGGGGATCGACCTGTTCCGAACCAAGATCAGCGCCTTCATGATCTCCAGCTACTACGCCGGGATCGCCGGTGGGCTCTGGGTCTACTTCGCCAAGGTGGTGACGCCGGAGAGCTTCCCGCTCTCGCTCTCGATCCAGTTCCTGGCCATGATCATCGTGGGCGGCCTCGGGTCCATCAAGGGGACGATCTTCGGAGCGGTCTTCGTCACCCTGGTGCCGGAGGGGCTCCGGGCGGTGGTGCAGGGGGCCACCGCCTACTCGCCCGACGCCATGAGCTGGCTCGCCCCCATGAAGGACATCGTCTTCGGCGGCATGATCGTCGGCTTCCTGGTCTTCGAGCCCCACGGGCTCGCCGAGATCTGGAACCGCGTCCGTCGCTTCTTCTGGCTCTGGCCGTTCCCGAAGTGAACCGCAGCACAGGAGGTCCAAACATGACGATGACCCTGAAGTCCACCATCGCCGCGCTGCTGGCGGCGGCCGCCACCACCGTTGGGGCCCAGGAGGAGATCAAGATCGGCGCCTGCCAGCCCATCACCGGGCGCTTCGCCTTCGCCGGGGGGCAGCTCAACGCCGGCCTGGGCGACTCGATCGCCTGGGCCCAGGAACAGGGACTGGTCAAGGGGAAGAAGCTCACCTACTTCTTCGAGGACACCGGCTACGACACCGAGAAGGCGGTCGCCTCCTTCAAGAAGATGATGGCCCAGCAGAACCCGGCCATCATGTACGGAGAGTCGACGGGGCAGGGGAAGGCCATCGCCCCCGAGCTCAACTCCAAGTACAAGGTCATGTACGGCTCGACCTCCTTCTCCAGCGAGCTGGCAGACCCCAAGTCCAACCCGTACTCCTTCGTCTCCGGGCCGACCTACTCCGACCAGTTCGGCATCCTGCTCCAGTACATCGCCAAGAGCGCGGCCAAGGGGGTGCGGCCCAAGGTGGCCTTCTTCTACTCCGACACCGAGTTCGGCAAGGATCCCATCGCCTGGGGCAAGAAGCGCGCAGGGGAGCTCGGCATCGACGTGGTCGCCGAGGTCGTGGCCAAGGTCGGGGCGGTCGATGTGACCACCGAGGTGCTCAACCTCAAGAAGGTCAGGCCCGACTACGTCATCTTCCAGGGCTTCGTGATGGCGCCGGTCCCCGAGGTGATCCGGGCGGCCCGTGACCACGGCCTCAAGACCACCTTCATGAGCACCTTCTGGTCGATGGACAAGGGGATCATCGAGAAGCTCGGCGAGGACGCCGAGGGCTACATGGGCGTCAACCCGTACGGCTACTACTACGAGGAGACGCCGGCCATGGTGGCCATGCGCAAGTACAACGAGCGGGTCCACCCGGCCGAGGCCAAGTACCGGCCCAACTCCTACATCCAGGGCTGGTTCACCGGGATGGTCTTCGTCGAGGCGCTGCGCCGCACCGTGGCCGCCGGCAAGCCGGTCACCGGCGACAACCTGATGGCGGCGTTGGCCACCATCAAGGACTGGGACACCCAGGGGATCACCGGCAAGGTCACCTTCGTCGACAACAAGGCGGCGGTCGGCCGCGTCTACCGGGCCAACGTGGCCAAGGGGATCTTCGAGCCGGCCAGCGACTGGATCTACCTCAAGTGAACGACCCGGCGCCGCTCCTCACCGTCAACAACCTGGAGGTGGTCTATCACCACACCGTCCAGGTGCTGAAGGGGCTCTCCCTCCAGGTCCCCGAGGGGCGCATCGTCGCCCTGCTCGGGTCGAACGGCGCCGGCAAGACCACCACGCTCAAGGCCATCTCCGGGCTGCTCCCGCTGGAGAACGGCGCCATCGAGGCCGGCGCCGTCCTCTACCGGGGGCAGGACCTGGCTGGGCTGCTCCCCCACCAGATCGCCCGGCGCGGCCTCTTCCAGGTCCGCGAGGGGCGCCACGTCTTCGAGGAGCTGACCGTCGAGGAGAACCTCGCCTGCGCCACCTACGCCCGGCGCGGTGGCGGCTCACCCGGCGAGGACTACCAGCGGGTCTTCCGCTACTTCCCGCGGCTCAAGGAGCGGCGCAAGCAGCTGGGCGGCTACCTCTCGGGCGGCGAGCAGCAGATGCTGGCCATCGGGCGGGCGCTGGTGGCCCGGCCCGACCTGATGCTCCTCGACGAGCCCTCGCTGGGGCTCTCGCCGCTGCTGGTCGAGGAGATCTTCGCGATCATCCGGACCATCAACCGCGAGGAGGGGACCACCATCCTGCTGGTGGAGCAGAACGCCCGCATGGCGCTCGAGGTGGCCAGCCACGCCTACATCATGGAGAACGGCAAGGTGGTGCTCGACGGCCCGGTCGAGCAGCTCCAGCGCGACCGGGACGTGCAGGAGTTCTACCTGGGGCGCCGCGGCGTCGGGCGCAAGAGCTACCGCGAGGTGAAGCACTACAAGCGCAGGAAGCGGTGGCTCTCGTGACCGACACGCTCCCGCGGTTGCTCCGTGAGCGGGCCCGGGTCGCCCCGCAGGGCGTGGCCCTGCGCGAGAAGGAGCATGGCATCTGGCAGCGGGTCAGCTGGCGCGGCTACCTGCGCCACGTCCGGCGGGCCTGCCTCGGCCTCACGGCGTTGGGGATGAAGCCCGGCGACAAGGTGGCCATCCTCTCGGAGAACCGCCGCGAGTGGGTCTGGGCCGAGCTGGCGGCCATGTGCGGCTCGGCGGTGGGGGTGGGGGTCTACCCGACCAGCCCGGCCAACGAGGTCGGCTACGTCATCGCCCACTCCGAGGCCCGCTTCGTGGTCTGCGAGGACCAGGAGCAGGTCGACAAGGTGCTGGAGGTCTCGGCCCAGCTGCCGCTGCTGGAGCGGATCATCGTGGCCGACGAGCGGGGCCTGCGGCGCTACACCGATCCGCGCCTGCTCTCCTTCGAGGCCCTCGAGGCGCTCGGCAAGGCCAGCGAGGAGGCCGCGCCGGAGCGCTTCGACGCGCTGGTCGACGCCACCGATCCCGAGGCGGTCGCCTTCCTCATCTACACCTCGGGGACCACCGGGTTCCCCAAGGGGGCGATGATCTCCCACCGCAACGTCCTCGCCCAGGCCCGGGCCGCGGCCGAGGCCACCGGCATCCGGGCCGGCGACGAGGTGGTCTCCTACCTGCCGCTCTGCCACGTGGCCGAGCAGATCCTCTCGGTCTTCCTGCCGCTCTGGCTGGGGATGACCGTCAACTTCGCCGAGAGCGTCCGCACCATCCAGGAGGACCTCCGGGAGATCGCACCGACTGTCTTCCTCGGCGTGCCGCGCATCTGGGAGAAGCTCCAGGCCTCGATCCTGGTGAAGATGCAGGAGGCGCCCCGCTGGCGGCGCTGGCTCTTCGAGCGCGCCCTCGGCCACGGCCGGCGCTGCGCCGAGGTCGAGCTCTCCGGTGGCACCGTCGGCACGGCCTGGAAGGCCCGGCGCTGGCTCGGTTGGCTGCTGCTGGGGAGGGCCCTGCAGAACTACATCGGCCTGCGCCGCACCCGGCTCAGCTACACGGCGGCGGCCGCCATCTCCCCCGAGGTGCTCTGGTTCTTCCACGCCCTCGGCGTCCGGATCCACGAGGGCTACGGCATGACCGAGTGCACCGGGTTCGCCTTCGTGCAGCGTGCCGGGCAGCTCCGCCCCGGCACCGTCGGCGTGGCCATCCCCGGGCTGGAGTACCGCATCGCCACCGACGGGGAGCTGCTCATGAGGGGGCCCGGGGTCTTCCTCGGCTACTACAAGAACGTCGAGGCGACCGCCGAGACCATCCGCGACGGCTGGCTACAGAGCGGCGACGTGGCCGCCCTCGACCCCGACGGCCAGCTGCGCATCGTCGATCGCAAGAAGGCCATCTTCGTCACCGCCGGCGGCAAGAACGTCTCCCCCTCGCTGGTGGAGAACGCCCTCAAGGTCTCGCCCTACGTGAAGGAGGCGGTGGTGTTGGGCGACGGCGAGAAGTTCCTGGCCGCGCTGCTGCAGATCGACTTCGAGAACGTCGGCGAGTGGGCCACCCAGCGGCGCATCGCCTACACCAACTTCAGGAGCCTGGCCCAGTGCCCCGAGGTGCTGGAGCTGGTGTCGGCGGAGGTCTCGCGCATCAACGACAGGCTCTCGCCGGTGGAGCAGGTCAAGGCCTTCAGGCTCCTCGACAAGGAGCTCGACCACGACGACAACGAGGTCACCGCCACCATGAAGGTCCGTCGCAAGACCATCGAGCAGAAGTTCGGGCCACTGATCCGCGAGATCTACGGGGCGGCGCGCTGACGGGCCTGGCGACGCTCAGGCCGCCAGCACCGGCAGCCTGATCCGGAAGGTGGTCCCCTGGTCGGGGACGCTCTCCACCTCGATGGCGCCACGGTGGGCCTCGACGATCCTTCTCGCCAGCGCCAACCCGAGCCCGACCCCGCCGGTGGCGCGGGTGCGGCTCCGGTCGGTGCGGAAGAAGGGGGTGAAGAGACGGGGCAGGTCGGCCGGCTCGATGCCGATGCCGCGGTCGCGCACCTCGATGACCACCGCCCCGCCGTCGCGCCGGGCCTCGAGCGCCACTGCCGTCTCACCGCCCGAGTACTTGGCGGCGTTGTCGAGCAGGTTGTCGAGGGCGCGGCGCAGCAGGGCCGGGTCGGCGTCGAGCGCCGTCCCCGCAGCGGCCCCGCGCAGCGCCAGGACCCGCCCCGGGCGCGCCTCGCGGAAGCGGGCCGCCGCCTCGGCCAGCAGCGCCGCCAGGTCGACCGGCTGGCGCCGCAGCGGCAGGTCGCCGCCGGCCTGGTCGAGCCGCGCCGCCTGGAGCACGTCGGAGACCATCCGCTCCAGCTCGGAGAGGTCGGCGTCGATCTCGCCGAGGTAGCGGCGGGCCCGGGCCTGGTCCCCCTCGGCCGCCAGCTCCAGCGCCACCCGGATGCGCGCCAGCGGCGTGCGCAGCTCGTGCGAGACGTTGGCCAGCAGCTCGCGCTCGGCCCGGACCAGCCGCTCCAGCCGGCCGGCCATCTCGTCGAAGGCCCGCCCCAGGTCGCCCACCTCGCCGCCGCCGCAGAGGCCGGCCCGCGCCGCGAGGTCCCCCTCGCCGAGCCGGCGCGCCGCGGCGGTGAGCCGCTCCAGCGGGGCGGTCACCCCGCGCGCCAGCGGCACCGAGGCGATGGCCAGCGCCAGCAGCACCGCGCCGATCACCAGGGCGATGCGGGTGGCCTGGAAGGGGCGCCAGCCGCCGGTCAGCACCGCGTAGGCGCCCGGGGCTCCGGCCAGCGGCGCGGCGTAGGCCCAGCCCCGGCCCGGGAGCCGGATGGCGGCGCCGGCCTGGAGCCGGGAGCGCTCGGCATCGGGGAGGGGCGGGGGCGGGGGCTCGACGTTGCTGGCCACCAGCCGGTCGCCGTCGAAGACCGCCACCTCGATGCCGAAGGCTTCGTGGGCGCGGCGCAGGATGGCGTGGAGCCGGGCCGGCTCGTGGAGCGCCTCGGCGGTCTGGGCCGCCGCGTACTCGACGATCCGCTCGGGTCGCAGCGGCGGCCCCTGCGGCCCCATCAGCGCGCCGACCGCCACCACCGCCCCGGCCACCAGCACCAGCAGCAGCAGCCCGTTCAGGTAGACGCGCCAGAAGAAGCGGCCGTGGCCGGGTCGCCGCCGGGGCGCGCGGTGGAGGAATCTCACGTGGCCTCCTCGCCCGACAGCACGTAGCCGGCGCCGCGCACCGTCTTGATGAGCCGGGGGCGCCTCGGGTCGTCGCCCAGCTTCTGGCGCAGCCGGGAGACGTGGACGTCGACGGAGCGGTCGAAGGCGTCCTCGGCGCTGCCGCGGGCGAACTCCATGAGCTGTTCGCGCGAGAGGATGCGCCCGGCCCGCTCGGCCAGGGCGTGGAGCAGGGCGAACTCGTAGGCGGTCAGGTCGACGCTCCGGCCCGAGAGCGTCACGCTCCGTGCCGAGGGGTCGATGCGGAGCGGTCCGACCTCGACCGGCTTGAGCACCGGGCCGGCGCGCCCCTTGGCGCGGCGGGTGACGGCCCGGATGCGGGCCAGGAGCTCGCGCGGGCTGAAGGGCTTGGCCAGGTAGTCGTCGGCCCCCAGCTCCAGCCCCATGACCCGGTCGGCCTCCTCGCCTCGGGCGGTCAGCACGATGATGGGGACGTCGCTCCTCGCCCGCAGCTCCCGGCAGACCTCCAGCCCGGGGAGGCCGGGGAGCATCAGGTCGAGGAGCACCACGTCCCAGCCGCCGCGCAGCGCCTCGGCGAGCCCGCGCTTCCCGTCGGAGACCACCTCGACGGCCACGCCGTGGCCGCCGAGGTACTCGCGGGTCAGCGCCGCGAGGCGGGCGTCGTCCTCGACCAGCAGGGCCTGGAGAGCGGGTTCTGGCTTCACGGACGCCATCCTACCGCTCCGAAGGCCCAGGGCCGCGTCAGTCGTCGAGGTGGCGGCGCAGCTTCTTGCTCACCTCGGCCCGCTGCTCCGGCGTCAGCGTGGCGTGGACCTCGGCGGCGGCGTCGACCGCCTGGTGGGCCATGGCGCGCATGGCGTCGATGCGGGCGTCGACCAGCGAGAGGGCGCGGGCGCGGTCGAAGCCCTGCGCCTCCCAGAGGCCGAGCGCCTCCTTCACGGTGGCCTGGCGGTCACCGTGCATGGCCTTGCCGCTGGCCAGCAGCCGGTCCTTCACGGCACCGATCTTCTGGCGCTGCTCCGGCGTGGCCTTCAGGTCGTCGAGGGCGTCGTCGACCTGGCGGGTGACCATCCTCTCCAAGCGGGCCGGATCGGGCCGGTGGTGACGGCCACAGCCGGTGGCGCCGAGGGCGACGACGGCGAGGGTGAGGACGGCGGCGAGCGACAGGGACTTCTTCAGCGTCGGCTTCATGGTGCTTCTCCTTGTTGGCAGTGGTTCAGCGGTGGTTCAGCAGTGGATCAGCAGTGGCCGTGGCGGTAACCACGGAGGCCGGCCGGGCTCCGGAGCATGGTGGCGAGCTGGAGCCGCTGCGCCGGGGCGAGCGCGGCGTGGAAGCGGCCCAGGGCCGCGGTGGTCCTGGCGCGGGCCTGTTCGAGCCGCTCCAGCGAGGGGGCGAAGAGGGCCTCGACCGCCGCGGCGTCGAGCGCCTCGGCCTCCACCGCCCTGGCCAGCTCGAGGCGGGAGGCGAAGACCCCCTCGCCCAGGCCGTGCAGCGTGCCGCGCAGCGCCTCGAGCTCCTCGAGGAAGATCCGCTCCTGCTCGGGGGTGGCGTCGAGGCGTCGCAGCAGGCGGCGGGCCATGAAGGTGCGCCCGTGGCGGCGCAGGTGGCGGCGGAAGGCGACGGCGCGCAGCAGCCGCAGCGCCGCGAGGATCGACAGGGTGACGAGGACGGCGGTGACGACGGTGTTCATCGTGACTCTCCTTGCGTCCCGCGCCATGCGGGACGAGGAGAGGATGCGGCCGCCATCCGAAGGGGGCGCTTCGGCGACGTGAAGAACTGTTGCGCGCCAACGGGGGCGAACGTTCGCGGCCCGTGACCGGACGGCGGCCGACAGACCCTGTCGGGCCGACGAGATCCCGTGACGGCGGCAGGTTGCATGGCCCGCGGGGGCGGAACGGACCGTGCATCCCCGGGGTTGGACCTGATCGCTTCCAAGGGTCAGCCGATGTCCAACCACGCATGACAGGGGAACCTCAGGATGAATCTCAAGATCAAGTTCGTGATGATGGCGGCAGGGCTCGCAGCCGGCTCGGTGGCCGTGGCCGAGGGACACACCAAGGCGCAGAACGAGGCGCAGGAGACCCGCATCGAGGCCGACCTGAAGGTCGCCAAGGGCGCCTGCGACTCCCTCTCCGGCAATGCCAAGGACATCTGCCTCGCCGAGGCCAAGGGGAAGGCCAAGGTCGCCAAGGCGGAGCTCGCCGCCGCCTACAAGCCGTCGGCGAAGAACAGCAGCGCCGTGCGGGAGGCCAAGGCCGAAGCGGAGTACGCCGTGGCCGCGGAGCGGTGCGATGACAAGGCCGGCAACGACAAGGATGTCTGCGTGAAGGAGGCGAAGGCGGCCAAGGTCCGCGCCTTGGCCGATGCCAAGACCGCGTTGGAGTCCAACAAGGCCAACACCAAGGCCAGGGAGGCGACCCAGGACGCCAACGCCCAGGCGGCCGCCACCAAGACCGAGGCTCGCCACGACGCGGCCGTCGACAAGGGTGACGCCGACTACGCCGTCGCCAAGGAGAAGTGCGACGTGCTGGCCGGCGAGGCCAAGGACGGCTGCATCCGCGACGCCAAGGTCCGCTTCGCCAAGCAGTAGCCCGGCCGACCATCAGCGATGCGATGAAGGCCGCGAGCCCCCCGGGGTTCGCGGCCTTCCCTTTTCCGGGGGCGTTCGGTAATACGAGAGAGAGCTTCGTGCTACCGCATCCTCGCCCGGGGGCCCCCTGCGACTCCAACTCCTCGCCGTTGCCGCGCTGCTGGCCTCGCCCGCGTCGGCTCACGAGACCCTCTACGAGGTGGTCCGCGGCGAGGCCGTGGCGCTCCGGGTCTACCAGTCGGACGGTGCTCCGGTGGCGCTGGCACGCTTCGAGGTCTACTCGCCGAGCGACCAGCGGAAGCCCTGGGCCACCGGGCTGACCGACCGGGCCGGCTGGCTCGCCTTCGTCCCCCGGGGGCCCGGCCAGTG
>JANMRY010000036.1:0-20537 GCA_031388695.1 Anaeromyxobacter sp. | reverse complement strand
CGCAACGCCCGCCGCTACCAGGCCCTGGAGCGGATCGGCCTGCGCGACCGCGAGACCGGCGCCTACAACCTCGCCTACTTCGTCGACTACGCCGGCAAGGAGTTCTACAAGGCGCGCCGCTACACCCGCGCCTTCTCGCTGGTGATCATCGCCATCGACAACGTCGACCAGCTGCGCCGCACCGGCGGCCGCGACCTCTACCGCAAGGCGATGCGCGATCTCGTCGGCGCCGTCAGCCGCGTCATCCGCGACGCCGACATCCTCGCCAAGGTCTCCGAGTCCGAGTACTACCTGCTGCTCCCCGAGACCGACTCCTTCGGCGCCCAGCTCTTCGTCCGGCGCGCCGCCGAGGAGATCCGCGGCGAGGCCTCGATCAAGAAGCTGGAGGAGCAGGCCCCGGTGCTGGTCAGCTTCGGGGCCGCCGCCTTCCCGCGCGACGGCGAGGACTTCGACGAGCTGCTCCACTGGGCCCGCCGCCGCGTCGAGGCCCAGCAGGGCTCGCTGGTGCGCCGGCTCCAGCTGGCCGACTACGGCCGCACCGACTTCTGGGAGCTCTGCGACCTGCTCATCGCCGGGGCCGGCCGCATCCCCGACACCAGCCCCTCGGCCCGGCTCCCCGCCGACGACGAGGCCTTCGCCGGCATCCAGCGCGAGGTGGCCCGCGAGCTCTCCCGCGATCCGCGCGCCCGCGGGCTGGTCTACGTGGGCGGCCCCGGGCTGGCCCGGGCCCCGCTGCGGGCGGCGCTGCCGGCCGGCGAGGCGGTGGGGCGCGCCGGCGACCTCTCGGCCCACGCCTACCTGCTCGGCCCGCGCGGCGGCGCCGCGCCCGCCACCCCGCACGCCCAGGTGACCGACGTCTGGCTCGACGGCGACAAGCGGCTGGCCGGCCACCAGTTCCTGCTCTACCTCTCCGAGCAGGGCGGCTACGCCTGGCTCGGCAACGTCCACGGCCGCGCCTTCCAGACCTCCGACGCCCCGCTCGTCGACCTGCTGGTGCAGCACCTTCAGGCGCTCTACGACCTGCAGCCCCTCTGACCGGATCGCCCATGGCCGCCGCCCGCAAGATCCTGATCGCCGACCCCGACCCCGAGACGCTGCGGCTGCTCTCGGCGCCGCTGCGCCAGCGCGGCTACCAGGTCCACGGGGCCCGCGACGGTTCGCGCGCCCTGCAGCTGGCCATCCTGCGCTTCCCCGACCTGATCATCCTCGACGAGAAGGCCCCGCTGCTCGACCCCAGCACCTTCATCCGCATCCTGCGCACCAACCCGCGCACCGAGCGGATCCCGGTGCTGCTCACCGGCGAGGGCGAGGACGAGGAGCGGACCCGGCTCGGCACCTGGCTGCGCAAGCCGCTGCGGCTCGACGAGGTGCTGCTGCGGGTCGAGCAGCTCTTCCGCCGCGCCGAGGCCTCGCGCGCCGTCGGCGTCGCCTCTGACCTCGAGGGCAACCTCGCCCAGATCCCGCTCACCGACCTGCTGCAGATCCTCTCGGTCAACCGCCGCTCCGGCCTGCTCACCGTGGAGCGCGCCGGCGAGAAGGCCGAGGTCTCGCTCCGGGAGGGCCGGGTGGTCGACGCCCGCTTCGGCCAGGCCGGGGCCGAGAAGGCGCTCTGGCGGCTGCTCACCCGCCACGAGGGGCAGTTCGCCTTCACCCCCGGGGACCCGCCCGGCGACGAGCGGATCACCCGCCGGCTCGACGACCTGCTGCTCGAGGGCATGCGCCAGGCCGACGAGCTGGCGCGGCTGCTGCCGACCCTGCCGCCGCCCCGCGAGCTGATCGAGCTGGCGATCGGCGGCGAAGAGATCCCGGTCGGCCTCCACCCGGTCACCGCGCAGGTGGTGGCGGCGCTCGCCACCCCCTGCCTCGTCGCCGAGCTCATCGATCGCTGCCCCGCCTCCGACCTCGAGGCGGCCCGCGCCCTGCTGGCGCTGCTGGAGCACGGCTACGCCCGGCTCGCCCCGGCCGCGCCGGCCACGCCGCCGCAGGCCGCCCTGCTGGCGCCGCACGAGCTGCACGCGCTCAAGACCCGGGTGGCCCGCGGCCGGGCCTCGGGGAGCCGCACCATCGGCAAGGTGGTGGTGGCCGGCGGCGGCCCGCTCTCGCGCCGGGCGGCGCTGGCCCGCTTCGCCACGCTCCCCGGCTACGAGTCGATGGCCAGCGAGGCCAGCGGCTTCGGCACGCTCGGCCGGCTGACGCTCGGCGAGGGGGTGCGCATCGACCTGGTGGAGCTGCCGGGCGATCCGGAGCAGCGGCCGCTCTGGCGCCCCTTCGGCGCCGGCGCGGTCGGGGCGCTGGTGCTCCTGCCGGTCGACGGCGAGGGGCTGCTCGACGAGCTGACGCGCGGCCTGCAGCTCCCCGTGGTGGTCTGCGGCCCGCAGAGCGCCGAGCTGCCGGTGCCGCTGCGCGACGCCCCGGGCGGCGTGGTGGCGGGTGGCGCCGACGCCGCCGAGGCGCTGCGCGGCCTGCTGGCCCGCGCCGGGAACCGCGCCGCCGGGTACTGACCGCGCCGCCGGGTGCTGTCCGGGCCGACGACCGCGCCTTCTACTGCGGCGCGTCGCCCAGCCGGTTCAGGTGATCGACGAAGCGCCGGTCGGTGCGGCAGATGTGCTCGCAGAGCCAGCCGGTCACGCGGTTGCCGAACTTGATGACGAAGACCGGCCCCGGTCCATCGGCCCGGTACTCCTCGAAGATCCTGGCGTACTCCTCGACGAACCGCTGGTGCTCGTGGCGGTGCGCCTCCAGCTCGGGGTAGTTGGCCGCCACCATGAGCTGCTCCTCGGCGTTGAAGTGGATCACCACGTAGTCGCCGAGGAAGGTGAGCAGCCGCCCCACCTCGGTGCGGGCGCGCCGGTCGCGGGTGGCGGCCAGCAGCTGGTCGATGCGCCGGAAGAGCTCGCGGTGCTGGTCGTCGATCTCCGGGTCACCGGTCTCGAGCGACTTGTCCCAGCTGATCTTGATGCGGACGTCCATGCCTCGTGAGCCTCCCCTCGAGGGGGGAGCAATATATCACGCCCAGGCGTAGTTGGCGCCGAGCGAGGCGGTCACGTGGGCGCCGAGCGCCACGTCGGCCACGTAGACGTGGTCGCGCAGCCAGGCCACCACCTCGCGCTCCAGCCGCAGCACCAGCTCGGCGGTGGCGCCGCGGGTGCGCATGGCGGCGTCGATCTCGATGATGGAGGCGGCGAAGGCCTGGTGCTCGGCGGTGTGTTCCGCGGCCCCGGGGTAGTTGAGGTCGCGCATCAGCTGCTCCTCGGCGGCGAAGTGGAGCACCACGTGCTCGCGCAGGAAGGCGGCCAGCTGCTCCGCCTCGGACCGCTCGCCGTGGAGCATGGCGTCGAGCAGCCGGTCGACGCGCGCGAAGAGCTCGCGGTGCTGGGCGTCGAGGTCAGGGACCCCGATCATGAGCGCGCTGGACCACTGGAGTGCCACGTGAATCCCCCCGGACGCTGCGTAAACGACAGGACGCAGTGTAGGGCAATTGCACAGAAAGTCATGAGCCCGACTCGGGGTGCGTGAAAAGGCGCGGGTGTGCGCCAATTGACGCTCCCGCGCAGGGTGGGTCAGGCCGGGAGCGGACCGCGCACCAGCAGCCGCTCGACCGCCTTGCGCTCGCGGGCCCCGGCACGCCCAACCACCACACCTGCAAGGCGAGTCCGGCGGAACGTGGCGGCGGCGACACGCTGCAGGGAGGCCGGCGTGACCGCCTCGACGCGGCGGCAGCGGGCCTCGAAGCTCTCCGGCGCCGAGAGGGTCTCGCCGGCTCCGTACCAGCCGACCAGGTCGGCCGGGCTGTCGAGCGAGAAGGCGAGCATCATCCGGTGGCGGCGCTGCACCCGCAGCAGCTCGGCCTCGCCGACCGGCCGCTCCGCCAGCTCCCCCAGCACCAGCAGGATCCGCTCCAGCACCCGCCCCAGCTTGCGCGGCGAGCAGGCGCCGTCGACCACCAGCATGCCGGCGTCGGAGAAGGTGTCGAGGCCGCAGTGGAGCGAGTAGGCCAGCCCGCGCTTCTCCACCACCTCGAAGGGCAGGCGCGAGGAGAGGCCGTCGTCGAGGACCCGGCGCATCAGCAGGAAGGCCGGGTAGTCGGGGTGGCCCTCGGGCGGGCAGGGGAAGGCGAGCGTGAACTCGGCCTGGGCGTCGTCGTGGTCCTTCAGCTCCAGCAGCGGCCCCTCCGGCCAGGGCGGCGGCGGGCGATCGACCGACCGGGTGCCGCGCGGCAGCGCCCCGAGGTGGCGGTGGGCCAGCTCCAGCACCTCGGCGTGGCGCACCGGGCCGGCCACCGCCAGCACCAGGTTCTCGCCGGTGTAGAAGCGGTCGAGGTGGGCGCGGGCCTGGCGGCGGGTCAGGGCGCGGACGGTGGCCGGGGTGCCGCCGATCTTGCGGGCCAGCGGGTGGTCGCCAAAGACCATGCGCTTGACCAGGTTGTCCGGGTCGATGTCGCGCCCGTCGGCGTCGACCTCGTCGAGGATCTCCTCGAGGATCACCTCGCGCTCCACCTCGATCTCCTTGAGCAGCGGGCGGCGAACCAGGTCGCCGAGCACCGAGAGGCCGGTGCCGAGCTCGGTCGGGTGGAGCGGCGTGTAGTAGCAGCCGTGGTCGCGGGCGGTGACGCCGTTCAGGTTGCCGCCGGCGCTCTCGATGGCGGCGTTCATGGCCACCGAGTCGGGCCAGCCCTCCGAGCCGCGGAAGAGCAGGTGCTCGAGGAAGTGCGAGACGCCGTTGACGCCCGGCGACTCGTGGCGCGAGCCGGCCCGCACGTAGAGCCCGACCATGGCCGAGTGGAGCCCGGGGGCGGCGGCGGTCAGCACCCGCAGGCCGTTGGGGAGCTCGGCCCGCTGCAGCCGGCCCCAGCTGCCGCCGTCGAGGGCGGCGAGCGGGGCGGTGCGGCGGCGCGGGGTGGGGCGCGAGGCGGTGGGGCGGGTGCGCTGGACTCTGCGGCTGGTCATGGGGTCACCGCCTCCGCGGCAGAGGCGCTGGTGCTGGTGCTGGTGCTGTTGTCGGTGCTGGTGCTGGTGGCGGTGGCGGGGGCGGTGGCGGTGGCGGTGGTGGGCTTCTCGTCGGGGGCGGCCGGCAGGGCGATGGTGAAGCGGGCCCCCTGGCCCGGGGCCCCGTCGCAGCGGACCGTGCCGCCGTGCTCCTGCACCACCTCCTGCACGAAGGCGAGCCCGAGCCCGGTGCCGCGCTCCTTGGTCGAGTAGAAGGGGTCGAAGAGGCGCGGCAGGGCCTCGGGGGAGATGCCCGAGCCGGTGTCGGCCACGCTCAGCTCGACGCCGTCGCCCAACCGCCGCGCCGAGACGGTGAGCGCGCCGCCGCCCGGCATCGCCTCGCGGGCGTTGCGCACCAGGTTGAGCAGCACCGCCCGCAGCCGGGCCTCGTCGCCGCGGACGGCCGGCAGCCCGACCGGCAGCTCGCGCCGAACCTCGATGCCGGCCGCGGCCAGCTCGGGCGCCAGGAAGTCGAGCAGCGAGCCGGCCAGCTCCGAGAGCTCCTGGCGCCCGGCCGGCGAGCGCGGGGCCCGGGCGAAGCGCAGGTACTCCTCGGTGAGGGCGTTGAGCCGGTCGACCTCGGCCGAGATGGCGGCGCAGAGGGCGCGGGCCTCGGGAGCCACCCCGGGGAGCGCCTCGAGGTTCTCGGCCAGCAGCTCGGCGTTGAGGCCGATGGCGTTGAGCGGGTTGCGCACCTCGTGGGTGATCTGCGCCGAGATCCGCCCCACCGCCGCCAGCCGCTCGGCCCGCCGCAGCTCGGTGCGCTGGGTGTCGAGCGAGGTGGCCATGGCGTTGAACTCGCGGGCCAGCAGGGCGATCTCGTCCTGCCCCGCGACCGCCACCTGCCGCGTCAGGTCGCCGGCCGCCACCGCCTTGACCCCCTCGGTGAGCCGCTCGATGGGGGCCAGCAGCCGCCGCGCGATCAGCGCCGCCCCCACCCCGACCATCAGGGCGATGGCCGAGTAGAGGATGATCAGCACCACGGTCCGCGACTCGGCCGCCTCGGCGGCGTGCACCTGGTCGGCGATGCGGCTCTCCAGCTGGGCCTGCAGCAGCTTGACGTCGAGGGTGAGCGACTTCTCCAGCTGCCGGGTCTCGGCGGCGCGCGCCTCGAGCGCCTCGGGGGCGCCCCCCTTCTCCAGCAGGTCGAGCAGGGCGTTGGCGGCGGCGTCGTACTGGGCCCAGCGGGTCCCCAGGGTGTCGAGGCGGGCGATCACCTCCTCGAGCAGCTTCTGGTCCTCCTCCCGCCCCAGCGCGGTGGCGGCGCGGGCCACCCTGCGCCCCTCCTCCAGCTTCTCGCGCACCAGCGCCGGGAAGTGGGCCCGCACCACCGGGAGGTAGGCGCGGCGCGCCGCAGGGGCCAGCTCGCGCACCTCGAGGGCGCGCGAGGTGACCCAGTCCTTCACCTCGAGCTGGGCGGCGATGCGGCCGAGCGGGAAGTAGCCGGTGGTGAGCAGCTTCAGGTCGCGGCCGAGGTCCTGCAGGCGCACCACCGCCAGCGCCGCCACCAGGCCGAAGGCGGCCAGGGCGACGGCGAAGGTGAGGAAGATCTTGGTGGCGACGCGACGCATGTTTGGGGGTGGCATCCTACCGCTTCCCTTGCCGGCGGATCTTGGGATACCTAATGGGCCGCGGCAGCGACCGCCTCGGCACCACCCACCTGGGCAGCCCCACCCGAACACCTCCACCCGAACACCGTCCACCGGAGCACGCCATGACTGGCTTCGCCATCCTCTTCGCGCTCGTCGGCCTGCTGGTCGCCGTCGCCTTCTACATGCAGTCGCGGTCGGTCAAGGCGGCCGCCGCGGCGCTCTCCGGCCAGATCGACGGCGCCCGGGCCGAGGCCGAGGCGGCCCGCCAGGCGCTGGCCGCCCAGAAGGGTGAGCTGAAGGAGAAGCGCGAGGAGAACGCCTCGATGCGCCAGAAGCTCGACGAGGTGAAGAAGAAGGCCTTCGAGCAGGCCGAGGCGCAGAAGAGGCTGGGCGGGGCGGTGGCGTTGCGCGAGGAGCTCGACAAGCTGGCGGCGCGGCTCAGCGAGGCCCGCGCCGAGGCGGCCCACCAGGTGGAGCTGGCCCGGGCGGCCGAGGCGGCGCGGGTCAAGGCGGTGCAGGAGGCCGAGCGGATCAAGGCGGCGCTCGATCGCAAGCTGGCCGAGCCGCCCCCGCCGGTCAAGGCGCCGCCGCCGCCCCCCCCCGTGGGGAGCGTCGAGGCCGAGCTCAAGGGCAAGCTGGCCGCCGAGACCGACCGGGCCGACAAGGGCGAGGCCCGGCTCACCGAGCTGAAGAAGAAGCTGGGCGAGGTCGAGAAGGAGCTCAAGGTCGCGCGCGGCAAGTCGGAGACCGACCGGCGCGTCTTCATCGTGCAGAAGGGCGAGGTCGATCTCGCCCACGATCGCTACGCCGAGCTCAAGAAGCGCCATGACCAGCTGCGCCGCGAGCACGAGGAGCTGATCGAGGCGGTGCGCCAGGCGGCCCGCGAGGAGCGGCAGCAGGCCGAGGGGAAGAGCACTCCGGCGTCGATGATCGCCGAGGGCGGGCCCCCGTCGCCGACCCCGGTCGAGCCGCCCCCGGCCGAGTAGGCCGGGCCAGCCGGACCCCGCCGGGCCAGGCCGGGCCTGCAGGGCCTAGAGGAACGCCTTCGAGAAGGCCCGCGGCAGCAGCGCGCCGAGCGTGGTCTCGGTCCGCTCGTCGCCCTTGCCGACGAGGATGATCGGCAGGGACGGCTCGCCGAACTCGGCCAGCGTCTGCAGGCACATGCCGCAGGGCGGGGTGGGGGGCGAGGTGTTGCTCACCACCACCAGGGCGTCGATGCCCTTGGCGCCGGCCAGCACCGCCGCCGCGACGGCGTTCCGCTCGGCGCAGATGGTCAGGCCGTAGCTGGCGTTCTCCACGTTGCAGCCGGCGTGGATGGCCGCGTCGGCCAGCACCGCGGCGCCGACCTTGAAGCGGCTGTAGGGGGCGTGGGCGCGCTGCCGGGCGGCCCGGGCCGCGGCGGCCAGCGGCGCGAGCGGCAGGCGGCGGCCGGAGGGCCTCACCGGCTCGCCGGCCCCTGGAGGTAGCGGGCCACCGCCAGCTCCGACTCGAGCGGGATCTCGGTGAAGCGCAGGTGGGCGCCGAACTTCTCGCCCTCGGTGGAGACGCGGATCACCTCGCCGAGCGCCATCACCTCGTCGGGCTGGCCGGGCAGCAGGAAGCGGACCTCGACCACGGCCCCGACCGGCGGGTGGAGCGCGGCGTAGTAGATGCCGCCGAGCGCCAGGTTCCCCTCCAGCTGCACGAAGGAGCCGCCCACGGCCTTCTCCCGCACCTGGAAGCGGCACGGGACCCGCTGGCTCTCACGTCGCTCGTCGAACGTCTGCGCCATCTCTTCCTCCGGTGAACACGCTACCAGCCGCCAGCCGGCGATTCAACGCGCGGCGCGAGGCAGGAAGCCCTCCAGCAGGCGGGAGAGGGCCTCGGCGGCCCGGGCGGCCACCGCCTGGACGTCCTCGTGGGTCAGCGCGGTCCTGGAGAGGCCGGCGGCCGGGTTGGTGACGACCGACAGCCCGGCCACCGGGACCCCCATGTGGCGGGCGGCGATGACGTCGTGGACGGTCGACATGCCGACGAGATCGGCCCCGAGCGCCCGCAGCATGCCGATCTCGGCCGGGGTCTCGTAGGAGGGGCCGGGGACGCCGGCGTAGACGCCGCGGCGCAGCGCCACCCCGGCCTCGGCGGCGGCCGCCTCGAGCAGGGCCCCCAGCCCCGGGTCGTAGGCGCACCCCATGTCGGGGAAGCGCGGCCCGACCGCCTCGTCGTTGGGGCCGGTGAGCGGGCTCTGGCCGGTCAGGTTGAGCTGGTCGGTGATCCGGACCAGCGTGCCCGGGCCGAACTCCGGGGAGATGCCGCCGGCGGCGTTGGTGACCAGCAGGGCCCGGCTGCCGAGCGCGCAGAGCAGGCGGGCGCCGAAGGCCACCTCGGCGGCGCTCCAGCCCTCGTAGCCGTGGACCCGCCCCTGCATCAGCGCCACCCGGACCGGGCCGCCCTCGCCCGGCAACTCGCCCAGCACCAGCCGCCCGGCGTGGCCGGCCACGCGCGAGACCGGGAAGCCGGGGAGGTCGGCGTAGGGGAGGCTCACCGCCCGCTGCAGCCGCTCGGCGAAGCCACCCAGCCCGGAGCCGAGGATGGCCGCCACCTGCGGCCGGGCCCCGGTCCGCGAGAGGACCAGGTCGGTCACGGCGGCGAGCCGGGCGGAGAGGGTGGGCGCCGCGCTCACGAGGCCTGCTCCTCGGCCAGCCGCTCGATGATGAGCGGCGCCGGCGCCACCGGCCCGGGGCCGATGGTGAAGGCGCCGAGCAGCCGGGCCTCCAGCGAGGCCGGGTCGGGGCCGGCGGCGTTGCGGTGGATCACCAGCAGCGGCTCGCCCGGCGCCACGGCGTCGCCAACCTTCTTGCGCAGCAGCAGGCCGACGGCCGGGTCGATCCGGTCCTCGACCCGGGCCCGCCCGGCGCCGAGCGCCATGGCCGCCAGGCCCAGGGCCTCGCCGTCGATCGCCTCGATGAAGCCGCCGCCGGGAGCGGGCAGCTCGCGCCGGGTGGCCGCCTGGGGGAGCCGGCCGGTGTCGTCGACGACCCGCGGATCGCCGCCCTGGGCGGCGACGATCTCCCGCCACTTGGCCAGCCCGCGCCCGTCGGCGATGGCCGCCTCGACCTCGCGCCGGGCCGCCGGCAGGTCGGGGGCGAGCCGGGCCAGCAGCAGCATCTCGGCGGTGAGCGCCACGGTCACCTCGAGCAGGTCGCCCGGGCCGCCGCCGCGCAAGAGCTCGATCGCCTCGACCACCTCGAGGGCGTTGCCGATGCTGAGGCCGAGCGGCTGCTCCATGGCGGTGAGCAGGGCGGTGACCCGCTTGCCGGCGCCGCGGCCGATGCCGGTGAGGGTGAGCGCCAGCTCGCGGGCCGCCGGCAGCGTCTTCATGAAGGCGCCGCGCCCCACCTTGACGTCGAGCACCAGCCCGTCGATCCCCTCGGCCAGCTTCTTCGACATGATCGAGGCGGCGATCAGCGGGATCGACTCGACGGTGGCGGTGACGTCGCGCAGCGCGTAGAGCTTCCTGTCGGCCGGGGCGATCCGGTCGGTCTGGCCGATCAGGCCGGCGCCGACGTCGCGCACCAGCTCGATGAACCGCTCCACCGGCAGGTCGACCCGGAAGCCGGGGATCGCCTCCAGCTTGTCGAGGGTGCCGCCGGTGTGCCCCAGCCCGCGCCCCGAGACCATGGGCACCTTGACGCCGCAGGCGGCCGCCAGCGCCGCCAGCGGCAGCGAGACCTTGTCGCCGACGCCGCCGGTCGAGTGCTTGTCGATCTTGGGGCCGGGGAGCGCCGAGAGGTCGAGCACGTCGCCGGAGTGGAGCATCGCCTCGGTGAGCGCCAGCGCCTCGGCGGCGTCCATGCCGCGGAAGAAGACCGCCATGCAGAAGGCGGCCAGCTGGTAGTCGGGGATGGCGCCGGCGGTGTAGCCCTCGACGAGGGCGCGCAGCTCGGCGGCGGTGAGCCTGCCGCCGTCCCGCTTCCGGTGGATCAGCTCGTAGGCCCGCACGCCCCGCTCACCAGATGATCGAGTCGACCAGCTCGTCGACCATGTCGCCCAGCTTCTCGATGCCGTGGGACTTGGAGAGGTAGCCGTCGGCGCCGGCCTGCTCGGCGATCTCGACCAGCTCCTCGTCCGACTTGGAGCTGTAGAGCACGATCGGGATCCGCTCGGTGTGGAAGTCCTGCTTGAGCACCCGGACGATGTCCTTGCCGGAGATGTCGGGCATCATCAGGTCGGTGAGGATCACCTCGGGCTGGAACGTGTCGAGCGCGGCCTGGAACTCGATGAGGTTGGCGGCGGTGGCCACCTCGTAGCCGCGATCCTCGAGCACGGCCTTCTCCATCTCCAGCGTGATGGCCGAGTCGTCGAGCAGCAGGATCTTCTTCTTGCCGGCCATCGGGTCTCGCTGCTCCTAGAGCGCCGCCAGGGCGTACTCGGCCGCGCGTGCGAAGGCCGCCCCGTCCTCGGGGATGTCGGGATAGTACCCCAGGAAGGCCTGGCGCTTCCCGCTGGGGAGCCGCTTCAAGGCCTCGATGGTGTTCCGGTAGGCGAGCCGGGCCCGCTGCGGGTCGCGCTGGGCCTCGCGGCAGCGCCCCAGGTAGTAGTGGGCCAGCGCCAGGTCGGGGTCGAGGAAGAGGGCCCGCGACAGCTCCAGCGCCGCCCCGTCGGCCTCGGCCTGCGAGAGCAGGTGGATGCCGTAGAAGAGGTGGGCCTCGGCGCTGAGCGGCTCGAGCGCCAGCGCCGCCTGGTAGCAGGCCCGGGCCCGGTCCTGCTGGCGCAGCACCCCGTAGAGGTTGGCCAGCGTGAGCCGCACCGCCAGCCCCTCGCCGCTCCGCTCCAGCTGGCGCTCCAGCAGCTCGCGGGCGGCGCCGAAGCGCCCCTCGGTGAAGAGCGCCACCGCCCCGTCGAGGTACTCCTGCGGGGCGAGCATGGCATCATTGTCGGCCTCGGTCAGGGCGGCCAGCGGCGCCGGGGCGGCCGGCGTCGCCGGCAGCGGCAGCGGCAGGGTGTCGGTGGTGCGGGCCGGCCGGGCCGGCCCCGGGGGCAGGTGGACGTGGCGCACCGGCGGCTGCGGGTGGCTGGTCGAGTGCGGCTGGGGCGACCGGGGGCGCGCCGCCCCATCCTCCGGCTTGCGGTAGAGGAAGGCGCCGTTCACCTCGGTCAGGTCGAAGCCCTCGAAGAGCCGGAAGAGCGACTCCGAGTAGCCGAGGAAGAGCCAGCCGCCCGGGGCCAGGGCGTTGTGGAACTGCTCCAGCACGCGGCGGGTGGTCGGGGTGTCGAAGTAGATGATGACGTTGCGGCAGAAGATGACGTCCCAGCCGCCCGAGACCGGCGAGGGGAAGCCGACCGAGACCAGGTTGTGGGGGCGGATGGCGGTGATGTAGCGGCGCAGCGTGGCCCGCACCCGCCAGGCGTCCCCCTCGCGGTCGAAGTGGCGGCCGAGGTACTGCGAGGGGATGTCGCGGACCCGCCGCGCCTCGTAGAGGCCGCGGGCCGCCGCCGCCACCGCCTCGGGGTTGACGTCGGTGGCCAGCAGCTCGAGCTGCCTCGGCTCCAGCCCGCGCTCGGCGCAGGTCATGGCGATCGAGTAGGGCTCCTCGCCGGTGGCGCAGCCGGCCGACCAGATGCGCAGCGGCTGCTCGCCGACCCGGGCCTTGAAGCCGGGCAGCAGGGCGTCGAGGGCCTGGAACTGCTTCTCGTCGCGGAAGAAGCTGGTCTTGCCGACGGTGACCAGCGGCAGCAGCTGGCGCAGCTCCTCGTCGCCGGTCGGGCCGCCCAGCAGGGCGAGGTAGGCGACGGCGTCGGGGGCGACGGCCGCGAGCAGGTCGAGCCGGGCCAGCAGGGCCAGCCGCAGCGCCGGGAAGCTGTCGGGCCGGATGTGCAGGCCGACCCGCTCCTTGAGCAGGGCCGCCAGCGCCGCCAGCTGCTCGTGCTCGATGACGACGGTCATGAGGTGAGGGCCGCCAGGGCGCGGGCGATGTCGTCGATGGGGAGCACCCGGTCGACGGCGCCGAGATCGATGGCCGCCTTGGCCATGCCGAAGACGGCGCTGCTCTGCTCGTCCTGCGCCAGGGTGGCCCCGCCGGCGTCGTGGAGCACCTTCAGGCCGGCGGCGCCGTCGTGCCCCATGCCGGTGAGGATGACGCCGCAGGCGCGGGCCCCGTAGGACTTGGCGGCCGAGAGGAAGAGCGGGGTCACCGAGGGCTTGAAGGTGTCGACCGGCGGCCCGTCGAAGAGCCGGACCGCCCCCTCGCCGATCAGCAGGTGGCGGCCGCTGGGGGCCAGCAGCACGTGGCCGGGGCGGAGCGCGTCGCCGTCGACCGCCTCGCGCACCTTGAGGTGGCACTCCTGCGAGAGCCAGCTGGCCAGCCCCTCGGTGAAGCCATCGGCGATGTGCTGGACCACGGCGATGCCGACCGGGAAGGTGGGGGGCAGGCCGCGCAGCAGGGTGGCGAGCGCCCGCGGCCCGCCCAGGGAGGCGCCGATCAGCACCACGTCGGCGCGCCGCCCCTTGCCGGGCGGGAGCGGCAGCTTGCGCTCGCGCAGGCCGCGCAGGTGGCGGATCACCTTGACGCCGGAGAGCAGCCGCAGCCGGCTGCGGATCTCGGCGCCGTAGGCCTCGAGGTCGGCGCTGGCCTCGGGCTTCTCGAGGATGTCGAGGGCCCCCAGCGAGAGCGCCTTGAAGCCGACCACCTCGGCCTTGTTGGCCGTCAGCACCATGATAGGCGTGGGGGTCTCGGCCATGATCCGCGCGATGCCGGAGAAGCCGTCGGCGTCGGGCATGTTGAGGTCCATGGTGATGACGTCGGGCGTCAGCTCGCGCGCCAGCCTGGCGGCGGCGTTGCCGTCGGCGGCCACCGCCACCACCTCGAAGTGCGGGTCGGCGCCGATGACGCGCGAGAGCACCTCGCGGAAGAGCTCCGAGTCGTCGGCCACCAGGACGCGGATGCGCGTCTCGGCGCGGGTCACGGCCTCCTCCGGTCAGCGCGGCTCATCCGCCCACCCCGCAGAGCCGCTCCAGCGTGCCGGCCAGCAGCTCGCCCTCCAGCTCGCCCTTGACCAGGTTGGCGTCGGCCCCGGCGTCGACGCCGCGGCGCCGCTCCTCGGGCGCCGAGAGCGAGGAGAGGATGATGATGGGCAGCTTCATGAAGCGCTGCGTGGCCTTGACCCGCCGGGTCAGGTCGATGCCGTCGAGCACCGGCATCTGCACGTCGGTGATCAGCACCTGGTAGCCGCCGCCCTGCAGCCGCTGCCAGCCGTCCTCGCCGTCGACCGCCTCGTCGACCTCGTGGCCGAGCGAGCGCAGCAGCGCCGCCTCGGCCTCGCGGGCGATGGCCGAGTCGTCGACCAGCAGGATGCGCAGCCGGCGGCGGTCCCGCCCCCGCGACATGACCGGGGAGGCGAGCCGGCGGGCGGCGCCGATGACGTCGGGGGTGGAGAGCAGCAGCGCCACCCGGCCGTCCTCCAGCGCCGCGGCGCCGGTGACGAAGCGCATCCCCTTGAGGAAGGTGCCGGGGGCCTTGACCGCCACCTCGCGCTCCCCGAAGAGGCCGTCGACCACCACCGCCGCCCCCTCGTCGCCGTGGAGCACGTAGGCCACGGTGGGGCGCGGGTGGCGCGGGCCGCCGTTGAGCGAGAGCAGCGGGCCGAGGGCCACCAGCGGCAGCAGCTTGTTGCGGTAGCGGACGGCGCGGATGCCGGCCACCTCGGCCACGTCCTTGGGGTCGAGCCGGCCGACGCTGTCGACGTCGACGGCCGGCAGCCCGTAGACGTCCTCGTCGATGCGGACCAGCAGCACCTTCATGAGCGAGAGCGACTGCGGCATGCGCAGCGTGAAGCGGGTCCACTGGCCCGGCTCCGACTCGACCGTCACCGAGCCCCCCAGCGCCGTCACCTTGCGCCGGACCACGTCGAGGCCGACGCCGCGGCCGCTGGTCTCGCCGGCCTGGTCGCGGGTGGAGAAGCCGGGCAGGAAGATCAGGTCGAGGGCGGCGCGCGAGGAGAGGCTGGAGGCCTGCTGCTCGCCGACGATCCCCTTGGCCAGGGCGGCGGCGCGGATCTTCTGCGGGGCGATGCCGCGGCCGTCGTCCTCGACCACCAGCGCCAGCAGGTCGCCGTCGGTGCGGGCGCTGATGGTGAGCCGGGCCACCGCCGGCTTGCCGGCCGCCAGCCGCTCGGCCGGGGTCTCGACGCCGTGGTCGATCGAGTTGCGGACCAGGTGGACCAGCGGGTCGTTGAGCGAGAGCAGGATGGCCTTGTCGACGCCGTTCTCGCCGCCGGAGACCTCGCAGTCGAGCTCCTTCTGCTGCTCGCGGGCCATCTCGCGGGCCGCCCGCGGGAAGCCGCCCAGCACGCCGGAGAGCGGGATGAGGCGGGCCGAGCCGATCCGCTCGGCCAGCTGCGTGAACTGGCCGCGCGCCGCCTGCACCGCCTCGGTGTGGACGCGCGAGAAGCGGAAGGTGTCGGAGCGGAGCAGGTGGACGTCGCCCTCGAGCTGCTCGACGTTCTTGTCGACGAGGCCGTCGTGGCGCAGCTTCTCGGCCAGCGCCACCACCCGGTCGGAGACCCGGTTCCAGCGGGAGAAGAGGCCGTCGAGGTCGCGGGCCCGGCGGTTGGCGCGGGCCCCCTCCACCAGCACGTCGCCGGCGATGGCGGCGATCTCGTCGAGCCGGTCGACGTCGACGCGGATCGAGGCCTGGGCCTTGTCGCCGCGCAGCTCGAGCCTGGCCGGGGCGCGCGGGTCTTCGGCGCGGCGGTGCGGGCCGGCCTCGGGCGGCGGCGCGGCGGTCGCGGGCTGCGCCGGGGCGGGCGTGGCGGGCGAGGCCTGGGCTGGCGTCGAGGCCGGGGTCGGCGGGGCCGCGGCCGGGGCGGCGGCCGCCAGCCTGCGCAGCCGGGCCACCAGCGCCTCGGTGGAGGGGCCGATCTCGGCCGGCTGGTCGAGCATGGCCAGCACCGCGTCGCAGGTCTCCAGCAGCCCCTGCGCCTGCTCGCGCGACGGCGTCGCCCCGCACCCCTTGAGCAGGTCCTCGGTGGCGTGGACCACCGCCGAGATGGCGGCGAAGCCCATCATGCGGGCCTCGCCCTTCAGGGTGTGGAGCTCGCGCGCCAGCTCCTCCTGCTGCTCGCCGCTGGCGGCGCCGCGCTCCAGCTGCAGGAGCACGGCCGTGACCTTCTCCACCCGGTCGGCGGTCATCTCCCGGAACCGCGGGAGCAGCTTCTGGCGGATCTCCTCGGTGCTCATGCGGGCTTCAGGCGGCGGCGGGCGGCTCCAGGGCGGGCGGGGTCGGTCAGTCGAGCTTGAAGCGCTTCACCAGCTCGGCGAGCCGCTCGGCCAGCTTGGTCAGCTCGGAGGCGGCCCCGGTGGCCTGGCGCGAGCCGGACTGGGCCGAGCGGGTGACCTCCTCGATCTCCGACATGGAGAGCACCACCTGCTCGGTGGCGGTCCGCTGCTGCTGGGTGGCGAGGTGGATGACCCGGGCCGCGTCGCTGGTCTCCTGGATGCCGGAGAGGATGCCGGTGACCGAGGTCATGGCGGCGCCGCCCAGCTTCTCGCCCTCGGAGGCCTCGCGCTTGTTGCCGTCGGAGGCCTCCTTGGCGGCGTGGGTCGACTCGCGGATCTCGGTGATCAGGTTCTTGATCTCCTTGGTGCTCTCCATGACGTTCTCGGCCAGCCGGCGCATCTCGGCGGCCACGATGGAGAAGCCGCGCCCGGCCTCGCCGGCCTTGGCCCCCTCCAGCGCGGCGTTGAGGGCCAGCAGGTCGGAGCGGTCGGCGATCTCGTCGATCACCTCGACCACGGTGCCGATCCGCTCGACGCGCTTGGAGAGCTTGCCGATGGCGTCGTCGACCTCGACGGCGTTGTGGCGCACCTTCTCCATCGAGGCCATGAAGAGCTTGATCGAGCCCTCGCCCTGGCGGGCGCCGGTCAGGGTCTGCTCGGCGATGCCGGCCACCATCTGGGCGTTCTCGGCGATCTGGTGCGAGGCCCCCTTGAGCTCCTCCATGGTGGCCGTGGTCTCGTGGATGGCGCTGGCCTGGGCCGCGGTCGACGACTCGTTCTGGGTGGCGGCCGCCAGCACCTCGGCCGACGAGGTGGAGAGCTGCAGCGCCGCCTCGCGGATCTCGGTGACGAAGCGCTTGAGCGTCTCCATCACCTGGCCGATGCCGGCGATGAGCGGGGTCAGGGTGGCGTCGGTGACCGAGAGCCGCAGCTCGCCGGAGAGGTCGCCCTGCACCACCAGCCGGATCAGCGCCTCGATCGCCTCGTCGACGCCGTGGGAGACGTTCTGCACCCGCTCGTTGAACTCGCGGATCTGCGTCCCCAGCGAGCCGCCGGCGCCGTCGAGGGCCTCGGCGATCAGCCGCAGGTCGGGGTCGCTGTAGTCCTCGGGGCGGATCTTGACGTCGAGCTTCCCCTTGCTGAAGGCGCTGATGGCGGCGGCCAGCGCGGCGGCGTCACCGCCGGCGCGGCGGGGCTGGGCGGCCGGCTTCCGGGTGGGCTTCTTCTTGCGGGCGGGGGACGTGGCCATGGCGGCGCCTCTCTAGGCAGGGGACGGCCTGGTCGTGGTGGCGGCGAGCCGCTCGCGGACCAGGGTGGGGAGATCGACGAGGAGGGTGGGGGCGTCGTCGAGCAGGACGAGGCGGGAGACGGCGCCGGAGCGGATCACCGCGGCGGCGAAGGCTGGGAGCGGCTGGATCTCCGAGTCGAGGACGCTGCGCACGCCCAGCACCTGGTCGACCACCAGGGTCGCCTCGGCGGCGCCGTCGAGGCCGGCCACCACGATGCCGCGCTCGCGCCCGAAGGTGGGGCCGAGGGAGGTCCCCTCGATCAGCTCGCTGGCGTCGACGTCGGCGACGTTGCCGATGCGGACCACGTCCCGCACCGTCGAGGCGAAGACGCGGGCCCCGACCTGGAACATCAAGAGCTCGCTGACCGGCTCGCTCACGGCGCGCTGCTCCCGTAGGGCACGGCGCGGCTGCGCGCGGCCTCGACCAGGCGGGGCAGGTCGAGCACGGCGATGGTGCCGAGCTTGTCGCGGGCCACGCCGGAGAGGAACTCGGCCATGCCGCTGCTCTCGGCCGGGGAGGCCTCGAGGTTGCGGCGCGGGATCACCACCAGCCCCTCGAGGCCGTCGGAGATGACCGCCACCTTCCAGGGGCCGCAGTGGACCACCGCGGCGCGCGTCGAGGCGCGGATGACGATGGCTCCCTGGCCGACCATCTGGCCGATGTCGAGCACCGGCAGCACCTCGCCGCGGTGGGTGAAGACGCCGGGCAGGAAGGAGGGGGCGGCCGGCAGCCGGGTGAGCGGGCCGAGCCGGACCACCTCGGTCACCAGCGCCGCCTCGAAGGCGTAGCGGCCGCCCAGGATCCGCAGGCAGAAGAACCAGGCGTCCTGGCCGGAGCGGCCGGCGCCGGCCGGGAGCGGTTCGATGGAGGGCCTGCCCTGGGACATGATCGCTCGATTATCGACGGAGCCGGGACGAAGCAGCAAGACGATGCTATATGAAGCCGAACTTTCGCACCGATATCGTGTCATGAAGATCCTCCTCTGCACCGACAGCGACCTCCTCCAGCAGGCGGTCGTCATGACGCTCGAGTGGGCCGGCCACCAGGTGGTGGCGGGGCGGGATCCCTTCGCGCTGGCGGCCGAGCTGGAGGGGGCGCAGCTGCTCCTCACCGACTCGTCCCGGGGGCGGCAGGTCGGGGCGCTGCTGCGCGACCGGGGCTTCGCCGGTCGGAACCTGCTGCTCGGCGACGGCACCCCCGAGGCGCTGGCCACCCCGGCCCGCGAGCTGCAGCCCGACGGCGCCGACGAGCTCTCCCCGCCCGAGGGGTTGCCGGCCCGGCTCGAGGCGGCGCTGGCCCGCAAGCGCAAGGTGCTGATCGTCGACGACTCGGAGATCGTGGCCCGGCTGCTGGCCCAGGACCTGGAGCAGAAGGGGTTCGAGATTCAGTACGCCCCCGACGCCGAGAAGGCGACCTCGATCATCCTCAAGCGGGCCACCCGGCCCGACCTGATCCTCCTCGACATCAACATGCCCAAGGTGGACGGGGCCCAGTTCTGCAAGTTCGTGAAGAAGAACTCGATGTTCAAGAGCATCAAGGTGCTCTTCTGCTCGGGCGAGGACCGCGAGAAGGTGGCGCGCCTGGTGACCGAGTGCGGCGCCGATGGCTACATCCTCAAGGACGAGGTCCTGGGGAAGTGGGTCGTCGACAACGCCGGCTGAGACCCGGCCCGCCGCTCGACGGCCCGCCGCTCGACGGCACGTCCCGGGGCCGGACTTGAGGGGGCCGGTCTTCAGGGGCACCAGCCGGCCGGCGTCACCGAGTTGCACCGGCCGGGCGTCCCCTCGTCCTCCGCGCAGGCGAAGTTGCCGGCCGTGTCGCCTGCGTCCGCGTCGATCCGCTCCACCGCCGCCGGGCAGCGCGGCGCCGTCCCCCCCTCGCCGAAGGTGGCGGTGAGCGCGCCGGTCCAGTCGAGCAGCCGCAGCTCCGGCGGCCGGTCGTCGGCCAGCCCCCCGGCCAGCGTCGCCGCCCCGCAGCCGAAGCGGACGGTGCCGGCCGGGACCGGGTAGCGGTCGTCCCAGGCGCCGCTGGTGAGCAGGGCCCAGCCGCCCGGCTCGAGCGGCTCGGCCGCCGCCCCCACGGTGCAGCCGGTCAGCTGGCCGGAGGCGGTCCGCTTCTCCAGCCGCCAGCCGGAGAGGTCGAGCGGGCCGTCGCCGAGGTTGAAGAGCTCCACGTACTCGCCGCCGGCCTGCGGCGTGGCCGCCACCGCCCGCACCTCGGTCAGGACCGGGCGCGGCGGCGGGCCCGGCTCGGTGCTGAAGGTGCCGAGCCAGCTGCGCCGGTGCCCCTCGGGGTCGAGCACCGGGCGCCCCTCGGCGTCGCGCAGGGTCGGCGCCACCAGCAGCGCGAAGGCGCTCCCGGCCGGGAGCGGGCGGCGCGGGGTGAGCGTGAGCCGCCGGCCCCCCTCCAGCAGCGCCACCTCGCAGGCGACCGCCAGCGGGCCGAGCGGCTCGCCGGCCTCGAGCGCCTTCAGGGCGGCGCGGGCGTCGACGGCGCGGGCGAGCGCGACGTGGCGCCCCTCGGCGAGGCCGCTCGCGGCGATGGGGCCGGTGAAGTCGGCGCTGACGCGGGCGTCGAGCGGGGCGCCGTCCCCCTGCGGCGACCAGCCGGCGAGGCGGGTGTGGGGCGCCGGGGCCTCCGGGCCGCAGCCCCCGAGCGCCGCCAGCAGGCCACCGACCGAGAGGCCGAGCAGCAGCGGCAGGCGCGGGTGGCGCGCGCTCACGAGCGCCTCGCGGAGAGCAGGCCGCCGGTCAGGGCGTCGAGCTCGGCGGTGGTGCGGGCCAGCTCCAGCTCGGCGGCGGCGCGGGCCCTGGCGTCGGGGGGCGGATCGCTCAGCAGGGCGAGCTGCCGCTGGCGCCGCTCGAAGTGGAGGGCGGTCGCCTTGCGGATCGCCTCGTCGCGCCGGGAGGCCCGCGCCAGCGCCGCGGCGGAGGCGGCCGCCTCGCCCGAGGCGGTGACGAGGTCGCCGAGCTCCCAGGTGGCGCGGACCGAGAAGGAGGTGCCGGGGGAGGAGCGCGTGTAGTCGACCTCGCTCGAGCCCTGCAGCCCGGCCACGCGGTAGTCGCGCTCGTCGTGGCGCACCTCGGCGGTGAGGCGCGGCAAGAGCGCCGAGAGCCGGCGGCGCCGGGCCAGCAGGGCCGGGTCGGGCGTGGCCGCCTCGGCGTGGCGTGCGGCGGCCGCCTGGACCTCGAGGATGTCCGGCTCGCTGGCTTCGAGGCGGGCCAGCAGCCGGGGCAGGTCGGGGGCGGGGGCGGGGGCGTGTGACGGGGCGTGTGACGGGGCGGCGGCCGGCGGCGCCGCGAGCAGCAGGGCGAGGAGGAGTGGCATGGCCCCAGCGGCTGTCGCAGGATCGGTGCCGCGCCAAGCGGGCGGGATTCCTTGAGGGTGGCCGCGGGCCAGGGGACGCGCGGCGACC
>JANMRY010000019.1:0-75448 GCA_031388695.1 Anaeromyxobacter sp. | reverse complement strand
GCGCGGAAGCGGGCCGGGATCACCGACAGCGTCATCCGGCTCTCCGTCGGCATCGAGGCCCCGGAGGACCTGCTCGGCGACCTCGGCGAGGCGCTGGGGTCGTTGCCCCAGTAGGGCGCGCTTCAGCGCGACCAGGCTTCTCCCCGAACGCCAAGCGGCGTCACCGCCGGTGCTCAGCGATCGGAGCGCCCGAAGCGGTGCCAGAGCACGGTCGCCTCGGCCGGAAGCCTGCCGAGCTCCCGCTCGACGGCGGCACGCAGGGCCGCCTGGTCGCCCAGGGCGAGCAGCTGCTCCACGTCCCAGCCGTCCTGGGGTCCACCGGCAAAGAGCTTCAGGAGCACCAGGTCGGGCCTGGAGACGACGTCCAGGACCAGGCCACCGAGGTCGTGGGGATCCGCCCGTTGCAGCACCCCGGCCTGCCACGCCGAGCGGCCGACCACCACGTCCACCGAGCGCGAGCCCGGGCGGGTGAGGCGCACCACGCCGGCCAGGGGGTCGTCATCGTCGCCGCGGCGCAGGTCGACGCCGTCGCCGGCTGCGCGGCGGCGGCTCCAGGCCTCCGGCACCAGCACCGAGCGATCCGTGACCAGCAGGTCGAGATCGAAGGTGGAGCGGCTGACCCCGTGGACGGTGAGCGCGGCGGCGCCGATCAGCGCGTGGTCGACCCCTCGCCCGGTGAGTTCGCCGGAGACGTCCCGGAGCAGGTCCAGCATCAGGGCTCCGAGGCGCAGCGGGAGGGCCGCCGGCCTGCCGTGCGCTGCCGATTCAGCTGGACGCGAGCGGCATCCAGGGAGAGACCGTGGGCCGCGGCGAAGATCTTCGCGTCCGAGTCGCCGAGTTCCAGCGCCAGGCGGAGCCGCTCCGCGGCCGGGCGCGCCGCCGCGGCCCGGGCGTCGTCGGCTCGAAGGCTCTCGGCGACCTTGCTCACGAGGCCATGATAGCCGGTCGCCGGCGCCAGGCGAAACCGCTCCGCGCCGCCGAGGCCATGGTTGCTGGTGCGGTCGGACTACACCTCCAACCCGACGCTCCGCATCAGGTCGAGTGCGTTGGAGCGGACGACCACGCCGGGGCGGAGCAGGTAGTCGAAGCTGAGCCGGCCGCCCGACAGCTCGGAGGCGAAGTGGGCGTTGGCTGCGCCGGCGTCGGGTCGCTCGGCGAGCCGGGTCAGCTCGAGATCGTGCGTGGAGCAGAGGCCAATGGCTCCGCGGGAGATCAACCCCTCCAACAGCGCGCCGGCTCCGGCGATCCGGTCCTGCGGGTTAGTGCCGCTCAGCAACTCATCCACAAGGAAGAGCGTCGGCGTCGGCTCCGCCGCCAGCGTGTAGATGGTCCGCAGCCGGAGCAGTTCGGCCATGAAGCGCGACTCGCCGTCGAGCAGCGAATCTCCGCCGTCGATCGAGACGCCGAGAGAGAGCGGCGTGAGGCGGAGCCGCCGGGCCCGGACCGGCACCCCCGCCTGCGCCATGGCGACCGCGAGGCCGATGGAGCGGAGCCAGGTCGACTTGCCGGCCATGTTGGCGCCCGAGAGGAGCACGAGCCGAGGCGCGCCTGCCGACCCGAGGCGCAGGTCGTTGCCGACCCCGCGCCCCGGGGGCAGGAGCGGGTGGCCGAGCGCCTCGGCCTCGATCGACGGCGGCCCGGCCAGCAGCAACTCGGCGAAAGTGTCGTCAGGGTGCTCGTCGGCATAGCCGGCGATGGAGAGCAGCGCCTCGAACTGGCCGAGCGCCTCGAGCCACCCCGCAAGCTTCGCTCCGTGGCGGAGGCGCCACTGCTCGATCGAGTGGGCCTCGCGCGATGGCCAGAGCAGTGCGTAGCCCATGAGGCCCACCAGTTCATGGCGTAGCGACTCGATTCGGGAGAAGGAGCGCTCCAGGCGAACGAGCCGCTTCGAAGCGTCGCCGTCCTCGCGCAGGCGCGCCACGAGCGAGGTGAGGGCGGTCGCGCTGAAGGACTGGCGCTCCAGCAGCGCCAGCAGAGGGCCGATCGGCGCGCTGGATCCGAGGGTGGCCTGGGCCGAAGCCAGGATGGGCCCGACGATCCCAAGGAGGAGCAGGTGAGCCATGCCGGCGAGGGCAAGCGTGCCGGCGACGAGCAGCCAGGGCCACCAGCCGAGCGCGGCGCCGAGCGGCGCCACCAGAACCGCCGCCGCGACGAGCCGCAGCAGGTGGCCGAGCCACGGGCCGGGAAGCTGGCCCGGCTCGCGGGCCCACGCGTCGACGGCCCCAGGATCGGCGTGCGGCAGCTGCGCCGGCCCGGCGATCGCCCAGGCCTCTCTCAGTTCGAGACGTCCGCGGAGCTCCTCGACCGCGGCGCGGCGAGAGGCGATGGTGGCCGGGTCGGACGGGTGGAGCAGCCAGTCGAGGAGGGTCGAGGCACCGATCCGTGTCCGCGCCGAGCAGAGTCGCGCGAAGAGCGAGCGGGGGCCGGTGAGGTCGAGCTGGCGGGCCCATGGGTGGTTGGCATGGAGGAGTTCCTCTCCGTCGAAGCGTGGGGAGCCGACGCCACCGTCGAGCCTGTCGAGTCCAGCTTCGTGAAAGGCGACAGCCCGATCGGCGTTCCGGTGCCGTCGCTCCAAGGTCCGCGCGGCGGCGTAGCTGGCGATGAGGGCCGCCCCGGCCAGCGCGACGAAGCCACCGTGGAGCCCTACCTGCGAGGCGAGGACCAGCGCAGCCGCCAGGGCGACCGACGCCAGCCCACGCGCCCATAGCGTCCACTCGCCGTGCTTGCCCTCTTTCGCGGCAAGGGCACGCCAGTAGTCCAGTCGTTCCTGGTGACGAACCCGGAGTGAGTCCATGTCGCTCCCGCGCTGGTGGAGATCCGAAGCTAGGCACGATCAACCGACTGTCAAACGACCCGAGCCTGATCCAGGTCAATGACCGACCGACCGACGACGGCTGGTGGGCGGTGGTCGGCGAATCGATGGTCGGCGAATCGATGGTCGGCGCGGCGCCGAGCGGCCTTCACGCAGAGCGAAATGATCACGTTCCGCGTCTGGACTCAGCGCTGCCTTGCCGGTACCGCTCCATGCGGCGCGCCCCGAAGACCCGCCTCGCCGCTAGGGCGTTGTGCCGCCCGCAGACGACCCGAAGGTTCTCCACCGTGGAGGGTCCCCACTCGGCCCAGGGGATGACGTGGTCGAGTTCCAGCCGGTGCGTGGACCCGCAGCAGCCGCCACCGTCGAGTGGCCAGGTGCAGTGATCGCCGTCCCGCTCCCAGACGGCGCGGCGAACGGCGGCGGGGATTGCTGCGCGGGGGCCATCTCTTCGGTGAGGGGGCGGCTCCGTCGCGGTCGGGGTCGGGGTCTCGGTCGGGGTCTCGGTCGGGGTCTCGGTCGGGGTCTCGGTCGGGGTCTCGGTCGGGGTCTCGGTCGGGGTCGCCACCACCGCCCGCGGCCGCTTCACTTGCCCGCGCGCCCTGGCCTGCTTCTCCAGCAGCAGGTCGAGCGCAGCCTCGAGCACCTGCTCCATGGTGGCGCCGCGGATGGAGTGCGAGAGCCCCTCGCGAGCCGCCTCCAGCTTCCGCACCACCTGCTTGTCGACGTTGAAGTGGATCCGGCGCACGTTGGCCGTGAGGGGAACGATCTCGTCGCGCCTGGGAAGGAGCGCCCCCCCTTGGTGGTCCTCGCCTCCCCCAAAAGCGATTCCCGACGTCGGGAATCGCCAAAGAGGGGCCACATTTGGGTCTTCGGTCGGGGCCGGCGCAACGAGGCCCGAAGGCGCCACCGTCCGGTCGAGCACCCGGGTCACGACCATCCTGGTGCTCGGCACCGGTCGCGGCAGCAACTCGGCGACCAGCTCCTGCGCCTCACGCGAGGAGAGGCCAAAGAAGCGGGGCATGACGACGCTCCGATTCTCCGCGGTCAACACCTTGGCCAGCTCGCCGATGGTGGAGAGGCAGAGCTGCCCTTCGCGGAGCGGCTCGATCACCTCCGGGATGCGCTGGAGCAACTCTGCGGCGCTCCTGCGGTAGTAGGCCGCGCTCTTGGAGAGCTGCAGGTCGGTGACGAGGAACGCGAAGAGGTGGGGGTGCCCGAGCGGCTCCCAACCACGCCGCCGGTCGAAGTCGGCCAGGGCGATCAGGAAGTCGGCCATGGCGGCCTGTTCGTTGCTGAGAAGGATCTTGATCGCGTCGCGGAGCTGCCGTGCTTCCAGGAGTGCGAGGGACGAGGAGGCCGCTCCGTGCGTCGGAGCCGCGGCCGAGGATGGGGTCGGTTGCGCGTTGTTCATTCACGCAGCGTCTCATGCGGGTCTGACATTTCCGGGCTCGCCGGAACGCATGGAACCCAAGAGGGAGGCCGGTTTTGTGAAAGTGCACCCCAAACGCCGAACGCCGCGGGATGACCCACGGCGTTCGCGATTCTCAGAGTGACCTGTCGCCCCGACTCACCTCGCCGGCACGCCGGTGGAAGGTGTCTTGCGTCGGCGTCACTAGAGACCGACGCCGACGCGACTAAAAGCCTCCTCGAAGTCCTCCTTGATGTCCTCGATGTGCTCGATGCCGACCGAGACGCGGATGGCGTCGGGCGGCACGCCGGCGGTCTTCTGCTCGGCCTCGGTCAGCTGCGAGTGGGTGGTCGAGGCCGGGTGGATGACCAGCGTCTTGGCGTCGCCCACGTTGGCGAGGTGGCTGGCCAGCTTGACCGACTCGATGAAGGTCTTGCCGGCGGCCAGCCCGCCCTTGATGCCGAAGGAGAGGACCGCCCCGAAGCCGTTCTGCAGCAGCTTCTTGGCCCGCTCGTGGTGGCGGTGGCTCGGCAGGCCCGGGTAGGAGACCCAGGCGACCGAGGGGTGCTGCTCCAGCCACTTCGCCAGCGCCAGGGTGTTGTCGGCATGGCGCTGCACCCGCAGCGAGAGCGTCTCCAGCCCCTGCAGCAACAGGAACGAGTTGAACGGCGAGATGCACTGCCCCTGGTCGCGCAGGCCGTCGACGCGGGCCTTGATGATGAACTGGATGTTGCCGAACGGCCCCTTGACGCCGAAGACGTCGTTGAAGACCAGCCCGTGGTAGCCGGGCGAGGGCTCGGTGAAGAAGGGGAACTTGCCCGACTTGCCCCAGTCGAACTTGCCCGAGTCGACGATGACGCCGCCGATCGAGGTGCCATGCCCGCCGATCCACTTGGTGGCCGACTCGACCACCACGTCGGCGCCGTGGTCGATGGGGCGGGCCAGGTAGCCGGCGGCGCCGAAGGTGTTGTCGACGATCAGCGGGATGCCGTGGTCGTGGGCCAGCTTGGCGAGCGCCGGCAGGTCGGCGATGTCGTAGCCCGGGTTGCCGATGGTCTCGACGAAGAGCGCCTTGGTCTTGGCGTCGATCACCTTGGCCAGGTCGGCCGCCTTGACCGAGTCCACGAGCTTCACGCCGATGCCGAGCCGCGGCAGCGTCACCTTGAACTGGTTGTAGGTGCCGCCGTAGAGCCGGCTCGAGGAGACGATGTTGTCGCCGGCCTGGGCGATGTTGGTGATGGCGAGGAACTGGGCCGCGTGGCCCGAGGCGGTGGCCAGCGCCGCCACGCCGCCCTCGAGCGCCGCCACCCGCTTCTCGAAGACGTCGGTGGTCGGGTTCATCAGCCGCGTGTAGATGTTGCCGAAGGCCTTGAGCGCGAAGAGGTTGGCCCCGTGCTCCGCCGAGTCGAAGGTGTAGGAGGTGGTCTGGTGGATCGGCACGGCGCGCGAGTTGGTGCCGGCGGCCGGCTCCTGGCCGGCGTGGACCTGCAGGGTCTCGAAGCGGGGCTTGCGGTCGGGGGGGAGGGCCACGGGGTGATCCTTTCGCGGATTCCGTTAAAGTAGACAGACATCCTATTGACCGGACGCGCCAACGTCAAGCCTGAAGTCGAATGGTGCCCCGAGGCCCGGCTCACGGACGGTCGTCCGTGATCACGGAGGCTTCTCGGGCCTGAGCGTCGAGGGGCTGGTGCGCGCGAGGGGTTCCGGTAGATTCGCTCTCCATGCCCCAGCCTCGGCCACCGCCCCGCACCGTGGGGGAGCTCTTCCTCGACCGGGTTGGTCGCACCCCCGACGCGCTCGCCTTCAGCTACCCCGAGGGATCGGGCTGGCGCAAGCTCACCTGGGCCCAGGCCGAGGCGCGGGTGCGGGCCGTCTCCTGCGGGCTCCGCACCCTCGGCCTTCGCTCCGAGGAGGTGGTCGCCATCCTGGCCGGCACCCGCATCGAGTGGGTGCTGGCCGATCTCGGCATCCTCTGCGCCGGCGGCGCCACCTCGACCATCTACCCATCCTCGACCGCCGAGGAGTGCGCCTACGTCCTCGGCGACTCGGCCGCGGTCTTCTGCTTCGCCGAGGACGAGGAGCAGGTGGGCAAGCTGCTCTCCCGCCGCGCCGAGCTGCCGGCGCTCAAGAAGATCGTGGTCTTCAACGGCGCCGCCTCGTCCGACGGCTTCGTGGTCCCGTTCGCCGCCCTCGAGGCGCTCGGCCGCGCCCATGACCAGGCCCGCCCCGGCCAGTTCGAGGAGACCTGCGCCGCCGTCGAGGGCGACGCCCTGGCCACGCTCATCTACACCTCGGGCACCACCGGCCGCCCCAAGGGCGTCGAGCTGACCCACGCCTGCTGGGTGACCCAGTCGGCGGCCATCGAGGCCTCCGGCATCCTCGATCACGAGGACCCGTCGCAGCTCTTCTGGCTGCCGCTGGCGCACAGCTTCGGCAAGATGATCGGCACCGCCCAGCTGCGCATCGGCTTCCCCACCGCCATCGACGGGCGCGTCGAGAAGCTGGTGGAGAACCTCGGGCGCTTCAAGCCGACCTTCGTCTGCGCCGTGCCCCGCATCTTCGAGAAGGTCCACGCCAAGGTGGTGCTGGGGGCCACCGGGCAGGGCGGCCCCAAGGCGGCGCTCTTCCGCTGGGCCATCGACGTCGGCCTCACCGTCTCGCGCAAGCGGCGCGAGGGCGCGGCCCCCGGCCCGGTGCTGGAGGCCCAGTACCTGCTGGCCGACCGGCTGGTCTTCAAGAAGGTGCGCGACCTCTTCGGCGGCCGGCTCAAGTTCTTCATCTCCGGCTCGGCCCCGCTCTCCCGCGACGTCGCCGAGTTCTTCGACGCCATGGGGATCGTCATCCTCGAGGGGTACGGCCTGACCGAGTCCTCGGCGGCCACCCACTGCAACCTCCCCTGGAACCGCAAGCTCGGCACCGTGGGTCCGGCCCTCCCCGGCACCGAGGTGAAGCTGGCCGCCGACGGCGAGGTGCTGATGCGCGGCCCCTGGATCATGCGCGGCTACCGCGGCCGGCCCGGGGCCACCGCCGAGGCGCTCGATCCCGAGGGCTGGCTGCGCACCGGCGACGTCGGGGTGATCGACGACCAGGGGCGGCTCGCCATCACCGACCGCAAGAAGGACCTGATCAAGACCTCGGGCGGCAAGTACGTGGCCCCCACGGACCTGGAGAACCAGCTCAAGGCCGCCTCGCCGCTGCTCTCGCAGGTGCTGGTCCACGGCGACCAGCGCAACTACGTGAGCGCGCTGGTGACGCTCGACCCCGAGGCGCTGCAGCGGCTGGCCACCGAGCAGGGGGCCGGCGAGCTCTCCGGGGCGCGGGCCGCGGCCCACCTGGCGGTGCAGCAGCAGGTGCAGCGGGCCGTCGACCAGGTCAACGCCGCCCTGCCGCGCTTCGCCACCATCAAGCGCTTCACCGTGCTGGCCCGCGAGTTCACCGAGGCCGACGGCGAGGTGACCCCGTCGCAGAAGCTCAAGCGCAAGGCAATAGAGCAGCGCTACCGCGCCACCCTCGACGCCATGTACCCATAGCCGGCCCTCGGCCAGTCGTCGCCCGGCAGGCAGCCAGTGCCGCTACCCCTTCTCGGGGTTGGCGTCGGCGGGGAGGCGCGGCTCGCTGGCCGGCACCTCGTCGGCCGGGACCTCGCGCAGTGCCTGCTTCATCCGGTCGAGCGAGGCCTGGGTCTCGGCCACGAAGCGGTTGTTCTCGATGCGGGTCCGCCCGGCCACGGCCAGCGTCTGCTCGTAGATGGTGATGGCCTTGACCACCAGCACCCGCACCTTGCGCTTCAGCTCGACGCGGTAGGCCTCGGCCTGCTCGGCGTCGAGCCCGGCGGGCAGCGGGGCGTCGACCAGCGCGGCGTGGAGCGCGTCGTAGAGCTCGCCGATGCGGTAGCCGGAGGCGACCGCCCAGTCGCTGTTCCCCATGCGGATGGCGCGCAGGTAGTGGCCCTGCGCCGAGAGCAGCAGCGAGGCCTTGTTCTCGAGGTCGCGGGCCAGCTGCGCCTCGTCGCCCTTCGACGGGTCGAGCCGGACCGCGGCGAAGTGGGCGCGGTAGACCTCGCCCAGGTAGTGCTGGGCCTGGCACGGGTAGTAGTCGTCGAGCCGCTCCTGCTCGCTGCCGCTCTTCCAGGCGGAGACCGCCAGCCGCAGGTGGCGCTCGGCGTCGTCGGGGCGCCCCTGCTCGAGCTCGATGATGCCGAGCTGGGTCAGGGCGCGGATCTGCTCGCCGGGCGGGAGGTCGGTGCGCGCCGCCAGCTTGCCCAGCGCCGCCGCCGCCTCGTGGAGCTCGTCGAGGTGGTAGTGGCACTCGGCGATGCGGAAGGCGGCCTCCAGGGCGTCGGGGCCGGTGAACTGGCGGGTCATGGCCTGGAAGCGCTCCAGCGCCACCCGCCACTGCTCCAGCCGCTCGTGGGCGACGCCGCCGTTGTAGAGCGCGGTGGCGGCCCGCCTCGAGCCGGGGTGGAGCACCACCAGCCGGTCGAAGGCGGCGCTGGCAAGCGTGAAGTCGCGCGCCGCGAAGGCGGCCTGGCCGATGGCGAAGAGCTCCTCGTCGTTCTTGCCGACCAGCTCGAGGTCGGCCGGCGTCACCACCACCTGCTGCGGCTCGTAGGCGAGCGTGGCCGGTCCGGCCGGGCCGCTCCCGGCGGCTGGGGCGGCCGCGTCGCCGCAGGTCGGACAGGCGGGCGACGGTGGGCGCGTGGTGGCGCAGCCGCCCAGCAGGGCGAGCAGCGGGAGCAGGGGGAGGGCGACGAGGCGCGTGGAGCGGTGGGTGGTCATGGCGCGGGGGGGAATCCTACAGCGAACCGGGCCCCTCAGCAGCGCAGCCGCTCGGCCAGCGCCGCCAGCCCGGCCAGGTCGTGGATGTCCTGCTCCAGGCGCGGCACCACCGCGGTGCCGCCGGGCGTGCTGGCCAGCAGCCCGGCCAGCGCCGCGGCGTCGGCCGCCACCATCCGCTCGTGCTCCTCGAGCGCCAGCGCCAGCGCCGGGGCGAGCGCCGCGTCGCCGAGGCCGAGCGCCGCCGCCAGCACCGCGGCGTCGGGGAGGGGCTGACGAGCCGGCCAGAGCGGCATGGTGACCCGGTTGGCCACCGCGCCGGCCACCGGCATCCCCTCGGCCACCAGCCGGGCCCGCAGCGAGCCGGCCTCGGCCACGGCCCGCGCCCCGGGGCTGGTCACCAGCACGAAGCCGGTGGTGGGGCGGGCCAGCAGCTCGTGCACGGCGGCGGCGCGCGACTTGAAGCCCTCGTACATGCCCTGGAAGCTGGCGAGGAAGTCGCCGAGATCGTGGAGCAGCTCGGCCCCGGTGAAGCGGGCCAGCGTCTTGACGAGGAAGCTCCCGCCCAGCTGCGCCAGCCGGAAGCCGAGCCGGGCGCCGCGGGCCGGGGAGAGGAGCAGCGGGGCCTGGTCGTCGCCGAGGAAATCGAGGATCCGGTCGGGGGCGTCGAGGAAGTCGAGGGCGTTGGCGGTGGGCGGGGTGTCGAGGACGATCAGGTCGTAGGCGCGATCGGTGGCCAGCTCGTAGAGCTTCTCGGTGGCCATGTACTCCTGCGATCCGGCCAGCGCCGCCGACATCTGCTGGTAGAGCCGGTTGCGCAGGATGCGCTCGCGCCGCTCGGGGGTGGGGGCGTGGCGCGTCACCAGGTCGTCCCAGGTGCGCTTCACGTCGAGCATCATGGCGTAGAGCTCGCCCCGCGGCTCGAGCCCGGCGGCGGCGAAGGCCTCGTCGGGCACCCGGGTCTCGGCGTTGCCGAGCGCGCCGAGGCCGAGCGCGGTGGCCAGCCGCCGGGCCGGGTCGATGGTGCAGACCAGCACCTTGCCGCCGTCGAGGGCGCGCGAGAGGGCCAGCGCGGCCGCCACCGAGGTCTTGCCGACGCCGCCGGCGCCGACGCAGACCAGCACGCGCCGGCCGGCCAGCGCGCCGCTCAGTCCAGCCATGGCGAGCCTCCCTCCTGGCAGTCGAGGACGTCGGCGATCCGCTCCACCTCGGGCAGCCCCCAGCCCGCGGTCGCCAGCAGCGGCAGGCAGGCGATCGGCAGCGGCAGCGCCGCCCGCAGCCGGGCCAGCTCCAGCTGCGCCGCCGCCCCGCGCAGCGCCTGGAGCCGAGCCGCCAGCGCCGCCGGGCCGACCGGCCCGGGGGCCGCGCCGAGCGACCCGAGCCGCGCCGCCTCGGCCGGCGTGAAGCGGCGCGCCGGCATGGCGTTGACCAGCACCGCGGCCGGCGTCATGCCGACCCGCTCGCGCAGCTGCTGGTCGAGCTCGATCGCCTCGGTGATGGGCATCTCCTCGGGCAGGGTCACCAGCAGCGCCGCGGTGCGAGCCGGGTCGGTGAGCAGGTCCTGCATCCACCTGGCGTCGCTGCGCAGCGGCCCGGCCGGGACCATGCCGAGCATGGCGCCGGGGACGCGCAGCAGCTGCAGGGCGTGGCCGGTGGCCGGGGCGTCGACGATCACCTGGTCCCAGCGCGGGCGGCCGCGCTCCTCGGCGCGGGCCTCGTGCAGGATCTTGCCGAGCATCACCAGCTCGCCCAGCCCCGGCACCACGCGCAGGAAGTGGCGCACCAGCCGGTTCTCGAAGACGGCGTCGTAGATCACCTTGAGCTTGACCACCTGCAGGCCGTACTCGCGCAGCGCCGCCGGCGGGGTCACGTCGACGGTGGAGATCCCGGGGCGGGCCTCGCGGATGACCGGGCCGGCCGGCGGGGCGCCCAGCAGCGGCGCCACCCGCTCGGTGGCGTTGACCTCGGCCACCAGCACCCGCTTCCCCCGCCGCGCGGCCAGCAGGGCCAGCGCCGCGGCCACCGTCGACTTGCCGGTGCCTCCCTTTCCGGTGACCACCACCAGCCGGCGGTCGAGGTGAGGGACGGGTGGCACGCTTGACAAGCTAGTGAGGGGAGGGGGACAAGTCCACCATGCTCTTCGACGACGTGTTCAAGCATCCGGTCGTGAAGCAGGTGATCGCCACGGGGGAGGAGCAGGCCACCAGGGTGGTCGGCAAGCTGCTCTCCGACCAGCGGGTCACCCAGGGGTTGCAGGAGCTGCTGGCGGCCGCCGCGGCGGCCCGCGCCACCGTCGAGTCGGGCGTGCAGGCGGCGCTCCACGCCGCCAACCTCCCGACCGCCGAGGAGCTGCGCACCATGCGCCAGAAGCTGAGCGAGCTCGAGGCGCAGGTCGAGTCGCTCAACAGCCGCCTCAAGGCCGACGAAGTCGCGGCGCCGCCGGTGACCGCCGCGCCACGAGAGACCTCGGAGCCGTAGCCTCCCCGAGGTCGTGACCGGGCGTGGGCGCGCCGGGCGCGCTTGCCGTGGGCCGCGCCGTTACTTGTCCTGCTCGTCGAGCTTCTTCTCCAGCGACTCGATCCGCTTGGCGATGTCGTCGAGCTGGCGCTTCACCTCGGGGAGGTTCTGGATCCCCTCGGCGGCGCTGCGGACCCGCTCGTCGATCCGCTTCTGCAGCCCGGCCAGCGCCTCCTGCGAGGCGCTCACCAGCTCGCGGGCCTTCTCGCCGGTCTGCTGGCCGCGGGCCAGCAGGCTCTGGACCCGCTGCTCGGCGACGTGGCGCACCGCATCGACGCGCTCGCGCAGGTCGCCGCCGGCGCCGCCCACCACCTGCTGCGCCATCTCGCTGCCCTGGCGGATCAGGCCGAGCAGCGTCTTCATGCTGGTGCGGGCGCTCTTCTTCTCCTCCTCGAAGATGATCTGGGCCAGCGTGACGGCGGTGAGGTCGTCCTTGGTCCGGTTGTCGATCACCTTCACCTCGCCGCCGGCCTTGATCATCTCGGCGATCTCGTCGAGCGTCACGTAGCGGGACTCGACGGTGTCGTAGAGCTTGCGGTTGGTGTACCGCTTGATCACCTTCGGCTCGGTGCCGATGCCGGTGGTGGTCGGTTCGGTGGCGGTCTCGACGGGCTCGGTCATCGCTTCCCCTGGGGGATTGCAAGTGCCTGCAACGCAAGGGATTGTTCTGGTGATGGCGCTTGGTGTCAAGCGTTTCGGGGTGTAATCTCGCCGCAACCAACGGTTCCCTGATGATCGTCGTCTGCCCCGGTTGCTCAGCCAAGTTCCGCGTCGCCGACGAGAAGGTCGGCCCGCGCGGCGCCAAGCTTCGCTGCTCCAGGTGCCAGACCGTCTTCTCGACGCTGCGGGCGGTGGTGCAGCCGGCGCCGGCGCCGCTGCCGCCGCCGCCGCCTCCCGACCCTTTCGCGGCGGTCGAACCCGCCCCACCCCGGGTCGGCCCGCCTCCGCTGCCGCGCCGGACCACGCTCGACGCCCGGGCCGCCTTCGAGGTCGACCTCGAGCCGCACCAGGGCCAGGCCCCGCCGCCGGCCGATCCCTTCGCCCCGCCGCGAGGGCCAGAGCCGGCCGATCCCTTCGCTGCGCCGCCCGTGCCCGACCCCTTCTACTCGCCGCCGCGCGCGCCCGAGCCGCGGACGCCGGCGGCCGATCCCTTCGGTGCGCTCGGCCCCGAGCCCGACCTCTCGCCGCCGGTGGCGGCGCCAGGTGCCGCCGCGCCCCGGACCGCCACGCCCCGGACCGCCGCGCCCCGGACCGCCGCGCCAGCGGTGTCGTCGACCAGCTTCGAGGACTTCGATCCCTTCGGCCCGCCCGATCCGGCCGAGCCCGATCCGGCTCCCCCCGAGCCGCAGATCGAGGAGGGCCTTCCGGCCGCGCCCCAGCCGCCTCCGCCCTACATGGCCGGGGCCTCGGGCAGCGGGTCGCTCTCGCTCGAGGAGCTGACCACGCCGCCGGCGCGGCGCCTCTCCCCGCCCCGGCCGGTCGAGCCGGCCCCCATGGCGCTGCTGGGCGCCACCGAGGACCCCTTCGGTCCAGCCCCGCTCGGGCCCGGGCTCTCCGAGCTCGACGCCGGCGTGATCACGTCGTCTGCCGGCGGACTCGCCGCCGCGCCGTTCGAACCGGGCCCGGAGCATGCCGCCGAGGAGCCGCTCCAGCTCGACCCCTTCGCCGCCGCCGCCGTCGCCGCCGATCCGCTGGTGGTCGACGAGCCTTCCCGCGGGACCGCCTCGGCCGCCGCCGCCGCCCCACCTCCCGAGACCACCGCCGAGGCCGCCGTGGCGCGCCGCGCCTTCCAGCTGCGCGACGTGCTGGTGAGCGCCATGGCGCTGGCCGCGCTGCTGCTGCTGGCGCTGGCCATCCTGGTGATCTGGCGCGGCGGGCTCTCCCCGGCCGACGCCTTCCGCCCCTCGGCCATCGTGGCGGCGCTGGCCCCGCGCACGCCCACCGGGATGCTCTCGGCCAGCGGCCTGCAGAGCGGGCTCTACGAGCGAGCCCGCGGTGGGCCGCTCCTCTTCGTGCGCGGCGAGGTGGTCTCGCGCGCCCAGGCGCCGCTCGAGGGGGTGCGGGTGGTGGTGGAGGTGGTCCGGGACGGCGCGGTGCTGGCCCGCGGCGAGGTCCCGGCCGGCGCGGTGCCCGGCCCCGAGGCGCTCCACGGCGCAGTCGACGCCGAGGCGCTGGCCCGGGCGCTCGCCGAGGCCGCTCCGCCCACCATCGCGCCGCTGGCGCCGGGCGCCACCGTCCCATTCTTCATCGCCTTCCTCGACTACCCGGCCAACCTGGCCGGCGCATCGCTGCGGGTCCACCCCGTGGCGGGTCCAGCCCGGTGAGCCGCGCCGCCGCGGGCCATGGCGCCGCGGACGGCAGCGCCGAGCGGGTCCGGGCGCTGCTGCGGAGGCTGGCGGCGCTCGAGGAGGGGCCGGCGCGCGCCGGGGCCGCGGCGCGGGCGCTGGCGGCCATGCCGGCCGAGACCGCGGTGCGGGTGGTGGCGGCGCTGGCCCGCAGCCCCGAGGCCGGCCTCCGGGCCGCCATGGCGGCGGTGGGGCAGGCGCTGGTGGGGCCCGACGCCGCGCTGCTCTACGACCACCTCGCCGAGGTCTACGCCGTGGCCGCGGCCCAGGACCTGCTGGAGGTCTCCAGCCTGCTGGTCTCGCCGCCGGCGCAGCGCGCCTGGGTGCCGCCGCGCGACCACGCCGCCTCACCGCTCGCCAACGTCACGCTCGGGCACAAGAAGACCATGGCCCGCACCCACCGCGACCCCGACCTGCTGGCCCGCCTCGCCGCCGAAGGGGAGCCGTCGGTGGTGCGCGAGCTGCTGCGCAACCCGCTGCTCACCGAGGAGTTCGCGGTCTGCATCGCGGCGCGCCGCCCCATGCGGCCGGAGACGCTGCGGCTGCTGGCCGAGTCGCGCCGCTGGCGGACCCGGCCGGCGGTGATGCTGGCGCTGGTGCGCAACCCCTGGGCCGAGCCGGCGCTGTCGCTCAAGCTGCTGGCGGTGCTGCCGGCGGCCGAGCTGGCGGAGCTGGGACGCGACGCCACCGTCCACCCGCTGCTGCGGGCCACGGCGGCCCGGCTGGCGCGCGCCAAGCGCGGCGCGGCCGGGGCGGGGACGGCGGGGGCGGGGACGGCGGGGGCGGGTGTCTAGGGCTGCTTGGGCGGCGCGGGCGGAGTGGCCGGCGCCGCGGGAGCGGCCGGGGAGGCCGGCTTGCCGGGCGTCACGTCGATGGCCGGGTCCTCGTTGACGCTCTTCTTGAAGTTCCGGATCGCCTTGCCGAGGCCGTCGCCCAGCGCCGGGATCTTGTTGGCGCCGAAGACCAGGACGACGACGATGAGGACGACGATCAGTTCACCCATGCCCATGAGTCACTCCCACGCATCGAGGCCACGCCGCTGGCTCGCGGCGAGGTAGCATAGACGCGCGCTCCCGCCGGCGCCAGAAGCCCCGGCGCCAGGCCTGACCCGCATGACCTTCCCCTTCGTCCCGCCCCCCCGCCGCGCCGACCGCCCCCTGGTGTTCGGCCACCGCGGGGCCTCGGCCGCGGCGCCCGAGAACACCCTGGCCGCCTTCGAGCGGGCGCTGGCCGAAGGCGCCGACGGCGTGGAGCTCGACGCCTGGCGCTGCGGCAGCGGCGAGGTGGTGGTGATCCACGACGAGGAGACGACGCGGACCTGCGGCGAGCGGCTGGTGGTGGACCGGGCGCCCTTGGCGGCGCTGCGCCGGCTCGACGCCGGCGCCTGGAAGGGAGCGGCCTTCCGCGGCGAGCGGGTCCCGCTGCTGGCCGAGGTGTTCGAGGCGCTCCCCGGCGCCGTCATCAACGTCGAGCTCAAGGGTCGGCCCGGCCGCCCCGACCTCGCGCTGGGCGCCGCGGTGGCACAGCTCATCGCCGACGCCGGCGCCGCCGACCGGACCATCGTCTCCTCCTTCGACTTCGACCTGCTGGCCGCCTTCCGGCTGCAAGCACCCGGGGTGGCCACCGGGCTGCTCTTCGAGCCGGCCTGGCACCGGCCGGTGCGCGTCTCCCTGGCCATCGCCCGGCTGCGCCCCTCGGCGCTCCACCCGGCCCGGTCGCTCTGCACGCCGGCGCGGCTGGCCGGCTGGGCCGCGGCCGGGCGGGCGCTCAACGTCTGGACGGTCGATGGCGAGGCGGAGCTGGCGCGGCTGACCCGGGCCGGCGTGGCCGGGCTGGTGAGCAACGTGCCGGGGACGGCGCGGCGGGTGGTCGACGCGGCGCGGGGCGCGGCCCCCGCGGCGGCGCGCTAGAACTCGAAGCCGAGCTTGAAGGCGCCGGCCAGCGAGGAGGGCATGCTGTAGGCGGCGTAGCTGGAGCTGGCCTTGTAGCGGCCCCCGCCGAACCAGGTCGCCTCGAGCGCCAGCGTGGTGGCGGCGGCGGTCATGCGCAGGCCGAGCGTGGTCCGGTAGAGGTTGCGGGTGAGCGAGGGGAACTCGGCGGCCGCGGCGACGATCCCGGCAGGGGGGGCCGGGGCCGGCTCGTCCGGGGCATAGCCGATGGAGTTGCTGCCGGACTGCACGCGCAGCAGCCGGGCCGCCAGGTAGGGCGTGAGGCTCAAGGCGGCGTTGACGCCGAAGCGCTTCGAGACCAGCAGCGTGAAGTCGGTGCTGGAGAGGTCGAGGTCCTTCTGGCCGAGGAAGATGGTGTGGGCCACCAGCACCGCCACGTCCGGGATCATGGCGTACCCCTCCTGGATGGCCCACTTGCCGGTGATCTGCGCGGCGAAGTAGCTCGACTGCGAGAGGTAGAGGACGCGGCCGCCCAGCTCCAGGCTGTAGGGGAGCGCCTTGCGGACGTGGAAGGAGGGGACCAGCAGGCCGGTCGGGGTCTTGGTGCGCGTCGGCCAGTAGTTGCGCGGGTAGTCGGCGGCCGCCGGCGGGGCCGGGAAGACGTTGCTCCCGACCTCCCCCTTGTGGACCTGGGTGTAGGCCGCCTCGACGTCGAAGGCGAAGCCGGAGTGGCCGACGGTGGCGGCCGGCTCGAGCAGCGCCGAGGAGAGCGCGAGCGCCAGCTCGGTGCTGAGCATGGCGAAGCGCAGCCGGGCGTCGGAGGCGAGGGCCTCGGCCTGCACCGGTGTCAGGGTCGGGTCGGCCAATTGCCAGACGTAGGCGCTCGGCGGGCCGAGCCGGGTGATGTCGAGGTCGAGCGGCTCAGCGGCCCGGGCCGGAGAGGCGGCGAGGGCAAGGACGAGGACGGCGGCGAGGAGCGCCAGCGGGCGAAGCATGCAACCTCCAGGGGGGAGACGGATCGAGGTTACAGCCCGGATTTCACGGGTGTCAACGAATGGAGCGACCGAGGACGTCGCGCAGGTCGGCGGCGAAGGCCTCCAGGTCCTCGTCGGAGGTGTCCCAGGCGGTCATCAGGCGCGAGCCGGCGCCGGCGATGAAGTCGTAGAAGCGCCAGCCCCGGCCCCTGAGCGCGTCGGCGGCGCCGGGCGGAAGGTCGACGAAGAGGCTGTTGGCCTGGGGGATCCGCAGCGGCCGGGCGCCGGGGATGGCGGTGACCAGGGCGTGGAGGCGGCGGGCCTGCTGGTTGGCCCGGGCGGCGTGGCGCAGCCAGGCGCCGTCGCGGAGCATGCCGACCCAGGGGGCGGCCAGGAAGCGCATCTTGGAGGCGAGCTGGCCGGCCTGCTTGCAGCGGTAGGCGAACTCGGCGGAGAGGGTGCGGTCGAAGAAGACCACCGCCTCGCCGACGGCCATGCCGTTCTTGGTGCCGCCGAAGCAGAGCACGTCGACCCCGGCGCGCCAGCTGACGTCGGCCGGGTGGCAGCCGAGCGCGGCGACGGCGTTGGCGAAGCGGGCGCCGTCGAGGTGCATCTTCAGGCCCAGCTCGCGGGCGGTGGCGCCGATGGCGCCGAGCTCGGCGGGCGAGTAGACCGAGCCCTGCTCGGTGGCCTGGGTGACGCTCACCACCTTCGGCTTCGGGTAGTGGATGTCGGACCGCTTCTCGACGAGGTGACGGATGCCGGCCGGCGTCACCTTGCCCTCCGGGCCGGCCATGGTGAGCACCTTGGTGCCGTTCGAGAAGAACTCGGGTGCGCCGCACTCGTCGGTCTCGACGTGGGCGGTCTCGTGGCAGAGCACCGAGTGGTAGCTGCGGGTCAGCGAGGCGAGGGCCAGCGAGTTGGCGGCGGTGCCGTTGAAGACGAAGTAGACGTCGCAGTCGGTCTCGAAGAGGGCGCGCAGCAGGTCGGCCGCCTCGGTGGTCCAGCGGTCGTCGCCGTAGCCGGGGGCGTGGCCGGTGTTGGCCTCCTGCATGGCGGCCAGCGCCTCGGGGCAGAGGCCGGCGTAGTTGTCGGAGGCGAGCTGGCGGAGGGTCGGGGCGACGGGGGCCATGTGGCGGCGAGGTACCACGCGGACGGAGGCCAGTCCACGATGACGGACGCCCGGCCGTCGGGGTTGACTGGGCTGCGAAGCTCATGTTATTGGGATTGAGTCTCAATAAGCGGAATCCACAATTACTCTGGGAAGGGATGGGAAGAGAAGACGATGAACAGACTGGCCGCCTTGGCACTTTTCGCTGCAATTCCATGCATGACGCTCGCAGACGAGCGCCCCTACGCCTTCACCTACGAGCCGACGGTCGCCGTCCAGGGTGAGATGGAACTTGAGTTCTATGAGACCTTGTACCAGCCCAGAAGGGGTGGAATCTCGGCTTCGACCTGGGTCCACCAGCTCGAGTTCGGCTACGGCATCACCAATCAGTTCGACCTGGCCCTCTACGCGGTCTTCCGGACCACCCCGGCCACCGCCTTCGAGCCGGCTGCCGTCAAGCTGAGGGGGCGCTACAAGCTCCTCGACGCCGGCAGCGCCCCGCTCGACCTGGTGCTCTACGCCGAGGTCGAGAAGGCGGTCGTCGACGGCAACCCCTGGGTCCTCGAGGAGAAGCTGATCCTCGGGCGCAACTACGGCCGCTTCTCCTGGGCCGCCAACCTGGTCGCCGAGCAGGAGTTCCCGCGCGGCGGCGCCACCGAGCTCAAGTTCGGCTGGTCGGCCGGCGTCGCCTTCGAGCCGGTCAGCGGGCTCCGCCTCGGCGCCGAGAGCTTCGGGGCGCGGTCCGGCGACCTCGCCGCCACCGGCCGCTGGAAGTCCTGGGCCGGCCCCAGCGGCTCGGTCCTGCTCCCCTTCCTGGTCTCCAGCTCGATGAACAGCGCCTGGCTCACCGTCGGGGTCGGCTTCGGCCTCAACGACGCCAGCGACCAGCTCCGGGCCCGCGCCATCCTCGGCTGCGACTTCTAGCGCGGGCTTCAGCCCGCGCAACCCGAACCGATCAGCACCTGCTCCAGGCGGTTTGACGACGCGTGGTCCCCTGGCTCCGCCTGACGGTATGTTCACGCGAACATGCCGTCCCTGCCTCTCCACGCTCGCCCCACCCGCCGCGAGACCTGGGCGCTCCAGGCCGGGACGGTGGTCGCCTACGCCGACATGTACCTGACCCAGCCGATCCTCCCGGTCCTCTCCCGGGAGTTCGGCGTCGGCCCGGCCCGCGCCGGGATGACGGTGAGCGCGGTGGTGCTGGCCATCGCCGGCGCCTCGGCCTTCTACGGTCCGCTCGCCGACGCGCTCGGCCGGCGCCGCGTCATCGCCACGGCGCTCGGGCTGCTGGCGCTGGCCACCGCCGCCTGCGCGCTGGCCCCGTCGCTCCCGGCCCTGGTGGCGCTGCGGGCGCTCCAGGGGCTCTTCGTGCCGGGCATGACCGCGGTCTCGGTCGCATACGCCGGCGATCGCTGGGGCGCCGCCGAGCTGCGCCCGGTGGTGGGCGGCCTGATCGCCGCCAGCGTGGTGGGCGGGCTGCTCGGCCGGGTCGGCGCCGGGGCCATCACCGCGCACGCCGACTGGCGGACCGCCTTCCTGGCCTTCGCCCTGCTCACCGCCCTGGCGGCGGTCGGGGTTGGGCGCGAGCTCTCACCGCTGCGCGGCAGCGTCGCCGAGCCGCTCGGCGCCGCCTGGCGCGGGATGGCCGCCCACCTGCGCGACCGGCGCCTGGTGGGGGCCTACCTGGTCGGCGCCTCGATGTTCTTCGGGTGGATGGGGCTCTTCACCTACCTGCCCTACCTGCTCAGCGGGCCGCCCTTCCACCTCTCCACCGGCCTGGTCTCCAGCGTCTACCTGGTCTACGCGATCGGCGTGCTGGTCTCGCCGCTGGCCGGCCGGCTCTCGGGCCGAGTGGCGCCGACGCGGCTGGTGGCCGTCGGCCTCACCGTCGAGGGGCTCGGGCTACTGGCCACGCTCCACGCGTCGCTCGCCGTCATCGTGGGCGGCCTGCTGCTGGTGGTGGCCGGGACCTTCACGGCCCAGGCGGTGGTGCCGGCCTTCGTCAACCAGCAGGCGCGCACGGCCAAGGGGGGCGCCAGCGCCCTCTACCTGACCTTCTATTACCTGGGGGGGACGCTCGGTTCGGTGCTGCCCGGCCTGGCCTGGGAGCGCTGGGGCTGGCCCGGCGTGCTCGCCACCTGCAGCGGCGCCGTCCTCACGGGGCTCGCGGCCAACGCGCTGCTCTGCGCCGGACCGGAGCCCCGCCGCGGGGCGGGCGCCACGGGTGGCTAGTCGCTGGAGACGATGCGCGCCGCCGGAACCTCGAGGGCGCGGGCGATGGCCACCACCGTCGTGTAAGGCGGGTTGCGGCCGCCACGCTCGATGAGGCTGACGTAGGCCACCGAGAGGTCGAGCTCCTCGGCCAGCGCCGCCTGGGTCACGCCCTGGCGGTGGCGCTCTTCGCGGATGCGGGCGCCGAGGTGCAACAGCTCGGCCGGGCGGGTGTTCTTGCTCTTCTTGGACTTGGCGCTCATGTCGATTCCTTCCGAGTGTGGTCCGGGTCGCCTAAGGTGCAGCGCCGGTACGGCTCCCCCGCCGTGGGATATAACACTATACGTCGACTCCCACCGGGACGAGGGGAGTAAAATTCGTTCCTTCTACACCCCGCCCGGGTCCTCCCACTTCAATCAAGTCGACAGTTCGCGCCCCAACGAGTCGGCGTCGAAGGCCGGCAGCCGGCAGGATCGCGCCTCGCAGATCCAGGCGGTCGGCCGCCCCTGCAGCGGCGTCCGACCCTCGGCCACCGGCGCCACCGTCGCGGCCCGGGCCACTTTTGAGGCCGGGCCGGCCAGCAGGGCGACGCCGGGCAGCGGGGTGCGCCGCAGCACCGCCAGCAGCGGCTCGGGCGGCGGGCTGCCGTCGGGCCAGGAGAGCAGCACCTCGCGCGGCGGGGCGTGGGCCGCCTCGAGGCCGAGCAGCAGCTCGGCGCGGGCCATGGGGGCGGCCGCCAGCGCCGGCCCATCGCCCCGCAGGGCCCGCAGCGCCGCGGCCCGCCACCGGTCGTCGCCGGTGTAGGCAGAGAGGCGCAGCAGGGCCGCCACCGCCACCGAGCTGCCGGCCGGCTCGGCGCCGTCGTGGCTCTCCTTCTCGCGGACCAGCAGCCGCTCCTGGTCGACGCCGCCCTGGTACCAGCCGCCGCGCTCGGCGTCGGCGAAGGTGCGCTCCATGGCCTCGGCCAGCCCCGCGGCGGCGGTCAGCCAGCGCGGCTCGGCGGTGGCGGCGAAGAGCTCGAGCAGCCCGGCGGCCAGGAAGGCGTGGTCGTCGAGGAAGGCGAGCGTGGAGGAGGGGCCGCCCAGCCAGCCGCGCCGCAGCCGCCCCTCCACCACCAGCCGGTCGAGCAGGAAGCCGGCGGCCCGCTCCGCCGCCGCGATCCAGCGCGGCTCGTCGAGCGCGCGGCCGGCCAGCGCCAGCGCCTCGATCATCAGGCCGTTCCAGCTGGCCAGCACCTTGTCGTCGCGCAGCGGCTGGACCCGCCGCCCCCGGGCCTCGAGCAGGCGGCGGCGCGCCCCGGCCAGCGCCCGCCACTCGGCCTCGTCCGGCGCCGGCACATGCAGCACGTTGGTGCCGTCCCAGTTGCCCCTCGGGGTGACCCCGTGGAAGGCGGCGAAGCGCGGGGCCTCGGCGCCGAGCAGCGCCTCCACCTCGGCGGCGCTCCAGACGAAGCTGCGCCCCTCCTCCCCCTCGGCGTCGGCGTCGGTGGCGCTGGCGAAGCCGCCGTCGGGCGCCGCGAAGTCGCGCAGCACCATCTCCACGGTGTCGCGCGCCACCCGGGCCCAGCGCTCGTTGCCGGTCACCTGCCAGCCCTCCACGTAGGCCAGCACCAGCAGCGCGTTGTCGTAGAGCATCTTCTCGAAGTGGGGCACCAGCCAGCGATCGTCGGTCGAGTAGCGGTGGAAGCCGCCGCCGAGCTGGTCGTGGATCCCGCCCTGGGCCATGCCGTCGAGCGTCCGGGTGGCCGCCTCGAGCGAGCGCGGGTCGCCGCGGCGCCGGTGGTGGCGCAGCAGCAGCCGGACCGGTATCGAGGAGGGGAACTTGGGGGCGCCGCGCACACCGCCGTGCACAGGGTCGAGCAGCCGCAGCCAGCCCTCGACGGCGCCGTCGATCACCTCGAGGCCGGGGAGCGCCTCGCCGGGCCTCGCCCCCGGGGCCAGGGCCTCGCGCACCGCGGCGGTGAGCGAGGCGGTGGCGCGGGCCACCTTCTCCGGCTCGCCGCCGTGGATGGCCGAGAGCTCCTCGAGCAGCGAGAGGAAGCCCCGGCTCGGCCCGCGGACGCCGTCGCGCGGCGGGAAGTAGGTGCCGCCGAAGAAGGGCTCGCCGTTCGCGGTCAGCCAGACGCTCATGGGCCAGCCGCCGTGGCCGGTCAGGAGCTGCACCGCGGTCATGTAGACCTGGTCGACGTCGGGCCGCTCCTCGCGGTCGACCTTGATCGGCACGTACCGGGAGTTGAGCACCCCGGCGATGGTCTCGTCCTCGAACGACTCGCCCTCCATGACGTGGCACCAGTGGCAGGTCGAGTAGCCGACCGAGAGGAAGGCCGGGACGCCGCGCGCCGCCGCCTCGGCGAAGGCCTCCGGCCCCCAGGGGCGCCAGTCGACCGGGTTGTGGGCGTGCTGGCGCAGGTAGGGGCTCCGCTCCAGCACCAGCCGGTTGGTGAAGCGGGGTGCGCCCTCGCGCAGGTGGTGGGTGCGCGGCGGGTCGCCCGGGGCGCGCGCGGCCGCCGCCTCGGCGAGCCGGCGGTCGAGGTCGGCGGGGCGGGGGGGTGCGCCGGGGAGCGGGTCGAGCATGCCGGGGTCTTAACCGGACAGGGCGCTTGCCGCCTCCCCGCGCCCGGTGGAGACTCGTCCCACCCGCGCCGAGCCAGGAGAGGCCTCGCCCCATGTGCATCCCGTCCCGATCCCTCGGCGCCTGGCTGCTGCTGGGGCTGGCGCTGCAGGCCAGGGCGGTCGATGACACCGCGGCCGCGGAGGGTGCGCCCCCCCGGGAAGGGAGACACTGCTTCGGCGAGGCCCGTCCCAAGTGGCTCGCCACCACCACCCTGGCCGGCGCGCTCAACCCGAGGGGGCTCCAGCTCCAGCTGGAGGCCGGCCGCTGCCTGCCGCTCCTCACGGCGCCCGGGATCCTCTTCGACTACACCAACCTCCAGCTCGGGCTGCTGGCCTACCTGGCGCCGGTCTACGCCATGCCGGGCGCCTTCGTGTCGATCGCGCCGCTCTCCGTGGTCGAGCTGCGCGTCGAGGCGGCCGGGGTCGCCCAGTGGCCCATCGGTCTCGACGGCGCGGGCTACTTCCCCCTGGCCAGCGCGGAGCCGCCCTGGCCGGCGCTGCCGGCCGCCGACGGGGAGCCGGCGCAGGGCTACCTGGTCGACCTCTCTGGCACGCTCCGGTTCGAGCTCCCGCTGGCCCCACGCTGGAGCCTGCTGGCCGTGAACCTGGCCGCGTTCCAGCGCTGGCAGCTCGGAGACGCCCCCGCCTACTTCAACACCCGCCACGATTTCCCCATGGAGCGGCGGGACACGCTCTTCAGGGACGTGGCCCTGCTGCTCCTCCAGCACGCCCCGAGCGATCGGCTCAAGCTGCGCTTCGGGGTCACCGGCGACTTCACGCGGGTGAGCAGCACCGGCTATCACCAGGACGTGGTGGCGGCGCTCCTCTCCGCGGCCTTCGCGCGCTGGCCCGGCCCGGCCAGCGAGACCAGGATCTTCCTGCGTATCGGCGCCTATACCGCCCACGCCGACCGCCGGGGGCAAGCGCAGCTCGTCACCGGACTCTCGACCACCTTCGACCTCTCGGCGAACCCGGCCCGGTGATCATGGGCCTTCGGCCAGCGGGGCGATCTCCCGCGAGGAGATCGCCAGGAAGCGCCAGAGCAGCGCCGTGGCCACCGCCACCAGCCCGACCACGAAGCCCCACCAGAGCCCGACCACGCCGAGCCCGAGCCCGAAGACGAAGAGCAGCGTGGCCGGCGCCCCCAGCAGCCAGTGGCCGACCAGGTTGGCCACGAAGGTGAAGCGGGTGACGCCGGCGCCGCGCAGCACCCCGGCCCCGGCCCCCTGCAGCCCGTCGAAGACCTGGAAGACGGCCGCCACCCGCAGGAGCGGGACGGCCGCGGCCGCCACCCCGGGATCGTCGGTCATGAGCCGCGCCAGCAGGCCGGGCACGGCGAGGAAGATGAGACCGGTGCAGGCCATGAAGGCGCCGGCGGCGCCGAAGGCGGTCAGGCCGGCGCGGCGGGCCGCGATGCGGTCGCGCGCCCCCACGAAGGTGCCGACCCGGATCGAGCCGGCGTTGCCGATGCCGATGGTGACCGAGAAGGTGAAGGTGGCGATCGAGAGCGCCAGCTGGTGGGCCGCCATGGGCTCGGCGCCGAGCCGGGCCGCCAGCACGCTGGCCAGCGAGAAGAAGGCCACCTCCACCACCATGTGCAGGCCGGAGGGGAGGCCGACGCGGATCGCCCGCAGCAGCTCGACGCGGTCGGGGCGGCGGGCCCGCGGCGCCAGCGGCGGCGCCGGGTGGGCGCGGATGGCGGCGAGGAGGATGGCGGCCTGCAGCACCAGGCAGAGGCTGCTGCTCAGGGCGGCGCCCATGCCACCGAGGGCCGGCACCAGCCGCAGCGGCCCGGTCCAGGCCGGCAGCGCCGCGCCGCCGAAGACCAGCAGCACGCCGAGCGGCAGGTTGAGCAGGTTGGCCGCCACCGTGGCCACCACCATGGGCCGGGTCTGCCCGGAGGCGGAGAGGTAGGCGCGGCCGCCCACGTAGAAGAGGAGGAAGGGGAGGCCGGGCAGGCGCCAGAGGACGAAGGCGGTGGCCAGCTCCGCGACCGCCGGCTCCACCCCCATGGGCGCGAAGCCGAGGGTGAGCAGCGCCAGCAGCAGCGCCACCGGGATCGAGGCGAGCAGGGAGAGCGAGGCCCCCTGCCAGAGCAGCTTGCGGGCCCGGGTGGCGTCGCCGGCGCCCTGGGCCTGGGCGATGAGCGGGTCGAAGCCCATCATCAGCCCGATGCCGATGACGGCGATGGTGAAGAAGAGGCCGTTGCCCAGCCCCACCCCGGCCAGCGCCACCGCGCCGGCCCGCCCCACCACCGCGGTGTCGACCACCCCCATGAGCGCCTGGCCGGCCTGGGCGGCGGCCAGCGGCGCGGCCAGTCGGGCCAGCGCGCGCAGCTCGGCGCGGACCGGCAGGGAGAGCAGGGAGGGCATGGGCGGCCCGGCAAGATAGCAGCGGGGGCGGCGCGCGGTACTGGATCTCCGTTCAGTCTCTGCTACCATGCCGCCGATGAAGGTGCTCGGCATCGATCCCGGCTCGCGCCGCTGCGGCTATGGCGTGATCTCCCGCGAGGGCGGGCGGCTCACCGTGCTCGAGTCGGGCGTGCTGGTGCCCGGCCCGCGCCCCATGGCGGAGCGGCTGGCGCTGCTGCTCATCGGCCTCGGCGACGTCATCGCCCGGACCGCGCCCGACGAGGTCTCCATCGAGCAGATCTTCGCCGGCATCTCGCCGCGCTCGGCGCTGGCGCTCGGCCAGGCCCGCGGCGTGGCGCTGGCGGTGGCGGCGCAGGCCGGGCTGCCGGTCTTCGAGTACCAGCCGAGCGAGGTGAAGCTGGCCTTCACCGGGTCGGGGCGGGCCGGCAAGGACCAGATGGTTCGGACCGCCGCCGCGCTCTTCGGCGTCGAGGCCCGCTCCTCCGACGAGGCCGACGCGGTGGCGCTGGCGGTCTGCCACCTGGCGCGCCGCCCGCTCAAGCTGGCGGCGGTGACGCCGCTGCGCCGCTCCGCCGTGGCGACCCGCGCCGACGCAACCCGCGCCGCCATGGCCCGGCTCCGCCCGGCCCGGCGCGACCACCGGAGCGCGCCGTGATCGCCAGGCTGGCCGGCCTGCTGCTCGAGAAGGGCGAGGACTTCGCGGTGGTCGACGTCCACGGCGTCGGCTACCTGGTCCACCTCTCGGCCGCCACGCTGCTGCGGCTGCCGCCGCGCGGGGAGCCGGTGGCGCTGCGGACCATCACCCATGTCCGCGAGGACGCCCTCGACCTCTACGGCTTCCTGACCGAGGAGGAGGAGGGGGTCTTCCGCGCCCTCATCGAGGTCAAGGGGGTCGGCCCGCGGGCGGCGCAGAAGATCCTCTCCGGGATCCCGCCGCGCGACCTGGCCCAGGCCGTGGCGCACGGCGACGTGGCCCGCCTCACCAAGGTGCCGGGGGTGGGCAAGAAGACGGCCGAGCGGCTGGTGGTGGAGCTGAAGGAGAAGCTGCTGGCGCTGGCGCAGGCGGCCGGCCCGGCGCCGGTGCGGACCGCGGGCGGCCTGCTGGAGCAGCTCTCGGCGGCGCTCGTCAACCTCGGCTACAAGCCGGCCCAGGCCGAGCAGGTGGCCGACCGGCTGCGCGACGTGGCCGACGGCAAGGGGCTCGACGAGCTGCTGCGCGAGGCGCTCAAGGCCATCCGCGGGTAGCCGTGGTAGGCAGGTGATCGCATGACCATGAAGGCCGTCCGAGAGGTGAGCGCCGGGGCGCTGGAGGGGGAGGCGAAGCTGGAGCAGTCGCTCCGCCCCGCCACGTTCGAGGAGTACGTCGGGCAGTCCAAGATCGTGGAGAACGTCAAGGTCTACGCGCGGGCCGCCAAGGCGCGCGGCGAGGCGCTCGACCACGTGCTGCTCTCCGGTCCGCCCGGGCTCGGCAAGACCTCGATGGCCCACATCCTGGCCCGCGAGCTCGGGGTCACGCTCCACGTCACCAGCGGTCCGGCGCTGGTCAAGAAGGGCGACCTGGCCGGCCTGCTCACCGCGCTGCAGCCGCGCGACATCCTCTTCATCGACGAGATCCACCGGCTCTCGCCGGCCGTCGAGGAGGCGCTCTACCCGGCCATGGAGGACTACCGCTTCGACGTGGTGCTCGGCGCCGGCATCGGCGCCCAGACCATGGAGCTGAAGCTGGAGCGGTTCACGCTGATCGGCGCCACCACCCGCACCGGCCTGCTGGCGGCCCCGCTGCGCGACCGCTTCCCGATCCAGGAGCGGCTCGACTACTACGCCGCCCCCGAGCTCCAGGAGATCGCCACCCGCGCCGCGCGCAAGCTCGCCTTCCCGGTCGAGGCGGCGGCGGTGGAGGAGCTCTCGACCCGGGCGCGCGGCACGCCGCGCATCGCCATCCGGCTGCTGCAGCGGGCCCGCGACTTCGCCCAGGTGGAGGGGGACGGGCGGCTCACCCGCGAGGTGGTCGAGACCACCCTGCGCCGGCTCGACGTCGACGGGCGCGGGCTCGACGCCATGGACCGGCGCATCCTCGCCATCGTCATCGACACCTTCGGCGGCGGCCCGGTCGGCATCGACGCGGTGGCCGCCTCGGTGGGCGAGGAGTCGGGGACGGTCGAGGATGTCTACGAGCCGTTCCTGGTGCGCGAGGGGTTCCTGGCCCGGACGCCGCGGGGGCGAATGGCGCTCGAGGCGGCCTACCGCCACCTCGGCCGGATCCCGGGCCGGGAGCGGCCTGGAGGGCAGGGCGAGCTGCTCTAGGGTGCTTGGGGGGGGAACCTTCCGGGACCTCCGTCCATGACAGCGATGTCATGCCGGGCGGCGCAGGGTGTCAGGGATTCCGACGGGGGTACATTTAGACACTGGTGCCGGACATGGCCTTTCCTTCCCAGAGTAGTCTAAAAGACCAGCAATATCGATAAGTTGCCAGTCCGGGCGACGGCAGCCGCCAACGCCGACCGCAACCGGAGCGTGGCACGCCGGTTGCTGACTGTGGGCTCCATGGCTTACTGGAATCAGCGGACGGTGGCGAAGCGGGTCTCCTGTGTGGGCATCGGCCTGCACTCGGGCGCCCCGGTCACCCTCACGCTCGCCCCCGCCCCGGCCGACGCCGGCATCGCCTTCGTCCGCATGGATCTCGGCGTCGAGATCCCGGCCCGCTACGACCTGGTGGTCGACACCCGGCTCTCCACCTCGCTGGCGGTCGGCCAGGCCCGCGTCTCCACCGTCGAGCACGTCCTCTCCGCCCTGAACGGCATGGGGATCGACAACTGCCGCGTCGAGGTCGACGGCCCAGAGGTGCCGATCCTCGACGGCTCGGCCGCCCCCTTCGTCGCCCTCATCAACCAGGCCGGCGCCAAGGTGCAGAAGGCCGCCAAGCGCTACCTGGTCATCACCCAGCCGGTCGAGCTCCGCGAGGGCGACAAGCTGGCCCGCTTCGAGCCGGCCGACGGCTTCTCGGTCAGCTTCACCGCCGACTTCGGCCACCCGCTCATCACCAACCAGGGCTTCCAGGTGGCGGTCTCCGACCGCTCCTTCGAGCGCGAAGTGGCGCGGGCCCGCACCTTCTGCTTCCGCAAGGACATCGAGCAGATGCAGGCGATGGGGCTGGCCAAGGGCGGCAGCCTCGAGAACGCCATCGTCGTCGACGAGTACTCGATCCTCAACCCCGGCGGGCTGCGCTGGCCCGACGAGTTCGCCCGCCACAAGGTGCTCGACGCCATCGGCGACCTGGCCCTGCTGGGCCGGCCGGTGCTGGGCGCCTTCACCGCCGTCAGGGGCGGCCACGCGCTCAACCAGGCGCTGGTGAAGCGCATCCTCACCGACCCGACCTGCCACCGCATCGTCCAGGTCTCCGAGGAGAGCGTCGGCGCCCGCGCCCGCCTCCCGGTCGGCGTCGGGGTCGAGTCGCGGCTGCCGGCGTAGCTGGCCCCCCGCGAGGCCGGTGACCACCGCTCCACCAGCCCTGCTTCGGGCCCCGGCCGACGCGCTCGGCCCGACCGGAGAGCCGCGGCTGGGGCGCTACGCCGGCTCCCTCGAGCGGGTCGAGCTCTCGCGGCTGGCTCCCGAGGGGATGATGGCCTCGCTGCGCCACGCGGCGCGGCTCAAGCGCTGGCAGCGGGTGCTGCTGGCGCTCCCCGGCCACCTGCTCTTCCTGGAGATCCTCGACGGCGGCACGCTGGCCGGTGGCTCGGCCTGGATCGCCGAGCGGGCCAGCGGCGAGGTGCTCTTCGACCGCGACGCGGCCGGGGTGACCGGCCTGAACGTGCGGGTGGGCGAGCGGCCCGGCGCCGGGGCCCGCGCCAGCTTCACCGCCCCCGGGATCGCGCTCGGGCTGGAGCGGCGCGCCGACCGCTACCGGCTCACCGCCGACCTCGGCGACCAGCTGCAGCTCGACCTGCTTCTCGACACCACCGGCGCCCCGGAGCCGTTCGCGCTGGTGGCGGCGCTCCCCGAGGAGGGGCTGCGGGCCACCCAGGTGTCCGGCCCGCTCCCGCTGCAGGGTCGGCTCGAGGTGCGGGGGCGGTCGGTGGCGCTGGAGGGCGGCCTGGCGGTGGTCGAGTACGGGGCCGGCCTCTTCCCGCGCGAGATCGGCTGGCGCAAGGCGACCGCGGCCGGGCGGCTGGACGATGGCCGCGCGCTGGCGCTCCACGTGGTCGACGGCCTGCCGGGGGGCGACAACGCCGACGGCGCCGACGACGTGCTGCTGATCGGGGCCGGGCCGGTGGCGCTGCCGCCGGTGGTGATCGAGATCGACCCCGGCACCGCGGTCGCTCCCTGCCGGCTGCTCTCGCCCGACGGCTCGGTCGACCTCACCTTCCAGCCGGCCGCGGCCCACCGCGACTCGCGGGGCCTGATGATGGTGACGCTCTCGACCACGCAGCTGGCCGGCGAGCTCTCCGGCACGCTCCCCGGCCCGGACGGGCGGCCGCTCGCGGTGCGTGGGCTGGCCTGCGTGCTCGAGGACCGCACGGCCAGGTGGTAGGGGGGGCGGCGAAACAGCCTGACCGTCGCACCGTAGTGCCTGGGGTGCCACCTCGCGCCCTGGCCCTCGCCCCGCTGCTGGCCTGCCTTGCCTGCATGCCGCCGTCGTGGGGTGCCAACTCGCTGCTCCACCCGGCCCGCCGCCCGCTGCCGCCAGCGCCAGGCCTCGACCACCGCGCCGTCGAGTTCGAGAGCGATGGCCTACGGCTGCGCGGCTGGTACTTCCCGGCCGAGCTACCCCGGCGGGGAATCACGGTCGTCTACCTCCACGGCGTCGGAGACAACCGCGCTTCGGGAACCTGGATCGCCGAGCGGCTGGTGCGGGGCGGGTTCGACGTGTTGGCCTACGACGGCCGCGCCCAGGGGATCTCGGAGGGCGTGGCTTGCACCTACGGCGCGCACGAGCGGCGCGATCTCTCCCGCGCCCTCGACGCGGTGGGCGCGACCCGGGCCGTGCTGGTGGGCGTCTCGCTCGGCGCGGCGGTGGCGCTCCAGGCGGCGCCCGACGACTCCCGGATCGTGGCCGTCGTGGCGGTCGCCTCCTTCGCGGACCTCGAGTCGGTGGCGCGGGAGCGGGCCCCCTTCGTCGCCAGCCGCGGCCAGGTGGACGAGGCGATCGCCATGGCCGAGCGCGAGGGCCGCTTCAGAGTCGCCGAGGCCAGCCCGGTGGAGGCGGCGCGGCGGATCCGGATCCCGGTGCTGCTGGTTCACGGCGCCAAGGACACTGAGACCGGTCCGCACCACTCGCGCCGCATCGAGCAGGCGCTGGGCGGGGCGCGGCAGCTCCTGCTCGTCGAGGGGGCCGGTCATGAGGACGCCCTGGGCAAGGCCTGGCCCGAGATCGAGCGCTGGCTCCTCGGCTGCGGGAGCCCGGCGCCAACCTCGACGCGCTGACCATCCTGCGCGGGGCCGACACGGACTCAGGGTCGGTTCGGGCGCCCGAACTGGTTTCTACCCACCCCGGCCGGGGGCAGCTGCCTGCGGCCGATCCTTGTCACCTGGGTGCCCGACGCCTTTCCTCGTGGTTCTCGCCGGCTGACCGGACGGTCTGTTAGTGATGCGCCACCGTGTCGATCAGGCGCCTCCTCTTCCTGAGCCTGTCCCTTGGCCTGTTCGCGACGCCATTCGCCGCGCCTGCCCAGGCCGGACCAAGGTCGAAGCCCCTGATGGAAGCATGGGCGCTCTACAAGGCCTTCCAGGGAAGCTGGAAGAAGGGCGCCTCCAGGCCAAGCCCTGCGGACGTGGCCGCGCTCGACTGCCTCAAAGCTGACCTAGAGAAGGATGGGGTTCCGCGGTGGTTCTTCGAGCTCCGGGCGAAAGCCGGGAAGTAGCTCGCCGTCACCCCGGTGCTCGATGTGCTGGACCCTCGCTTCGCCGAGATCCGGGAGACCGAGGAGACCGAGCGGCTCAAGGCCCTCGGGATCGTCCACCTCGCCGAGCACGAGCTGGATCGCGCCGGCGCGGCGCATGAAGGGGCCGAGATCATCTCGTCGCTGATGTTGCGCACACCACTGGACTTCGAACTTCATGCCCTCTACGCGAGGTTCCTGCTAGACGCCAAGCGCTCCAAACAGGCGCTGGAAGAGGCCAGGTACGCCATCCATCTCGATCCCATCCCCGGGCGCGACGCCCTCGAATTCACGGCGTTCGTCGGGCTCATCGCCGCGAAGGACGGCTGGGTTCTCATCCAGGCCATGCTGCGGGAGGCCGCGCGGGACCAGGGCGAGGCCGAGGCGGTGATCAAGGAGTACGCCCCGCGCTTCGAGGCGAAGTGAGGCTGAATCGAGCCCCGCTCCCCGTTAAGAAGAGGGGGGGAGGCGCTCCCGCCTCCATGCTCGAGCAGCGAGGACCGATGAAGAAGACCATCCTGGCCCTGACCGCCGTCGCGTTCCTCTCCGCCTGCGGCGGTGCTGGAGACGGCGCCCCGCCCCCGGCGGCGCCGCCGGGCACCGACCTCGACACACGGATGGCCGGCACCTGGCCCGGCACGCTGACCATCACGCCGCAGGGCTTCGCCGCGACCAACACCCTGGCCTCGCTCGACGTGGTGGTGGCCGGTCGGACCGCCACCATCTCCAAGGTCTGCCCCGACGGCACCGGCACCGTCAACGCCACCGGGAGCGATCGCGCCGCCTCCTGGACCGGCTCGCTCCCCTGCCCGCCGGTGGCGGTCGGACCCTGCCCGTCGGTGGTGGCCACGCTCACCTCGGCCACCGGCACCCTCTCGGCCGACGGGCTGTCGCTGACGGTCGACGCGCTCGGCTCGGGCACCGGCTGCTTCACCACGCTCGGCTTCACCATGCGCTTCGTCGGGGCGAAGTAGCCTTCGGGGACGCGGACCGGCGAGCCCGCCTGCGCACCAGCCGGTGCGCAGCGGCCGGCGCCGAGCGGTCGCCGCCTACTTGTCGATGCCGACCTGCGACAGCATCCAGGCCAGCTCGAAGGCGTGGTCGCGCAGGGCGTCGTAGCGCCCCGAGGCGCCGCCGTGGCCGGCCGGATCGAGCTTCACCTTGAGCAGCAGCGGGTTCTGGTCGGTCTTGAGCGTCCGCAGCCTGGCCACGTACTTGGTCGGCTCCCAGTACATCACCTGGCTGTCGTTGAAGCTGGTGGTGACCAGCATCGCCGGGTAGGCGCGGGCGGTGAGGTTGTCGTAGGGGCTGTAGGACCGCATGTAGTCGAAGGCCGCTTTCTCGTTCGGGTTGCCCCACTCCAGGTACTCGCCGACGGTGAGCGGCAGCGTGGCGTCCATCATGGTGTTGATGACGTCGACGAAGGGAACGGCCGCGTGGACGGCGCGGAAGAGGTCGGGCCGCTCGTTGACCACCGCGCCCATGAGCAGGCCGCCGGCGCTGCCCCCCTCGATCACCAGCCGGTCGCTGGCGGTGTAGCCCTGCTGGACCAGCGCCGCGGCGCAGTCGACGAAGTCGTGGAAGGTGTTCTTCTTCTTCATCAGCATGCCGTCGTCGTGCCAGGCCTCGCCCAGCTCGTCGCCGCCGCGCACGTGGGCGATGGCGAAGGTCATGCCGCGGTCGAGCAGGCTGATTCGCAGGCTGTCGAACCCGGCCGGCGAGCCGTAGCCGTAGGAGCCATAGCCGGTGAGCCAGAGCGGCGCCGAGCCGTCGCGCGGCTGCCCCTTCTTCGACACCAGGCTGACCGGCACCTCGACGCCGTCGCGCGCCGTCACCCAGACCCGCTCCGACTGGTAGCGCTCCGGGTCGTAGCCGCCGAGCACCGGCATGCGCTTCACCAGCGTCCGGCCGGCGGTGGCCAGGTCCTCGTCGAAGAGGCTCTGCGGGGTCACCAGGCTCTGGTAGGCGAAGCGGTACTTCACGGTGTCGTACTCGGGCGTGCCGGCCGGCCCGGCCGAGTAGACCGGCTCGGGGAAGGTCAGCTCGCGCCAGGCCTTCGTCTTGAAGTCGTGGATGCGCAGGCGGGGCAGGGCCGCCTGCTTGACCCCGACCACGGCGTGCCCCTTGAAGATCTCCAGGCTCTCGATCAGCACGTCGGCCTGGTGGTCGACGAAGGGCCTCCAGCGCTTCGGGGATGGGTCGTCGACCGGGGCGGTGACGATGCGGAAGTTCTTGGCCGCCTTGTTGGTGCGGATGTAGAGCAGGCCGTCGCGGTGCTCGACGTCGTACTTGTGCCCCTTCTCGCGGGGCAGCAGCACGCGGAAGCTCCCATTCGGCCGGTCGGCGCGCAGCAGCCGGGTCTCCCAGGTGTCGGTCGAGCCGCTCAGCACCAGCAGGTACTTCTGGTCGTGGGTGCGCCCCAGGTCGAGCCGGTAGAGCTCGTCCTTCTCCTCGAGGACCTTCACGGCGGCGGCGCCCCTGGAGAGCCGCCAGACGGTGTCGGAGCGCTTGGTGGTCGCGTCCTCGGTCACGTAGAAGAGGGTCGAGGAGTCGGCGGCCCAGGCCACGCCGGTGACCCGCTCCGCCAGCGGCCCGCGCACCGCGCCGGTGGCCAGGTCCTTGACGAAGAGCCTGTAGATCCGGAAGCCCGACTCGTCGGTGGTGAAGGCGAGCGACCGGTCGTCGTCGCTGACGCCGAAGGCGCCGACCGAGAGGAAGGCCTTCCCCTTGGCCAGCTCGTTCTGGTCGAGCAGCACCTGCTCGGCGGCGGCGGCGTCGAAGCTCCTGTCCCTGCCGGCCGGCTTGCGGCAGCGGATCGGGTACTGCAGCCCCTCGAAGGTGCGCGAGTAGTACCAGTAGCGGCCGCGACGGACCGGGGCGGAGAGATCGGTCTGCTGGATGCGGGCCAGCATCTCGGCATAGAGGGCGTCGGCGAAGGGCTGGAGGGGGGCGGTGACCGCGGCGGTGTAGCCGTTCTCGGCCTCGAGGTAGGCGCGGACGGCCGGGTCCTGCTTCTCGCGCAGCCAGAACCAGGGATCGCTCACCTGCTCGCCGTGCCAGGTGGAGAGGTGCTGGCGGCGCGGAGCCACCGGCGGGGTCGGGACGGGCGGCGTGGTCGGGGTCATGGCGTTGGTCGCGGTGGCGGTCGGAGCCGGGCTCGGCGCCGGAGCCGGCGCGGTGGTGGCGCAGCCGGCGGCGAGGGCGAGCAGGGCGGCGAGCGGCAGGGCGGGGCGGATGGTCACGTGAACTCCAGGGCGGGGGACGTTATGAACCCTTCGAGGCCTGGTTGGGTCTCACATGGTGAGAGGCCGGGAGCCCGGGCTTCGTGACCGAAAAATGAGCCTTTTCAACCCGTTGACCCGGACCGCGCCCCTGTCGAGGGAGGGTCTGCGCCACCTGGAGAGACCATGCTGACCGTCGCCACGCTCGCCGCCGCCCTCATCGCCCTCGCCCCCCCTGGCGCCGGCCCCATGCCGCCCCCCGGCATCGTCGACGGGGCGACCGCCCAGCAGCTCCAGCAGCGCGGCGTCACCGTGGTCGACGTCCGCTCGGCCGGCGAGTTCGAGGGTGGCCATGTGCCGGGCGCCATCAACATCCCCTACGACCAGCTGGCGGCGAGGAGCGCCGAGCTGGGCGCCAAGGGGAAGCCGGTGCTGCTCTACTGCCGGAGCGGCCGGCGCAGCGGCATCGCCGCGGCCGAGCTCAACAAGCAGGGCTTCAGCGCCGTCTACGACTTCAAGTCGATGGGGGCCTGGCCGGGGCCGGTGGAGCAGGGGCCGGCCCGGTCGAAGTGAGCTCGGCGCGGGCGGCCGCCAACGAGCGGCGCAGCGAGCGGCGCGCCAGCAGCCCGACCGCCAGCGTCAGCAGGGCCAGCCCGGCCACCAGCCCCCAGGAGTCGAAGCGGACGCCCTGGACCGCCTGGCGCGGGTCGGGGAGCAGCGAGCCGACCCAGGCGTAGACGATGGTGCCGGGGAGCATGCCGACGAAGGAGCCGGCCGCGAAGTCGCGCAGCCGCAGCGGCGTGGCCCCCACGAAGTAGTTGAGCACCGGGAACGGCACCAGCGGCGTGGCCCGCAAGAGCGCCACCACCTGGAAGCCGCTGCGCCTGATCGCCTCGGCCAGCAGCGGCCAGCCCTCGACGCGGGCCAGGCGGCGCGAAACCAGGCCGCGCAGCAGGGTGCGCCCCAACAGGAAGGGGAGGCAGGAGGCGAGGCAGGTGGCCGGCGCCGCCACCAGCACGCCGACCAGCGGCCCGAAGGCGTGGCCGGCCCCGACGGTGAGCGGACCGGCAGGCAGCATCAGCAGCCCCGCCACCAGGTAGAGGGCCGCGTAGCCGAGCCGCCCCGGCAGGCCGGCGTCGCGGGCCGCCAGCAGCGCGTCGAGGATCCAGTCGGGCCGGCGCGCCACGGTGACGGCCAGCGCCGTGAGCCCAGCGCCGACCAGCAGCAGCCGGAGGGCGCCCCAGCGGATGGGCCCCGCCGCTACCACGTCCCGAAGCGGCGGCGCGCCTCGGCGGTGAGGGTGTCGCGGTGGGACGGGTGGGCGATGGCGATGAGCGCAGCGGCCCGCTGGCGCAGGTTCTTGCCCCAGAGGTCGGCGATGCCGTGCTCGGTCACCACGTAGTGGACGTGGGCGCGGGTCGAGACCACGCCGGCGCCCGGCTTGAGGTAGGAGACCACGCGCGACTCGCCCTTGGAGGTGGTCGAGGGGAGGGCGATGATCGGCTTGCCCCCTTCCGAGAGCGCGGCGCCGCGGATGAAGTCCATCTGGCCGCCGACGCCCGAGTAGAGCCGGTCGCCGATCGAGTCGGCGCAGACCTGGCCGGTCAGGTCGACCTCGATGGCGCTGTTGATGGCGGTCACCTTGGGGTTGCGCCGGATCACCGCGGTGTCGTTGATGTAGGCGATGTCGAGCATCGCCACCTGCGGGTTGTCGTCGAGGAAGTCGTAGAGCTTTCGGCTGCCGTGGGCGAAGCCGGCCACCACCTTGAAGGGGTGGACCTTCTTGGCCTCGCCGGTGATGACGCCCCGCTCGACCAGGTCGACCACCCCGTCGGAGAGCATCTCGGTGTGGATGCCGAGGCGGTGGTGGTCGCGCAGCCCGACCAGCGTGGCCTGGGGGATGGCGCCGATGCCGAGCTGCAGGCAGGCGCCGTCCTCGACCAGCTCGGCGCAGTGCAGGCCGATCGCCTGCTCGGTGTTGGTGAGCTGGCGGACCGGGGCCTCGAAGATGGGGTCATTGACCGGCACCAGGAAGTCGATGTCGTCCTGGTGGAGGATGCCGTCGCCGTGGGTGCGCGGCATGTTCGGGTTGACCTGGGCGATGACGGTGCGGGCCACCTGCACGGCGGCGCGGGTCACGTCGACCGAGACGCCGAGCGAGCAGAAGCCGTGGCGGTCGGGCGGCGAGACCTGGATCAGCGCCACGTCGAGCGGCAGCACCCCGGCGCGGAAGAGCTGCGGCACCTCGGAGAGGAAGACCGGCAGGTAGTCGGCCCGCCCCTCGTTGACGGCCTGGCGCAGGTTCTCGGCCACGAAGAGGGCGTTGACCCGGAAGCTCCTGGCCATCTCCGGGGCGGCGTAGGGGGCCGGCCCCTCGGTGTGGAGGTGGACCACCTCGACCACCCGCAGCTCGTCGGCGCGGGCCGTCATGGCGGCGATCAGCTGCTGCGGCGCGGCGGCGACGCTGTGGACGAAGACGCGGTCCCCCGACTTGATGACGGCGACGGCTTCCTGGGCGGTGACGGTGCGGGACATGAGTCGTCGGGCTCCTCGGGCTCGGCTGGAGGGCGGCACGATACCAGCGCCGGCGGCCGGGAGGGAATCGATCAGGGGTGCGCGGCGAGCGTCCGCTCGTCAGCGTAGATCGAGGGCCAGCTTGACGGCCAGGGCGAGCGCCGAGAGGACCGCCACCCGCCTCACCAGCGCGTCGCCGCGCCGGACCGCCAGGTGGGCGCCGAGCCAGCCGCCGCAGAGCTGGCCCACGGCCATGGGGAGGGCCACCGGCCAGACCACCACGCCGCGCCAGGCGAAGAGGGCCAGCGCCGCCAGGTTGGAGGCGAAGTTGACCACCTTGGCGCCGGCCGAGGCCCGGGCCATGCCGTCGCCGAGCAGGGCGACGAAGGCGACGATCAGGAAGGTGCCGGTGCCGGGGCCGAAGAAGCCGTCGTAGGCGCCGATGGCGAGCGCGATCAGGCCGGCCACCACCGGGCGGGCGGTGGCGCGGTTGGGGGCGGTGACCGGCGCGGGCGTGGTGGGCCTCGCGGTGGCGATCGCGGTCGCGGTGGCGGCCCCGGCCTCCGTCCCGGCGGGGCGCGGCGAGCGGCGCAGGCCGATGAAGAGTGCGGCGCCGGTGAGCAGCACCAGCACGATCGGCTTCAGGCTGGCGGCCGGGATGGCCAGCACCAGCGCGGCGCCGCAGGCGGAGCCGATGAGGCCGAGCGGGAAGCCGACCCGGGCGCGGGCCGGGTCGACGAGGCCGCTGCGCCAGTACTTGACCAAGGCGCTGCCGGAGCCGAAGACCGCCTGCCCCTTGTTGGTGCCGAGGGCGAGGTGGGGCGGCAGCCCGGCCGCCAGCAGCGCCGGCACCGTGAGCAGCCCGCCGCCGCCGGCGATGGCGTCGACCAGCCCGGCCGCGAAGGCGACCAGCGTCAGCGCGGCGATGGTGAGCGGGGAGGGGATTGGCATCAGGGGCTGGCCCGGTGGCGAAGCGGAGCCGCCACCTCGAGCAGGTCGGAGAGGACCGCGTAGGCGGTCTGGTCGACGCCGCCGGCCCCCTCCCAGAGCCCGACCTCGCCCATGAGATCGGTGTCGAGCACCAGCACGCCGTCGGCGCCGCCCGAGACCAGCAGGTCGCCGAGCGGCAGCTCCTCCGGGGCGACGCGGGCCGTCACCTTTCGCCCCACCCGCTCGGCCCGGGCCACCAGCCGCCAGCGCTTCCCCTCGCGCGCCGCCGCCTCGACCGCCTCGACCGTGAGACCGCGCACGCTCAACCGCTCGACGTCGGCCGGCCTGAGATCGGCATCCATCAGCGCGTTGGCCAGCGCGCAGCACTTCACGGCCGCGTCCCAGCCGTCGAGGTCGTTGGCCGGGTTGGCCTCGGCCACGCCGGCCGCCTGGGCCTCGCCGAGCGCCACCTCGAACGGGACGCCGGCCTCCATGCGCGAGAGGATCCGGGTGGTGGTCGAGTTGAGCACGCCGCGGAAGCCGCGCACCTCGGCGCCGCGCAGGCAGCGCTCGGCCAGGTTGAAGACCGGGAAGCCGTCCATCACCGCCCCCTCGTGGAGGAAGTGGACACCGTGGCGCCGCGCCAGCGCGGCCAGCCGGCGGCGGGCGTGGGCCACCGGCCCCTTGTTGGCGGTGATGGCGTGGCAACCGCGCCGCAGCGCCGCGGCGATGGTGGCGGTGGCCGGCTCGCCGGTGAGCGGTGAGAGCGGCGAGAGCTCGACCAGCACGTCGTAGGGGGCGGTGGCCACCAGCGCCCGCGTCGAGGCGATCGGCTCCCCTCGCTGGAGCGGCGACAGCGAGCAGCCGTCCTCGACCAGCGCCAGCGCCCGGGGGAGCGAGAGGCCGCGCGGATCGACCGCGAGGCCGTGGCGGCCGGTGGCGATTGCCGTGACCCTCGGCTCGACGCCGGCGAGGCGCAGGATCTCGCCGTAGGGGCCTCCGAGCAGCTCGGCGAAGCGGCGGCCGACGTGGCCGAAGCCGACCAGGGCGAGGCGGAGCGGGCGGGGCTTTCCAGGTCTGCGGGCGGGGCGGGCGGCCATGTCCCGCAGGCTACCGCAGGCCGGCTCTCCCGGTCAGGGCAGCCGGGCAGGGCCGGTCAGGGCAACCGCCGGGCCGGTCCGGTCAGAGCAGCAGCCGGCGCTGGTCGGCCAGCACCGTGGCCAGGAAGGCGGTGAAGCGGGCCCCGGCCGCGCCGTCGATGACCCGGTGGTCGTAGGAGAGCGAGAGCGGCAGCATCAGCCGCGGCTTGAAGGCGCTGCCGTCCCAGGTCGGCCGCATGGCGGCGCGGGAGACGCCGAGGATGGCCACCTCCGGCGCGTTGATGATGGGGGTGAAGGCGGTGCCGCCGATGCCGCCGAGGCTGGAGATGGTGAAGGTGCCCCCCTGCATCTCGGCCGGCGAGAGCTTGCCGGCCCGGGCCTTGGCGGCCAGCTCGCCCACCTCGCGGGCCAGCTGCAGCACGTCCTTCTGGTCGACGTCGCGCACCACCGGGACCATCAGCCCGTTGGGCGTGTCGGCGGCGAAGCCGAGGTGGAGGTAGTGCTTCAGCACCAGGGCGTCGCCGTCGAGCGAGGCGTTGAAGTCGGGGAACTGGCGCAGCGCCGCCACGCAGGCCTTCATCAGGAAGGGGAGCAGCGTCACCTTGGCGCCGCCCGCCTCCTGCTCCTCGTGGAGCCGCTTGCGGTGGGCCTCGAGCGCGGTGATGTCGGCCTCGTCGACCTGGGTGACGTGCGGGATCATCGCCCAGTTGCGGGCCAGGTTGGCGCCGGCCAGCTTGCGCAGCCGGGAGAGCGGCTTGCGCTCGACCGGGCCGAACGAGGCGAAGTCGACCTTCGGCCAGGGGAGCAGGTCGAGGCCGCCGCCGCTCGGCCTGGCCGGGGTGGTCATGGCCGCCTTGACGAACTTCTGCACATCCTCGTGCCGGACGCGGCCGTGCGGACCGGTCCCGGTGACGCGGGCCAGCTCCACCCCGAGCTCGCGGGCGAAGCGGCGGACGGCAGGAGAACCATGGGTGGAACCGGCCGGGGTCGCGGCCGGGGCCGGGGTCGGGGTCGCGGTCGAGGTCGCGGCCGGGGTCGCGGTCGAGGTCGAGGTCGGGGTCGGGGTCGGGGCCGGGGTCGTGGTCGGGGTCGGGGTCGGGGTCGTGGTCGTGGCCGTGGCGGGGGTCGGGGTCGGGGTCGCCGCCGCCTCCCCCTCCACCATGAAGAGGACCGTCCCCTCCTTGACCCGGTCGCCCGCCTTGACCTTCACCTCGCGCACCGTGCCGGCCGCGGGTGACGGGACATCCATGGTCGCCTTGTCCGACTCGAGCGTGACCAGCGCCTGCTCCGGCGCGATGGCGTCGCCCACCTTCACCAGCACGTCGACCACGCCGACGTCCTTGACGTCGCCGATGGCCGGGACCCTGATCTCTACGAGCGCCATGGCTAGACCGTCCAGGGATCTGGCGTGGAGGGCGAGATGCCGTACCTGGCCAGCGCCTCGGCGGCCCGGCCGGCCGGGACGGCGCCGTCGCGCCCCAGCGCGGTGAGCGCCGCCACCACCACGTGATACCGGTCGACCTCGAAGAAGCGGCGCAGCTGCTCGCGGGTGTCGGAGCGGCCGAAGCCGTCGGTGCCGAGCGTGAGGTAGCGGCGCGCCACCCAGGGCCGGATCTGCTCGGCGAAGGTGCGCACGTAGTCGGTGGCCGCCACCACCGGGCCGGTGGTCGGCCCCAGGCAGGTCTCGACCCAGCTCGCCCGGGCCGGTGCGCCGGGGTTGAGCCGCGCGGCCCGCTCGCAGCTCATGCCGTCGCGGGCCAGCTCGGTGAAGGAGGTGGCGCTCCAGGCATCGGCCGCCACGCCCCAGTCCTGCTCGAGCAGCGCAGCGGCCGCCAGCACCTCGTTCAGGATGGCGCCGGAGCCGAGCAGCTGCACGCGCGGCCCCTTCTTGCTCCCCTGGCCGGTGCGGACCCGGTGCAGCCCCCTCAAGATCCCCTCGGCCGCCCCCTCCGGCATGGCCGGCTGGGCGTAGTTCTCGTTGAGGAGCGTCAGGTAGTAGTAGGCGTCCTCCTGGTCGACGTACATGCGCCGCAGCCCGTCCTGGATGATCACCGCCACCTCGTAGCCGAAGGCCGGGTCGAAGGAGCGGCAGTTGGGGATCACCGAGGAGAAGACGTGGCTGTGGCCGTCCTGGTGCTGCAGCCCCTCGCCGTTGAGCGTGGTGCGGCCGGCGGTGGCGCCGAGCAGGAAGCCGCGGGCCCGCATGTCGCCAGCGGCCCAGGCCAGGTCGCCGATGCGCTGGAAGCCGAACATCGAGTAGAAGATGTAGAAGGGGATGGTCGGGGTGGCGTGGATCGAGTAGGCGGTGGCCGCGGCGATCCAGTCGCACATGGCGCCGGCCTCGTTGATCCCCTCCTGCAGGATCTGCCCCTGCTTGTCCTCCCGGTAGAACATCAGCTGCTCGGCGTCCTGCGGCTTGTAGAGCTGGCCGACCTGGCTCCAGATGCCGAGCTGCCGGAACATCCCCTCCATGCCGAAGGTGCGCGACTCGTCGGGGACGATGGGGACCACGCGCTTGCCGATGGCGGCGTCCTTGACCAGCACCTGCAGCAGCTGCACGAAGGCCATGGTGGTGGAGATGGCGCGGTCGCCGGTCCCTTCCAGCACCTTCGCGAAGGCGGAGAGCGGCGGGACCTGGAGCGGCTCGCCCTTCTGGCGGCGCCGGGGGCGGCCGCCGCCGAGCGCGGCGCGGCGGGCCAAGAGGTACTCGAGCTCCTTCGACCCCTCCTCGAACTTGAGGAAGGGGAGGGCCTCGAGCTGGTCGTCGGGCACCGGCAGCTGGAAGCGGTCGCGGAAGCTGCGGATCGAGTCGATCGAGAGCTTCTTCTGCTGGTGGGTGGTGTTCTGGGCCTCGCCCGACTCGCCCATGCCGTAGCCCTTGATGGTCTTGGCGAGGATCACCGTCGGCTGCCCTTGCAGCTGACCGGCGGGCTGCTGGCTGGCGGCCTGGTAGGCGGCGAAGACCTTGAAGGGGTCGTGGCCGCCGCGGTTGAGGTTCCAGATGTCCTGGTCGGACATGTCGGCCACCATGGCCGCGAGCTCCGGGGTGTTGAAGAAGTGGGCGCGGACGTAGGCGCCGTCGCGGGCCTTGTAGACCTGGTACTCGCCGTCGACCACCTCCATCATGCGGCGCTGCAGGTGGCCGTGGGTGTCGCGGGCCAGCAGCGCGTCCCAGTAGCGCCCCCAGACCACCTTGATGACGTTCCAGCCGGCGCCGCGGAACTCGCTCTCCAGCTCCTGGATGATCTTGCCGTTGCCGCGCACCGGCCCGTCGAGCCGCTGCAGGTTGCAGTTGACGACGAAGATGAGGTTGTCGAGCCGCTCGCGTCCGGCCATGCCGATGGCGCCGCGAGACTCCGGCTCGTCCATCTCGCCGTCGCCGAGCAGGGCCCAGACCTTGCGCCCGGTGGTGTCGGCCAGCCCGCGGTCCTTCAGGTATTTCATGAAGCGGGCCTGGTAGATGGCCATCAGCGGGCCGAGCCCCATCGAGACGGTGGGGAACTGCCAGAAGGAGGGCATCAACCACGGGTGTGGGTAGGAGGAGAGCCCCTTGCCCGAGACCTCCTGGCGGAAGTTGGTGAGCTGCTCCTCGGTGACCAGGCCGAGCAGGTAGGCGCGGGCGTAGATGCCGGGTGCCGAGTGGCCCTGGATGAAGAGCAGGTCGCCGCCGCGCTCCTTGGACCAGGAGCGCCAGAAGTGGTTGTAGCCGATGTCGTAGAGCATCGCCGCCGAGGAGAAGCTGGCGATGTGTCCCCCCACGTTGGTGCCGCGGTTGGCCCGCACCACCATGGCCATGGCGTTCCAGCGGATGTAGTGGCGGATCCGCTGCTCGATGGCGAAGTCGCCGGGGAGCGGCGGCTGGAGCGCCACCGGGATGGTGTTGACGTAGGGGGTGTTGGCCGAGAAGGGGAGGCCGGTGCCGTCGCGCCGGGCCCGCTCGATCAGCTGCTCGATCAGGAAGTGGGCCCGCTCCGGCCCCTCCCGCACCAGCACACCGTCGAGGGCGTCCAGCCACTCCTGCGTCTCCTGGAGGTCCAGGTCGGCCTTGCCTTCCATGTGGTGTGGCCTCCAGCCGTGGGAACAGGCGCGCCCCCCATTTAATCTACTCCCCCGCTGGGGCGCACGGTCGCTTGGGGAGCCCCCAGTCCGGTCGCAGGGTTGAGCGGCCAACGGGGGCCGAAGGCGCTGAGAAGAAACGCTGCAAGCGTTTGTTTGCACGAAGGAATACCCCGAATGGACCCTCCTAGGGTATCCTCTCCGGCCTCACTCAGCAGGGGGCGTATCGGAATGGCAGAAGCGTTCGGTTTGGGGCTCGATGTCGGTTCGACCAGCGTCAAGGCCTGCCTCCTGAGCGGGGGGTCGGAGACCTGGTCGGAGGTCCGCGCCCACGACGGGGACGTGGTCGGCACCGCCCGCTCGATCCTGGCCGGGCGGTCGATCCCCGACGGCACCCCGACCGTGGTCACCGGCGGCGAGGGACGCCGGCAGTTCCGCCTGGAGCGGGCCATCGCCCCCGAGGCGCTGGAGCGCGCCCTGCTGGCGCTCGGCCTCGACGCCACCGCGGTGGTCTCGGTGGGCGGCGAGGACCTGGTGGTCTACCGGCTCGACGCCGGCCGCATCGTCGGCACCTACGCCGGGAACAAGTGCGCCAGCGGCACCGGCGAGTTCTTCGCCCAGCAGCTGCGCCGCATGGACCTCCCGCTCGACGTGGTCCACAGCGCCGAGGTCGACAAGGCCTGCGTCCACCGGCTCTCCTCGCGCTGCTCGGTCTTCATGAAGAGCGACTGCACCCACAAGCTCAACAAGGGCGAGGCCGATCGGCACGACATCGTGCTCAGCCTCACCCACGTGATGGCCGGCAAGGTGCTGGAGTTCCTCGCCAAGGCCCGCGTCGAGACCGGCACCGTCCTCATGGTCGGCGGGTCGGCCCGCAACCCGCACCTGGTCCAGGCGGTGCGCGACGGCCTGCCGAACGCAGAGCTGGTGGTGCCGGCCCAGGCCCCCTACCTGGAGGCCTACGGCGCCGCGCTGCTGGCCCAGGAGCGCGGCACCCCGCTGCCGGCCGGCGAGGCGCTGGCCGGCGACGGCGACGTGGCCTACGCCCGCACCCGCCCGCTCAGCGAGGCGGCGGCGCTGGTCACCTTCCACCCCTCGCGCCGCGGCAAGGCCCGCGCCGGGGCCCGCTACGTGCTCGGCATCGACGGCGGCTCCACCACCACCAAGGTGGCGCTGGTCGACGCCACCACCCGCGAGATGGTGGCCAGCCACTACGGCCGCACCCTCGGTGACCCGGTGTCGGCGCTGCGCAAGTGCCTGGCCGAGGTGATCGGCCAGCTCGAGGCCCAGCTCGGCGGCGAGGACGCCGTCGAGATCATCCTGGCCGCCACCACCGGCTCGTCGCGCGAGCTGCTGGGCGTCTTCTGCGGCACCGGCGCCATCTACAACGAGATCATGGCCCACACCGCCGGCACCACCGAGCTGGATCCGGCCATCGACACCATCTTCGAGATCGGCGGGCAGGACGCCAAGTACGTCTCGCTGCGCAACCACGTCCCGGTCGACTACGCCATGAACGAGGCCTGCAGCGCCGGGACCGGCTCGTTCCTCGAGGAGTCGGCCGCCGGCGACCTCGACATCGCCCGCGCCGAGGAGATCGGCCCCATCGCCATGGAGGCGACCGCGCCGCTCAAGTTCGGCGAGCACTGCTCGGCCTTCATCAACTCCGACATCCGCAAGGCCATCTCGCAGGGGGCCACCCGCAGCGACATCGTCGCCGGCCTGACCCTCTCGATCGTCTCCAACTACCTGAACCGCGTGGTCGGCAGCCGCACCATCGGCAACCGCATCGTGCTGCAGGGCGGGGTGGCCAAGAACCCGGCCATGCCGCTGGCCTTCGCCCAGCTGCTCGGCAAGCCGGTGGTGGTGCCGCCCGACCCGGAGCTGATGGGCGCCTACGGCGTGGCGCTGATGGGGCTCAACCGGCTCGAGGACGGCAGCCTCAAGGCGGCGCCGCTCAAGCTGGCCGAGCTCTCGCTGCGCAGCATCTCCTCGGACAAGGAGTACAACTGCCGCGCCTGCGACAACCACTGCCCCATCCGCATCATGAAGGTCGGGGAGTCGCGCCACCACTTCGGCGGCCGCTGCAACAAGTTCGCCAACCTGCGACGCAAGGTCGCTCTCCCGGTCGGCGAGGTGAAGGACTGGGTCGAGGTGCGGCGCAAGCTCTACTTCGAGACCTACGCCGCCCAGGCCGACGTGCTGCCGCGCGGCGGCCCGGTGGTGGGCGTGCCCGAGGCGCTCTCGGTCCACTCGCTCTGGCCGCTCTACTCCAACTTCTTCTCGGCGCTGGGCGTCCGCGTCCAGCTCACCCCGCAGGTGTCGCAGAAGGGCTTGGCCCGCTGCGAGTCCTCCTTCTGCTTCCCGGCCGAGCTGGCCCACGGGCAGATGGGCGCGCTGATGGAGCAGGCGGTCCAGCCCGACTTTGTCTTCCTGCCGCACCTGAAGGCGATGCCGACCTACGAGAAGGACGTGCACGCCTGCCTCTGCCCCATCATGCAGGGGCTCCCCTACACGCTGCGCACCGCCTTCGGGCTCGAGGAGTCGAAGCTGCTGCGCCCAATCCTCGATCTCGGCAAGGGCTTCGAGGCCGGGCGCGAGGTGATGGCCGACGTGGCCGTGCAGCTCGGCTACGGCCGCGAGGCCGGTCACAAGGCCTGGTCGCTGGCGGTGGAGCGGCAGACCGCCTGCTACCGCGAGGGGCGGCGGCTCGGCCGGCTGGCCCTGGCCGAGGCCGAGGCGGCGGGGCGCCACGCCATCGTCCTCTTCGGCCGGCCCTACAACGCCTTCGCGCCCGGCGCCAACATGGGCATCCCCCGCAAGTTCGTCACCCGGGGCTGGAGCGTCATCCCCTTCGACTTCCTGCCGCTGGCCGACGAGGCCATCCCGCCCAACATGTACTGGTACTACGGGCAGCAGGACCTGAAGGGCGCGGTCATGGTGAAGGAGCGGCCCAACCTCTTCGCCTGCTACGTCACCAACTTCTCCTGCGCCCCCGACTCCTTCATCCTCCACTTCAACCGCTGGATCCACGACTCCAAGCCGTTCCTCACCCTGGAGCTCGACAGCCACACCGCCGACGCCGGCGTCGACACCCGCATCGAGGCCTTCCTCGACGTGGCCGAGGCCTGGCGCAAGGCGCCCAAGGGCCCGCCCCCGGCGCCGCCCGAGCGTGACTGGGACGTCAAGCTGGAGGGGCGCCAGGCGGTGGTGGTCAACCGCCGCACCGGCGAGCGGCGCGGCATGAAGGACAAGCGGGTCCGGCTGGTCTGGCCGTCGATGGGGCGGGTCACCACCGCGCTGGTCAGCGAGGTGGCCCGGCACAACGGCATCGAGTCGGTGCTGCTGCCCCCCGCCGACCAGGGGACGGCGCCGCGGGCGCGCGCCGTGGCCAGCGGCAAGGAGTGCATCCCGGCGCTGCTGGTGCTGGGGGCCTTCCTCGACTACCTGGCCAAGCAGCCCAAGGACGAGGGGCAGGACGTCGTCCACCTGATGTTCATGCCCATCACCACCGGCCCCTGCCGGACCGGCCAGTACGCCATCTTCTACCAGGGGCTGGTGCAGGAGCTCGGCTTCCGCAACGTGGTGATGCTCTCGCTCAACTCCGACAACTCCTACGCGGAGCTCGGCCCCGACTTCAACCGCGAGCTCTGGCGCATGATCGCCGTGGGTGACTACATCCGCGACATCGAGGGGACGCTCTCGGCGCTGGCGGTGGACCGCCCGGCGGCGCTGGCCGAGCTCGAGGCGGTGGTGCAGGAGGCGCTGGTGGAGGCCCGCAAGGGCGGCCCGGCGGTGCTGGAGCGGCTGCCGGAGTGGGGGGCGCGGCTCGGCCGCATCCCGCTCAAGAAGCCGCTCTCGGAGGCGAAGAAGGCGCTGGTGGTCGGCGAGATCTTCGTGCGGCGCGACGAGTACTCGGTCGGGCCGCTCGTCAACCGGCTGGCCGACGCCGGCGTGGTCGCCAAGATCACCGGGCTCACCGAGTGGGTCCATTACCTCGACTGGGACCAGCTGCGCCGCATGCGCAAGACGCTGGCCACGATGCCGGCCTGGCGCCGCCCCTTCTCCAAGGAGGCGCGCGCCATGGGCGTGCTGCGCATCGAGATGCTCTGGAAGGCCTGGGTGGAGGGGAAGGTCAAGAAGGGGCTGGGGCTGAGCGGCATGGTCCCCGAGGCCCCCCACGGCATGGACCGGATCATGGAGCGGGCCGAGGAGTTCGCCTCCTGCGAGCTGGAGAGCGAGGCGACGCTGTCGCCCGGCTCGGCGGCCGTCGCCATGGACGAGGGCTACCATGGCGTCGCCATCATCGCCCCGTTCGCCTGCCTCCCGGGCCGGCTCATCGAGGCCACCTACGCGCCGTGGGCCCGCGCCCGCGGCATGCCGGTGGTGGCGGTGGAGAGCGACGGCAACGAGTACCCGCCCGGCGTGGTGAGCCGCATCGAGATCTTCGCCCACGACGTCAGCCGCGGCGAGCGCGCCAAGGCGCCGGCGCTGCGGGTGCTGGCCTGATCCGCGGGGCCGGCCCGTGAGGGCCGGCTCGCGGCGGGAGCGGGGCCGGCGTCCGGGTGGCGGCCGTCAGTTCGGCGGCAGGTTGAGCCTCTTCTCGATCGCCTTGTAGCGCGGGTCGCTCCGCAGGCCGCGCAGCAGCGGCTCCATCCGCAGGTCGGCGACGCCGCCGTCGTGCTCCGAGATGGCCCGGTCCAGCCAGTCGAAGGCCCTGTCGGCGTCTCCGAGCCAGGCGTAGACGCAGGCGATCTGGAACTGGGCGTCGTCGGCGTTCGTGGCCAGCAGCGCGTCGAGGGCCGCCCTGGCCTCCTGCGGCCGCTTGAGATCGTGGTTGGCCACCGCCTCGAACTGCCGGTGGAAGACCGGCTCCGGGCTGCGCCGGGCCGCCTGCATGGCCGCCTCGGGCCGGTGGTCGAGCAGCTCGGCCGTCGCCAGGCAGATCGGGGCAGAGTCACCCTCCGGCCAGAGCTCGAGGGAGCGGAGCGCGGCGCTGCGCGCCAGCTCGAGCCGCTCCTGCGCCAGGTAGAGCGAGGCCAGCGTGGCCCACGGGGCGTAGTAGCTCGGGTCGACCTGGCTGGCCCGGCGGGCCAGCGCGATCGCCTCCTCGAACCGCCCCAGCGGCCCGAGCACGTAGCGGGCGTAGCGCCACATCATCTCCGGATCGCCCGGGCTGAGCTTGAGCGCCCGCTCCATGTCGGCGCGCCCCCCGGTCCAGTCCTGCCTCAGGTGGATGCGGAAGAAGGCGCGCGCCGCGTAGCCGGCCGCCAGCTCGGGCGCCAGCGCCACGGCCTGCTCGGCCGCCTCCTCGGCCCGGCGCCTGTTGGCCTCAAGCTCGGCGGCGCTCCCGCCCGAGTTCCCCCAGCCGTAGAAGTGGGCGTAGGAGAGGCCGGCCCAGGCCGGGGCGTAGCCCGGCTCGAGATCGATGGCCCGCTGGAAGGCGGCGGCCGCCAGCTGCGACGTCTCCTTGCTGTCACGCCGCGAGAAGCGCCGGCCCTGCAGGAACTGGCTGTAGGTCTCCGGGTCGGAGGTCCGGTACTCCTTGCTCGAGGGGCGCTGCCCGGTCAGCAGCTCCACCTCGAGCGCCGCCACCACGGCGCTGGCGATCTCGTCCTGCACCGCGAAGATCCCGGTCAGCTCCCGCTCGAAGGTCTTCGACCAGAGGCTGCGGCCGTTCTCGCTGCTGACCAGCTGGGCGGTGACCCTGATCCGCGTGGCGTTGCGCTGCACGCTCCCGACCAGCACGTTGGCGACGCCCAGCTCCCGACCCAGGGCGCGCAGGTCACCGGTGCGGTCACGCGCCGAGAAGGCCGAGCGGCGGCCGCTCACCCGCAGCCCGTTGAGCTGGGCCAGGGCGTTGATGATCTCCTCGGCCAGGCCGTCGGCAAAGTACTCCTGGTCCTGCTTCTCGCTCAGGTCGGCGAAGGGGAGCACCGCCACCGACGGCGTCTCCTCGCGGGGCGGGCCGCGCCCCAGCAGCAGCCAGGCGCCGCCTGCCAGCAGGGCCAGCAGCGCCAGGCCGGCGGCCATAACCACCGGGCGCCGCGCCAGGTAAAGGCGGCGCCGGATGCGGACCGAGGTGCTGCTCCCCGAGGCCGAGGCCTTGGCGAGCACCAGCTCCAGCCCGTCGACCAGGGCGGCGCCGTCGCGGGGGCGGTCGACCGGATCCTTGGCCAGCATGCCGGCCACCAGCTCGCCCAGCCCGGGCCACTCCGGGATGTCGACCGAGGAGGCGGCCCGGGGGCTGGCGGCGGCGCGCCCCTCGTCGTCGTCGGGGAAGGGGAGCTGCCCGGTGAGCAGCCGGTAGAGCAGCGCCCCGAGGGCGTAGACGTCGGTCCGCTCGTCCTCCGGTGCGCCGCGCCACTGCTCCGGGGCCACGTAGCCCGGCTGGCCGCCTTCGAGCCGGGCCCGGCCGAAGGTGTGGGCCACGCCGAGGTCGAGCACCTTGACCGCGCCGTCGTTGCAGAGGAAGACCCGGTCGGGGGTCAGGTCGTGGTGGGCCACGCCGCGGGCGTGGGCCACCGAGAGGGCGCGGGCCACCGAGAGTGCGATGCGGACCGCCTCGGCCGGCGCGGTGGGGGTCTCAACCAGCCGCTCGGAGAGGCGGGCCCCCTCCAGCAGCTCGTAGACCAGGTAGGGCCCCTGCTCGCATCGGCCGGCGTCGAAGAGCGCGGCCAGGTTGGGGTGGGCCAGGTCGGCGATGGTCTCGGCCTCGTGGCGGGCCCGCTGGGCCGAGCCGGAGGCGGGAGAGCTGGCGCGCAGCACCTTCAAGGCGACGCGCCGCACCAGCAGGCTGTCCTGGGCCTCGAAGAGCACGCTGAAGGGTTCCCGGGCCAGCTCCCGCACCAGCGTGAAGCGGCCGATGGCGTGACCCGGGACCAGGCCGGCCGCCCACCCCGACCCGGTCGCCGAAGGGGGCGCCCTGGCCAGGTCGTCGAGGAGCGCCGAGAGGGTCCCCGGCTTGGGCGTAGCGTGTCTGCTCACGGTGCTCCAGAATTGCCACGGGTGGCCGAGGCGCCGCAAGCGACCGCCTTGCCGCTTGACCCACCGCATGCCACCATTCCGTCACACGCGCTCCCAAACCCGGAACCAGAGGACCCGACATGGCCGACAAGAAGCTGACGGTGGGCGGCTGGATGACACCCAACCCCATCACCATCGACGCCGACGCCTCGGTCATCGAGGCCATCCACCTGCTCAAGGAGAACAAGATCCGCCGGCTCCCGGTGATGAAGAAGGGGAAGCTGGCGGGGCTGGTGACCGAGCGGATGCTGGCCGCCTACACGCCGGGCAAGGCCACCTCGCTCGACAAGTGGGAGCTCCACGGCCTGCTCGACAAGACCAAGGTCCGGGTGGCCATGAACGCCGAGCCCTACACGGTCCACCCCGAGACTTCGCTGGCCGAGGCCACCCAGCTGCTCCACGACAAGAAGCTCAACGGCGTGTTGGTGGTCGACGACCAGGACGAGCTGGCCGGCGTCTTCACCACCACCAACGTCTTCGAGGCGCTGATCCATTTCGCGGGCGTGGCGGCGAAGGGCTGACATCGGGCGCTTCGGTTATTTCCAGACCCGGCGATCGTCCATCTTCCTGGCCCCCTCGGGGAGCGCGCCGCGGGCCAGCAGCGCCACCTCGCCGCGCACCTTGAGCTCCTCGCGCAGCGCCTCGCCGAGGCTGGCGGCCAGGGCCGGGTCGCCGGGCCGCTCCACCTCGATCTCGTAGGTGAGCTGGTCGACGTGCTGCTCGCGCGTCACCACGGCGCGGAAGCGGCCGGCCTCGGGGAAGCGCTTCAGCACCGCCTCGACCTGCCCGCCGCGCACGAACATCCCCTTCACCTTGACGGCGTCGCCGACGCGGCCCACCAGGCCGGCCAGCTTCGGGGCCACCCGCCCGCAGGCGCAATGCCCGGCCGGGGCCAGCGCCCCGATGTCGCCGGTGGCGAAGCGCAGCAGCGGGTAGGCCTCGTCGAAGAGCGTGGCCACGATCTCGCCGGGCTGGCCCGGCGCGGCCGGCTGCCCGGTCTCCAGATCGAGCACCTCGATGAGGACGTCGGGGTGCAGGTGCCAGCCCCCCAGCTCGCTGCACTCGTAGGCCAGGCAGCCGAGGTCGGCGGTGCCATAGCCCTGGCGGCAGCGCACCCCGAAGGCCTCGATGTCGGCGCGCAGGCTCTCGGGGAGCATCTCGGCCGCCACGAAGGCCACCTCCAGCGAGAGCGGGGTGGCGGTCTCCCTGGCCCTGGTGAGGAGCTGGAAGAGGAAGCTCGGGGTTCCGGTGTAGGCGGTGGCCCTGAGGTGCGAGGCGGTCTTGAGCTGCAGCTCGGTCTGGCCGGTGCCGCCGGGGATGACGGCGCAGCCGAGCCCGCGGGCCGCCCCGTCGAACATGAAGCCGAGCGGCGTCAGGTGGTAGCTGGCCGAGTTGAGCACCACGTCGCCGCGGCGGAGGCCGGCGGCGGCCAGCCCGTGGCGGAAGCGCCAGAAGTCGCCGTCGTGTCCCTGCGGGTCGTAGATGGGGCCCGGGGACATGAAGAGCCGGGCCAGGGCGCCAGGGTCGACCGCGGCCAGGCCACCGAAGGGCGGCTCCTCCGCCTGCAGGCCGGGCAGCGCGTCCTTGCGGGTGATGGGGAGGCGAGGCAGGTCGTCGAGGCCGCGGAAGTCGGCCGGGGTGAGCCCGGCCGCCTCGAGGGTGCGGCGGGCCCGGGGGGCGGCCTTCCAGGCCAGGGCCACGGTGGCGGCCAGCCGGGCGCCGAGCCGCTCGCGCCAGGCCTCCGGGGAGAGGCATTCCAGCGCCGGGTCATGGATGGAGCCGGGACGGAGCGTCGCCATCGAGGTGCTCCTCGCCGCTGGGGCTAGCTGAGCCAGCGCTTGCGGCGCTTGTAGAACTTCAGGTTCTTGTAGCTCTTGCCGGCGCCGCCACCCATGTAGAACTCCTTGACGTCCTCGTTGGAGCGGAGCTTCTCGGCGTCGCCCTCGAGCACGATGCGGCCGTTCTCCATGACGTAGCCGTGGTGGGCGATGGAGAGGGCCAGGTTGGCGTTCTGCTCGACCAGCAGGAAGGTGGTCTTCTCCTCCTCGTTGATGCGCTTGACGATGCCGAAGATCTCCTTCACCAGCAGCGGCGCCAGCCCCAGGCTCGGCTCGTCGAGCAGGATCAGCTTGGGGCGCGCCATCAGGGCGCGGCTGATGGCCAGCATCTGCTGCTCGCCGCCGGAGAGGTAGCCGGCCAGCCGCTTGCGGCGCTCGTGGAGCCGCGGGAAGTAGGTGTAGACCATCTCGGTGTCGCGCTTCAGGCCGGCCCGATCGTTGCGGGTGTAGCCGCCCATGATGATGTTCTCTTCGACCGAGAGGTCCTCGAAGACGCGCCGCCCCTCCATGACCTGGAAGATGCCGCGCCGGACGATCTGCTCGGGGGGCACGCCGTCGATGCGCTGGCCCTGGAACTCGATGGTGCCGTCGGTGACCTCGCCCTCCTCGGTGTGGAGCAGGCCGGAGATGGCCTTGAGCGTGGTGCTCTTGCCGGCCCCGTTGGAGCCGAGCAGCGCCACGATCTTGCCCTCCGGGACGTGCAGCGAGAGCCCCTTCAGGACGAGGATGACGTCGTCGTAGATGACCTCGACGTTCTTCAGGTGGAGCATGGAGGCTCGCGGCAGCGGAAAGGGAGGGGCGAGCCCAAGGCGGCCCGCCCCTCCGGGTTCACCAGGTGACTAGAGGCCGAGCCACTCGGCCTTGCGCGGGAACGTGTAGTCCTTCACCTTGACCAGCTTGCCGTCCTTGACCATGAAGACGGCGGTGGTGGTGGAGGGGCGGTGGTCGGTCGAGGTCCAGGTCACCGGGCTGGTCAGGCCGCCCAGGTCGAAGTCCTTGAGGGTCTCGAGCGCCGCCTTGACCCCCTCGCCGTTGAGCTTGCCGGCCTTGTCGGCGCGCTTGAGCGCCTCGACCCAGACGGTCGCCGAGGCCCAGCCGCGCACGTACATGGCGTCGTGGTTGTCGGTCGGGTGGTTGGCCTTGTGGAAGTCCTCCAGCGCCTTCATGCCCGGCACCGCGGTGCCGTACGGCACGTGCGGCATGACGCCGGTGACGCCCTCGGCGGTCTCCTTGGCCACCAGCGGCAGCTGCTCGGAGAAGCCGTAGGGGTTGGAGCCCCACTTGGTGGTCAGGCCGAGCGCCTTGGCCCCCTTGAGCACCAGCGAGACGCCGGTGGTGGTGACGTTGATGTAGGCGTAGTCGGCCCCCTTCTGCTTCATGTTGAGGAGCTGGCTGTTGGCGTCCTGGAAGCCGGGCGGGAGGATCTCCTCGTCGGAGATCTCGATGCCGTTCTCCTTGGCGAAGGCGCGCCCGGCCGCCATGGGGGCCTTGCCGTAGGCGTTGTCACCGTAGAAGAGGGCCACCTTGGGGGCGCGGGTCTTGTCCTTCCAGTCTTCCTTGACCCAGCTGAGCCAGGCGCGGATCTGGTCGGAGTAGCTGGGGGCCACGAAGAAGTTGTACGGGGTCTTGGCCGGGTCGGTGAGGTCGCCGGCGAAGGAGCCGGAGAAGTAGGGGATCTTGTCCTCGTTGATGAAGTTCTTGAGCGCCAGCGTGTCGCCGGTGCCCCAGCCATTGATGAGGACGACCTGCTCCTCCTTCATCCGCTTGTAGGCCGAGACCGCCTCGGGGATCTTGTACCCGTAGTCGACGTCGATGAGCTTGATCTTCTTGCCGTTGACGCCGCCCTTGGAGTTGGTCAGGGCCACGTAGTCGCGGACACCCTGGGCGTAGGGCTTGCCCACGTCCGAGGTGATGCCGGTCAGGTCGAAGATGCCACCGACCTTGACCTCCTGGGCCACCGCCTGTCCGGTGGCCAGCACCGCCATCGCCATCACCAGTCGCATCGCGCTTCGCATGAGGTGCATCGAGAAACCTCCTGTGGTCTGCGGGGGAGCTGCAGCTGCGGGCTACGTCAATACGAGAAGGGGTAGAGCTTCCAGTAGTTCTTGATGGTGTGCCACCGGGCCGCCATGCCGTCGGGCTCGAAGATGAGGAAGAGCACGATGGCCAGGCCGAAGACCCCCATCTTCACCGAGGCGAAGAGGGTGGTGAGCGCGGGGAAGGAGTCGGCCAGGGCGGTGGTGACGAGGCGGAGCAGCTCCGGCAGCAGGGTGATGAAGACGGCGCCGAAGACCGAGCCGAGGATGCTGCCGAGGCCGCCGATGATGATCATGCCGAGCTGGTCGATGGCCACGGTGATGGGGAAGTTCTCCGGGCTGATGATGCGGGCCTGGTAGGCGAGCAGCGAGCCGGCCACCCCGACGTAGAAGCTGGAGACGGCGAAGGCGAGCAGCTTGTAGCGGAAGACGTTGACCCCCATGACCTCGGAGGAGATGTCCTGGTCGCGGATGGCGACGAAGGCCTTGCCGACCTTGGTGCGGAAGAGGTTGCGGGCGAAGAGCAGCAGCGAGGCGGTCACCGGGAGGGCCAGGTAGTAGAGCTGCTTGTCGTTGGCCACCACCAGCGGGCCGGCCCTGGGCGAGGGGATGCTGATGCCGTTGACGCCGCCGGTCATCGACTCCCAGTGGGAGATGCCGAACTCGATGACGAAGTGGGCGGCCAGGGTGGCCACCGCCAGGTAGAGCCCCTTCAGGCGCAGCGAGGGGACGCCGAAGACCATCCCCACCAGCGCGGTGACGACGCCGGCGGCCGGGATGGCGATGGGGAAGGGGACGTGGTAGCGGCCGGCCAGGATGGCGGTGGTGTAGGCGCCCACCGCCAGGAAGGCGGCGTTGCCGAGCGAGATCTGGCCGGTGAAGCCGGTGAGGATGTTGAGCCCCACCGCGGCGATCACGGCGATGAGGATGCGCAGCGCGATGTCGAGCCAGAAGCCGGTGGCGAACCAGGGCAGGGCCAGCAGGGCGGCGAGGAAGAGGAACATCATCCGCCGGGCGAAGGCCGTCTCGAAGAGGGCCATGTCCTCGGCGTACGTCTCCCTGAAGTCTCCGCAGCGCATGGCTCTCCTAGACCCGCTCGATCTTGACCTTGCCGAACAGCCCGTACGGCTTGATGCTGAGGATGGCCACCAGCGCGATGAAGGGGGCCACCTCCTTGACGCCGCCGCCCATCAGCGGGTCGAGGTAGCCGCCGGAGAGGTTCTCCAGCACCCCCATCACCAGCCCCCCGACGATGGCCCCGAGCACGCTGTCGAGGCCGCCGAGGATCACCACCGGGATGACCTTGAGACCGAAGAGGGCGAAGGCGCCGTCGACGCCGCCGCGGATGCCGCCCAGCAGCACGCCGCCGACCGCCGAGACCACCGCGGCGATCGACCAGGCCAGGGCGAAGATCTGCTTCACCGAGATGCCCATGGAGAGGGCCACCTGCTGGGAGAAGGCGGTGGCGCGCATGGCGATGCCGGCCCGCGAGTACTTGAAGAAGACCGAGAAGAGCGCCAGCAGCACCACCACGCTGGCGACGCTGTAGAGGTAGCCCTGCGAGACCGGCAACGGGCCGACCATGACCGGGGTGGTGGGGAAGATCTCGGGGAAGGGGCGGGTGTCGGTGCCCCAGAAGCCCTGCACCACCGCCTTCAAGACCGAGGAGAGCCCCAGCGTCAGCATGATCACCGAGATGACCGGCTCGCCGATCATGGGGCGCAGCAGCAGCCGCTCCATGAGCACGCCGAGCAGCGCCGAGAAGGCGAGGGTGATGGCGAAGGCGGCCAGGAAGGGGACCTTGTGGGTGCCGACGATGGCCACGCAGACGTAGGCGCCCAGCATGAGGAACTCGCCCTGGGCGAAGTTGAGGATCGAGGAGGACTTGTAGATGATGACGAAGCCGAGGCCGACCAGGGCGTAGATCGACCCGATCACCAGGCCGCTGATGACGAGCTGGAGGAAGAACTCCATCAGGCTGCCCTCCCCATGGTGAGCTTCCGCACCAGCAGGGTGGTGCGGATGCGGGTGGTCTTGCCGTCCTGGAACTTGATGGTGGTGTCGATGGCCACCTCCGGGGCGTCGCCGTAGAGCGCCTGGATGACCTCCCGGTAGCGCTCCTCGACGAAGCCGCGGCGCACCTTGCGGGTGCGGGTCAGCTCCTCGTCGTCGGCGTCGAGCTCCTTGTAGAGCAGCACGAACTTGGCGATGCGGGCGGCGTCGGGGAGCTTCTCGTTGACCTGGTCGACCTCGCGCTGCAGCAGGTCGTAGACCTCCGCCTTGGCGGAGAGGTCGGTGTAGGTGGTGTAGGAGATGCGGCTCTTCTCGGCCCACTTCCCCACCACGCCCATGTCGATGCAGAGCATGGCGGTCAGGAAGGGCCGGTCGTGGCCGATGACCACCGCCTCCTTGACGTAGGGCGAGAACTTGAGCCGGTTCTCGATGAACTGCGGCGAGAACTGGGTGCCGTCGGCCAGCTTCATGACGTCCTTCAGGCGGTCGATGACCACCAGCTGGCCGTCCGGGGCGAGGTAGCCGGCGTCGCCGGAGTGGAGCCAGCCGTCGACCACCGTCTTGGCGGTGGCCTCGGGGTTCTTGTAGTAGCCGACGAAGACCGAGGGGCTGCGCGAGAGGATCTCGCCGGCCTCGGAGATGCGCACCTCGGTGCCGGGGATGGGCACGCCCACGGTGTGCGACTGGATGTCGTCGTCGCGGTGGATGCAGCTGATGCCGGAGATCTCGGTCTGGCCGTAGATCTGCTTCAAGCGCACGCCCATGGCGTGGAAGAAGCCGAAGACGTCGGGGCCGAGCGCGGCGCCGCCGGTGGAGGCGCTGCGGATGTAGGTGAAGCCGAGCCGGTCGCGCAGGGCGCGGAAGAGCCCCCAGTAGGCGAGCTGGTAGAGCACCCGGAGCCCGAGGGGGATCGGCTTCTTCTCGAAGCGCAGGTCGGCCACCCTGCGGCCGATGGGCATGCAGAGGTTGAACATGAACCGCTTGAACGGCGAGGTGTCCATGATCTTCACCTGCACGGTGGAGGTCATCGACTCCCAGAAGCGGGGCGGGGCGAACATCACGTGCGGGCCGATCTCGCGGATGTTCTCGGAGGTGGTCTCGGTCTCCTCGGGGAAGTTGACGGTGAAGCCGATGGCCAGCGCCGAGGAGAGCGACATCATCTGCTCGCCGATCCAGGCGAGCGGCAGGAAGGAGACGAACTCGTCGGCGGGGCGCTTCTCGTCCACCGAGTGGAGGTTCATGGCCATGCCGAGCAGGTTGCTGAAGGAGAGCATGGCGCCCTTGGGGAAGCCGGTGGTCCCCGAGGTGTAGGAGATGATGGCCAGGTCGCTGGCCTTGCCGCGGGCCACGTTGGCGGCCCAGAGCCCCGGCTGGGCGCCGGCCAGGGCGCGTCCCCTGGCCTCCACGTCGGTGAAGGCGATCAGCTTCTCGTGCTGGTACTTGCGCAGGCCGCGCGGGTCGGTGAAGACCACCCAGCGCACCTTGGGGAGCTTCTCCAGCAGGTCGAGGATCTTGTCGACCTGCTCCTGGTCCTCGGCCACCACCACCGAGGCGTCGCAGTGGTCGATGATGTAGGCCACGTCGGCGAGGTTGGAGTCCTGGTAGAGCCCCACCGAGGCGGCGCCGCAGGCCTGGGCGGCGATCTCGCTCCAGACCCACTCCGGCCGGTTCTCGCCGATGATGGCGACGTTCTCGCCGGGCTGCAGGCCGAGCGCCACCAGCCCGAGCGCGAAGTCGCGCACGTGGTCGTGGTAGTCGCGCCAGGTGAAGGACTGCCAGATGCCGAACTCCTTCTCCCGCATCGCCACCTTGTCCGGCATGGCGCCGGCGTTGCGGACCAGGAGCTTGGGGAAGGTGTCGTCTGGGCCGAGGCGGTCGAGAGAGCTCACAGTGGTCCCGTCACAGGTCAGGCGAAGAGGTCGGGCGGCTCGCCGAGGTAGGCGTCCTGCACCTGCTTGCTGCGCTGGACCTCCTCGGGGGGGCCGTCGGCGATCTTCTCGCCGAAGTTGAGGACGGTGACGCTGTTGGAGAGATCCATCACCACGCCCATGTCGTGCTCGATCATGACGATGGTGGTGCCGCGCTCCTCGGCGGTCTCGACGACGAAGCGCGCCATGTCCTCCTTCTCCTCGGCGTTCATCCCGGCCATGGGCTCGTCGAGCAGCAGCAGGCGCGGCGCCAGCGCCAGGGCGCGGGCCAGCTCGACCCGCTTCTGCAGGCCGTAGGCGAGCGTGCCGACCACGTGCTTGCGGATGTGCTGGATCTCGAGGAAGTCGATGATGTCCTCGCAGAAGGCGCGGTGCTCGATCTCCTCGCGCTGCCCGAAGCCCCAGTAGAGCCCGCCGCCGATCACGCCGGTGTGCTGGTGGAGGTGGCGGCCGATCATCAGGTTGTCGAGCACCGTCATGCCCTTGAAGAGGGCGATGTTCTGGAAGGTGCGGGCGATGCCGAGCTTGGTGCGGGCCGAGGGGGAGCGGCGCGAGATGTCGACGCCGTCGAAGCTGATGGTCCCGTGCTGCGGCCTGTAGACGCCAGAGATGCAGTTGAGCAGGCTGGTCTTGCCCGCCCCATTCGGGCCGATGATGGCGTGGATGGTCTTCGGCTCGACCTTGAAGCTGACGTCGGAGAGCGCGGCGACGCCTCGGAAGTGCAGGATGATGCCGCGGACGTCGAGGATGGGCATCGAGGGGGGTCCCGGGCCGGTCGGTTCGAAACGAAGAGTTCACGATGGCAGAGCGTCACACCCCCTCGCAAGCGTTTCGCGTAAAAACTGCATGACGCGTCGCGCAATTGCGCTGCATCAAGCGATTCACTCGCAGTTACGGGAGGCTGGACGATCGGTGCGGGCTCCGAGGCGGGCCGACGGCGCCGGCCGAGCGCCCCCCTCCGGCCACCCGGACCCCGACCAGCACCAGCGCGATCCCGGCCGCGTGGTAGGCGCGGAAGGCCTCGCCGAGCAGCAGCGCCGCCAGCACCGCCGCGAAGGCCGGCAGCAGGTGGAGGAAGGCGCCGGAGCGGTCGGCCCCCAGCTCGGCCACCCCCTGGTTCCAGGCCACGTAGGCCACCACCGCCGCCAGCACGCCGACGTAGCCGAGGCTGGCGAGCGTCGGACCGTCCCAGCTCACCCGGGCGCCGCGCCAGGCCTCGACGGCGTAGAAGGGCGTGATCCAGGCGAGGCCGATCACCACCAGCACGGTGAGCAGCGCCATGGGGTGGAGGCCGGCCGGCCGGCGCCCCAGCAGCACCGTGTAGAAGGCCCAGGAGAGGACCGCCGCCAGCACCCAGGCGTCGCCGCGGTTGAAGGAGAGCTGCAGCAGGGTCTGCGGGTCGCCGCGGCTGACGATGGCGAGCACCCCGGCGAGCGAGAGCAGGATGCCGCCGGCCTGGCGCAGGCCGGGGCGGGGGCCGCCCAGCAGCGGGCCGATGATCAGGATGAAGGCCGGGCAGGCCGAGTTGAGCAGGGCGGCGTTGGTGGCGGTGGTCTGGCCGAGGCCGACGTAGACCAGCGTGCTGAAGTTGCCGACGCCGAGGATGCCGAGCGGCACCAGCACCGGGAGCGAGCGGCGGACGAGCGGCCAGGCGGCGCGGACCTCGCGGAAGGTGAAGGGGAGCAGGACCAGCAGCGCCAGCACCCAGCGCCAGAAGGAGAGGGCGACCGGCGGGATGCTGGCGCTCACCGCCCGCCCCAGCACGAAGTTGCCGGCCCAGATGAGCTGGGCCAGCGCCAGCAGCAGGGCCGGGTGGACCGGCAGGTGGCGGGGGCGGCCGGGGCTCACCGGGCGATTGTCGCACGGTGGGCCGGCAGCGCCGAGCGCGCCGGCACGGGCTCCACGCTGGCACCTCGGCGGTGCGTCAGGTCTGCCCGGCCGACACCAGGATGAAGCGCAGCGCCAGCCCACCCACCAACACCAGCGCTGGGGCGGCCGGCGTGACCCGCAGCAGGCGCCGCCCCTCCAGCAGCTCCAGCAACGCCGGGAGCGCCAGCCCGGCGCCCACCACCAGCAGCCAGAAGGCGGTCGCGTAGGGGCCGCCCAGCAGCAGCCCGGCCGCGGCCTGCCCGGTTGCGGTCCCGGAGGCGAGGCCGACGAGGAAGAGCAGCAACAGGATCGCCTCGGTGCCGATGGCCCAGAGGTCCCAGCGGGCCAGCAGGTGGCGCTCCTCGCTGTTGACCGGGAAGAGCATGAGCAGCGCAGCCCCGGTCGAGAGGCCCGAGACCAGGAAGATGGGGCCGAGCAGCGCGGAGCTCCAGAGGGCGCGCGCCGCCAGCGTCGAGAGCAGCACCCCGGTGTAGAGGCCGAGCCCGGCCCCGGTGGCGAGGCTGGCGACGCGGAGCCCGGCGGCGTGCCGCTGGGCCATGGCCCAGGCCGCCTCCACCAGCCGCCCGGCCCGGCCCAGCCTGGAGGCCAGCCACCCGGCCTGCGCGCCGTCGAGCGAGGCGAGCGCGACCAGCAGCGACACCGGGTAGACCAGCAGCAGGATCCATGCGCCCCAGCTCATCGGCGAGCTCCAGCGGAAGGCCAGGTAGAAGCGCCAGACGTAGAGCTTGTGCTCCACGTCGAGGAAGAGCGCCAGCATGCCGAGGGTGACCAGCCCCGGCGCGGCGAACGGGAGCCAGCGGAGCGCCGGAGAGCGCGCTCCGGGCCTGGCCAGGAGCAGCGTGGCCAGGATCATCACGCCGGCGGCCATCCCACCGAGGAAGAGGTAGACCGGGATCTCCCAGCCCCAGGCCTGGAGCCGGGGATCGAGGAGGGGGTTGTGACGGGCCACGTCGAGCTCGGTCATGGCAAGCTCCTCGCCTAGGTGAGGAAGAAGACCTGGGGGCGGGTGCCGGCCTCGGGCTGGAGGACCAGGTGCGGCCGGCGGGCGACCAGCCTGGCCACCGGGCTGGCCGGGTCGGCGAGGTCGCCGAAGGTGAGCGACCGGGTCGGGCAGGTCTCGACGCAGGCCGGCGGCTGGCCCCGCTCGACGCGGTGGAGACAGAAGGTGCACTTGTCGACGTGGCCGTCGGGGTGGACCCAGCGGGCACCGTACGGGCAGGCGACCATGCAGGCCTTGCAGCCGGTGCACTTGCGCCGGTTGACGAGCACCGTTCCGCCAGCTGCCACGTGGCTGGCGCCGGTCGGGCAGGCGGCCACGCAGGGGGTCTCGGCGCAGTGGTTGCACCGCTCCGAGCGGATCTGCAGCGTCAGCGATGGGAACTGACCGTGCACCTCCTGCACGATCCAGTCGCGGAAGCCGCCGCTCGGCAGGTCGTTCTCGGTCTTGCAGGAGATGACGCAGGCGTTGCAGCCGACGCAGCGCCGGGTATCGACGGCCATGGCGTAGCGCCGGGTCATGCGGTCTCCACGGCGCGCTCGAAGCGCACGAAGTTCACGTTCATCCCGGTGCCGCCCATGATCGGGTCGATCTTGACGCGAGAGGTGAGCAGGGCGTCGGAGGCGCCGCGGCCGAAGGCGTAGCGCTGGCCGCGGGCGGTCTGGCCCCAGCCGTGGACCATGTAGACGCAGTCGTTCCGGATCCGCTGGGTCAGCTTCACCTTGACCGGCGTGGAGCGGACGCCGTCCTGGTTGACCAGCACCACCCGCTCGCCCTGGGCCAGCGGCCGGGCCTCGAAGCCGGCCAGGTGCGCGGCCGCGTCGGCGTTGAGCCAGACCTCGTTCTCCGGGTAAGGCTCGGCCAGCAGCCGGTTGTTGACGGTGCGCCCGAAGGAGTGGAGCGGCGAGCGCCCGGAGAGGAGGCGGAAGGACCCGGGTGGCCCCTCCTCTTGCGGCCGGTAGACCGGGAGCGGGTCGAAGTCGAGGTCGGCCAGCTCCTTCGAGTAGAGCTCGATCTTGCCGCTCTCGGTCTCGAAGGTGAGCGGCGCGCCCTCCTCCTCGCAGGTCGGGATCTCCGGGCCGAGCAGCACGCCGGTGCTGGAGAGCGCCTCCCAGCTCTGCCCCTTGACGGCCAGCCGGGTCTTCACGAACTCGCGGGCGTCGGTCCAGGGGAAGTGGTCGGCCAGGCCGACCTTGCCAGCCAGCTCCTTGACGATCCACCAGCCCGGCTTCGAGTCGTACATGGGCGGCACCGCCGCCTGCCGCACCGCGATGAAGGGGCGGCGCCAGGCGCCGTTCCAGGCGTCGTCGTCGCGCTCCAGGTAGGTGGCCTCTGGCAGCACCACGTCGGCCCAGCCGCAGATCTCGGCCGGGAGCACGTCGACGGCCACCAGCAGCTCGAGCTGCTGGATGGCCTCGAGGAGCCGGGGGCGATCCGGCATGGCCTGGACCAGGTTGCAGCCATAGACCAGCCAGGCCTTCAGGTCGTAGAGCGACTGGCCGGGGCGGGAGGCGTCGCAGAGGCCGCTGGCCAGCACCTCGTTGGCGAGCGGGTAGAGGCCGCCCTTGGGCCGGTCGACCCTGGCCCGCGACGGTGGCGGCGGAGCGCCGGCGTGCGGGTAGCCGGCCAGCGGGAACCTGTCGTGCTTCAGGTAGCCGCCGCGGCGTCCCCAGTTGCCCAGCAGCGCCACCAGGATGGCCATGGCCCGCTCGCGCTGGGTGTCGTCGCCGTACCAGACGGTGTGCCGGCCTGGGTGGATGAGCGAGGCGGGGCGTGAGGCGCCGATGAGCCTGGCCGAGTCGCGGATCAACCCCGGGTCGAGCCCGGTGATGGTCGCGGCCCACTCCGGGGTGGCGGTTGCCACGTGGGCCTTGAGCTCGTCGAGGCCGCTGGCGTGCGCCGCCAGGTACGCGGCGTCATGGAGCCCCTCGGCGAGGAGGACGTGACTCCAGGCCAGCAGCAGCGCGATGTCGGTGCCGGGCTTGATGGGGAGCCAGTAGCGGGCCTTCCCGGCGGCCACCGAAAAGCGGGGGTCGACCACCACCAGCTGCGCCCCCTTTCCGAGGGCCTCGGCCAGCTCCTGCACCTGGGTGTTGTGCATGTTCTCGCCCAGGTGGCTGCCGATCAGCGTGACGCAGCGCGCGTTGGCGATGTCGAGCGGCTCGGGCGAGCCGAGCGGGGTCCCGAAGGTGAGCTGGAAGGCCGCCTCGCGTGGCCCGCGGCACTGGGCGTAGGACGGCGCGCCGATGTTGGGCGAGCCCCAGGCCTTCATGAACTGCTTGAACCAGACGCCCCCCGAGCCGTGGGTGAAGAGGGCCAGCGCCTCCGGGCCGTGGCGCTGCTTCACCTTCTCCAGCCCCTCCGCCACCTTGCCGAGGGCGGCGTCCCAGGAGACCTCCTCGAAGAGGTCCTCACCCCGCTTGCTGCGGCGCAGCAGCGGCTTCTTGAGCCGGTCGGGGTCATAGAGCAGCCCGGTGCCGCCCGCCCCGCGCGGGCAGAGCATGCCGCGCGAGAGGGGATGGGCCGGGTTGCCGGTGATCTTGGTGACCCGGCCCTCCTTGACGTGGGCCAGCACACCGCAGCCCCAGAAGCAGAGCTCGCAGTAGGAAGCGACCACCCGGTCCCCGTCGGTGCGCGGGTCGGGTGTTGGGTCCCCGTCGAGGCCCCACCAGCGGGTGCCGAGCCCGGAGGCGAGCCCGGCGCTGCCGGCGCCGGCCGCGCCGATCTTGATGAACTGCCGTCGCGACATCGTCATGGTCTTCGGCTCCTGGCGGTGATCGCGCCGGCGGTCGAGCTAGCAGCCGCCCGGCTTCTTGAAGAAGGTCGAGAGGTTCTTCCCGCCCTTCAGCACGTACCTGGTCTTGATCTCGTCGCCGACGCCGATCCGCTTGTCGGCGAACTTGTCGAGGGTGAGCTTGTCCTCGACGGTGATGACGACCACCTTTCCGGCGTCGTCCCGCAGCGTGGCCGTTGCGACCGGGGCGTCCTTCCCGGCCATCTCGATCCTGGTGACCTTGCCGAGGAACTTCTCGTCGGCGTGGGCCGAGGGGGCGGTGAGGAGGAGGACGGCGACTGCGGCGAGGCTGGCGACGAGGACTCTCTTGATCATGACGTGCGCTCCGTGATGGTGGTGCTCAGCGTGAGGGGGTGGTGGTCGCGGTCCTGGCGAGGCGCGCGGCGGCGACCAGCCGCTCCACCTTGCCGGCGCCGATGAAGCAGCCGACGGCCGCCACCGCGATGATCGCGGCCAGCGCCAGGGGCGGCAGGTGGAGGAGCTGGTAGAGGAAGACCCCGCCCAGCTTCCCGCTGTCGTGGAAGGCGGCGACGGTCGGCTGCAGCTCGGCGTAAGCCACCGCGCCGATCACCACGCCGGCCACGGTGAGCAGGCCGTCGAGCTTGCCGGAGGCGGCCGCCACCACCGAGGTACCGGGGCAGTAACCGGAGATGACGAAGCCGGCGCCGACCAGCAGGCCCCCCGCGATCATGGGCCAGAGGAAGGTCGGGTAGTTGACGGTGACCGCCTTGAGATCGAGCAGGCCGACGGCGGCCAGCAGCGACGTGCCGAGGGCGGCGGTGACCACCGCCGTGAACATGACGCGGAAGACCGCCAGGTCGGTCAAGTAGAACTGGGCCACCAGCTTCTGGGCCCGGCCGAAGCCGGACCGCTCCAGCACGAAGCCGAAGGCGGCGCCGAGGGCCACCGCCCCGAGCAGCGAGGCGGGGGTGAGCGCGTCCTGCGCCAACAGGTCGGTCGGGAAGATCATGTCCACTGCCTCCGCACCAGTGCGGCCAGGGCGTATCCGCCGCCGAAGAAGGCCATGAAGAAGGCCCAGGCCCCGGCCGACATCAGGGCGCCGCCGGAGAGGGCTTGCCCCGAGGCGCAGCCGCGGGCCAGCTGCGCCCCGGCACCCATCAGCGCACCGCCTCCGAGGGCGAGGGCCCAGCGTGCGCGGGCCGGGAAGGTCGGCCCCTTGAGCGTCTCGCCGCGCAGCCGGCCGCTGGTGAGCGCGCCCAGGAAGCCGCCCAGCGCCACGCCCAGCACCTGGAAGACCAGCCAGTACCTGAGCGGCGAGCCATCCTCCGTGGTGGCCGCCATGAGCGGTACCTCGGCGACGTGCGCGGGCGCCACGGCCTGGAGGGTCGCGACCCCGAGGCGGAAGCTCGCCCCGGAGGCGCCCAGTCCCTTTCCGGTGAGCAGGTAGGTGGCGAGGAGCACCAGCCCCAGCGCCACACCGGCCAGGTAGGGGTTCCAGAGGTGATCACGACCCTTGGTCATGTGGGTCTCCTTGGGAGAGGAGCTTGAAGGCCTAGAACTTCCAGCCCAGGCCGAGGTCGATCGAGTACTGGGACATCGAGGTCGAGTAGGCGGAGAGCCCCTGGCCTCCAGGAGGGAAGGCACCGTTCGAGCCCGAGACGGTGGTCTTGGGCGAGTACATGGCTCCGGCGTTGACAGCGAGCGTCTCGCTGGCGTCCCAGCCCAGGCCGAGCGTGACGTGGCTCTCGGTCACGGCCGGGAAGGCGATGTTCTCGAAGGCGCGCTGCGGGTCGAGCGGGTTCTTGGCGAAGTCGAAGCCGGCACGGACCTTGAACGTCGGCGCAGCCGCGAACTCGGCGCCGAACTTGTAGACCACCTGGTCGTCCCAGCTCATGTTGAAGGGGAGGGCGCCGGTCAGCTGGGTGTTGTTGGTGTACCTGGGCTGGTTCTTCCCCATCACCGCCGACCAGTTGATCCACTGCACGTCGAAGGCGAGGAGCAGCGCCGGGAGCGCGCGCCAGGCCACGCCCGCCGAGGCGACGGCCGGCTGGTCGAAGGCGAGCTTGTCGGTGCCGCCGGGGACCGTGACCTGGCCGCCGAGGCCGTCCGGGACCGGGTGCGAGGGGATCGTGAACTCGAAGTCCTTGAAGTCGTTCCTGGTCTCATAGGCGAGGCCGAAGGTGAGGTCCTTCACGGGCGTCAGCTTGACGCCGAGGGTGGCGCCGTAGCCGAAGGAGCTGGCCGCCTTGTGCGGCACCTGGCCGAAGCCGCTGGCGACGTCGTACTCCATCTGCGCCCAGCTGGCGTTGAGCGTGACGCCGGCGGAGAAGAGGTCGTTGGCCTTCCAGGCGATGGCCGGGGCGAGCCGCAGGTTCTGGTAGGAGGTGAGGGTGACGCCGCTGTAGAGCCCTGCCTTGTAGTCGACGCCCATGCCGCCGACGCCGAAGGCGCCGACACCGGCGGTGAAGCCACTCCCGAGCGGGATGACCACGCCGAGGTTCGGGACGGGTGAGCCGCCCCGGTCGGAGGTGTAGGGGACGCCGTCGTTGGCGAACCCCGGCGCTGCGCCGGTGGCCGTGTACTCGACGGTCGGCTTGAACCAGGTGACCGAGAGGTCGAGCCGGCGGCCGAGTTCGGTCAGGCCGGCCGGGTTGGTCACGACCGCGCCGCTGTCGAGGGTGGCGCCGACACCGACGCCGCCCATGGCGTTCTGGGTCGGGCTGAAGCCGATCATCCGCATCCCGTTGGTGGCGAGGGCTGGAGTCACGGCGACCGCGAGGAGGAGCGCAGCGAGGAGGCGAAGCGGCCTGTGCATGATGGACCCCTTGGTGGAAGGAGGCGTGCGGGTGCCTCCTTCCACCTAGCGTCAACCGTGCCGAAGTCGGCGCCGAGCAACTTCGCTGGGTTGCGCTGCCGATGAACCGACGTGAAACACCTCGTCGCGTCACGGCGTCTCAGCGAATGCGACGAGACGCTTCACGAGGGCGAGGCCCTTCCCCGGGGCTGCGACATGTCGGCGCAGCCTCGCAGCGCGAAATGATGCGTGGGGCAGAACGTGGCCCTAACGATCGCGACCGCGGGGAGGCAGGGCGGCGCTCAGCCGGGCCAGCGCCTCGTCGAGCAGGGCGCGCGAGCAGCCGAAGTTGAGCCGCACGAAGCCGTCGTACCGGCCCGGCGCCCCGAAGTCCCGGCCGCTGGAGAGCCCGAGGCCGGCCGCCTCGAGGGCGGCCTGGGGATCGGCGAGGCCGGTGGGGCGCGCGTCGATCCAGGCGAGGCAGGTCGCCTCGACCGGCGTGGTCCGCAGCGTCGGCGCGGCCGCGATGGCCGCGGCCACCCGGTCGCGGTTGCCGCGCAGGTAGCCGAGCAGGGCGCGGTGCCAGGGGCCGCCGTCGCGGAAGGCCGCCTCGCAGGCGGTGAGGCCGAGCAGGTTGACGTGCGGGACGATGCCGCGCATGGCGCCACGGAAGGCGCGGCGCAGCCTGGCGTCGGGGATGACGGCGAAGGCGCAGCCGAGGCCGGGGAGGTTGAAGGTCTTGGAGGGGGCCATCAGCGTGATGCTGCGGGCCGCCGCCTCGGGCGAGAGGGTGGCGTAGGGGCGGTGGCGGGCACCCTCGTCGAGGAGCAGGCCGCAGTGGATCTCGTCGGAGCAGACGGTGAGGTTGCGCCGGGCCGCCAGCGCGTCGATGGCCTGCAGCTCGGCCTCGTCCCAGGCCCGGCCGACCGGGTTGTGCGGGTGGCAGAGGAGGAAGAGCCGGGTCCCCGGTGCCAGCGCCGCCTCGACGGCGGGGAGATCCCACTCCCAGCGGTCGGCGCCGCGCCGCAGCGGCGCGGTGGTGAGCGGCGAGGCCGCGGTGAGGAAGGGCGGGTAGACCGGGGTGGCGGTGAAGGCGCCGCCCGGCACGGCGCGGCCGGCGACGTGGAGGCCGGTCACCAGGCCGGGGAGCCAGGTGAGCCAGGCCGGATCGACGCGCCAGGCGTACTCGACCTCGAGGTGGGCCACGGTCGCCTCGACCAGCGAGGGCCAGGGCTCGGCGTAGCCGAAGACGCCGTGGGCGACGCGCCGCTGCAGCGCCTCGGTGATGGCCGGGGCGACCGCGAAGTCCATGTCGGCCACCCAGAGCGGCAGCACGGCGCGGCCGGCGTAGCGGCTCCACTTGATCGAGTCGGTGCCGCGCCGCTCGGGGGGATGGTCGAAGTCGAAGTCCATGTGGCGCCAGGGGCGGCCGGTGCCGGCCTGCACGGCGCCGGTCGCCCGCCCCGGTTATGCCACAGGCGCCGGTGCGCGGCGCGGCGAGTCTCGCCGGGTGCCGGAGGCAATCCACTCGAGCAGGAGGCAGGCCATGGCCAGGTACGTCGACGGGTTCGTCATCCCCATGCAGAAGCGCAAGGTGAAGGAGTACCTGGTGCATGCCAAGCTGGGCGCCAAGCTCTGGAAGGACCACGGCGCCCTCGGCTACACCGAGTGCGTCGGGGACGACCTGAAGGTCCCCTACGGCCTCGGCTTCCCGCGCATGGCCCGGCTCAAGGCGGGGGAGACGGTGGTCTTCTCCTACATCGTCTACAGGTCGCGGGCCCACCGCGACAAGGTCAACGCGGCGGTGATGAAGGACCCGCGCATGGCGGCGATCATGGACGAGACCAACATGCCCTTCGATCCGAAGCGCTTCGCCATGGGCGGGTTCGAGGTGCTGGTCGGGTGGTGAGCTACGCCTTCTTCGGCAGCGGGCAGGTGCTGATGCCGAGGATCTTGTAGAGCGGACAGAACCCGATGAGGCCGGTGGCCAGCGGCACCAGCCCGAGGTAGCCAAGCGGCGACTGGGGGCCGATGAAGGCGAGCGAGATGAGCCCGAGCCCGAGGACGATGCGGACAGCGCGGTCGATGGTACCTTCGTTGGTCATGTGTGCTTCCTCCGTTGCAAGGGGAGAGTCCCGGGTGGACCTGGAGGATTCCAGGCAGGCCCTCCTGGGGTGCTCGCGAATCCTCGCGGGGGTTCCGTGACTCGCACCGGGACGTGGACCAGGTGACCATCGCCTTCGAAGAGACCGACGACCTCGCGCTGGTGCGCCGCTGCGCCACCGGCCAGCGGGCGGCCTTCGACCTGCTGGTGGCCCGCCACGCCGGCGCGCTCCACCGCTTCGCCTTGCGCCAGTGCGCCGGCTCCCGCGACGCCGAGGACGCCCTGCAGGACGGCCTCCTGGCCGCCTGGCGCGGCGCGGCCGGCTTCCGGGGGGACGCCTCGGTCCGGACCTGGCTCTTCCAGGTGGTGCTGCACGCCTGCCGCCGCCGGTCACGCCGGCGCGCCGGAGAGCCTGCCCGGCACGCCGCCATGGAGGAGGCCGAGGCGCTGGCCTCCGGCGAGGCCGGGGCGGACGCGCGGGCGGCCGACCAGCAGGAGGCCCGCGCCCTGCAGCAGGCGCTGGCCGGGCTGCCGGGGGAGGCGCGCGAGGTGCTGCTCCTGCGCGACGTGGAGGAGCTCTCCGGCGAGGAGGCCGCCCAGGTGCTGGGGCTGGGGCTGCCGGCCATGAAGAGCAGGCTGCACCGGGCCCGGCTGGAGCTGAAGGAGCGCGTGGAGGCCATCCTGGGCCACGCCCTCGAGGAGCAGACGCCATGATCCGACCGCGCGACGAGAAGGTGATCGGCGGACTCTCCTGCAGCGACGTGCTGGCGCTGCTCTCCGACTACCTGGACGGCGACCTGGAGGCGGGGGCGCGCCAGCGGGTCGAGGAGCACCTGCGAGGCTGCGACGGGTGCGCCCGCTTCGGCGGCCAGTTCAAGGTCACGGTGCAGGCGCTCAAGTCCCACTTGCGCCGGGCCCCCGCGGTCCCCCCCGGCGTGCTCGACCGGCTGCGCGTGGCGCTCGACGAGGAGCGCTGAGCCAACTCGGCCGCGCCACCGGTGGCTTCTCCACGCTGGCGGCGGTGCAGCTCGGCATACATCCGAGGTCCCGCCGCGGCCGTCACTTCTGCTCGATCTTGAACTCGACCCGCCGGTTCCTGGCGCGCCCCTCGGCCGTGTCCTGCGTGGCGATGGGCCGGGTGTGGCCGTAGCCCCGGGTCTCCAGCCGCGCCGCGACGATGCCGCCCTGCTCCACCAGCCAGAGCTTCACCGCCCTGGCCCTGGCCTCGGAGAGCCTGAGGTTGTGGGCGTCGTTGCCCTGCGCATCGGTGTGCCCCTCGATCCGCACCCGCTCCACCTCGGGGTGCGCCTGCAGGATGTTGGCCACGTCGCGGAGGATCCCGGTCGACGCGGGCCGCAGCACGTCCTTGTCGATCTCGAACTGGATCGACTGCAGGATCTCGATCTTGTCGGCCCGGAACACCGCGGTGACCAGGCAGCCATTCCGCCTGGGATCTGCATTTGACACGCCCTTCTCGTCGGGGCAGGCGTCCTCGGCGTTGAGGATGCCGTCGCCGTCTCGGTCGAGGTTCTCGGCCACCACGGGGACGATGGCGGCCGCCGCCTGCGCCGCGGCGAGCCGGTCCGCCTCGGCCTTCTCACGGGCCGCCTGCTCCGCGGCCAGCCGGTCCGCCTCGGCCTTCTCCCGGGCCGCCTGGTCGGCGGCGAGCCGGTCCGCCTCGGCCTTCTCACGGGCCGCCTGCTCGGCGGCCAGCCGGTCCGCCTCGGCCTTCTCCTGGGCCGACTTCGCGGCCGCGGCGCGGCGCGCCTCGGCGGCGGCGTCCTCGACGCCGGGGTACCAGGTGGCGCGGGCCACCACCCGGAGCGGCGCCGCCCCGGCCGACTTGTCGAACTGGCCGCCAGCCCCGAGAGAGGCCTCCCAGGCGCCGATCCGGCGGTGCGCGGCCACCAGGTACTCGGCCGGGGAGACGACCGCTCCCTCGAACTGGTAGCGGCCGTAGAGCTCGGGCCCGAAGCGCCAGCTCCCTTGCCGCCAGGCGGCGCCGAGGCGCCAGGTGAGGCCGGGCCCCGTGGCCGGCAGCGCGCCGTCGCGTGTCGAGCGCCAGAGCAGGCCGAGCTCGGCGCCGTAGTCGATCCGGCCCCACTCGCCGCCGCCCACCGCGGAGATCCCCACCCGCGGGGCGCCGTCGCTGGCGTAGGCGGACGGGGTGCCGGTCGGCAGCATGATCGAGGCGGCGAGGGCCGTTCGGACCGGCCCGAGCGATGGGAGCCGCAGCCGGGCGCCGACGGCGAGGTCGCCGACCCCGGCGGAGGCCACCTGCGGCAGGTCGGCGAGCGGCCGCGATCCGGACTGGTAGAGTGCCACCGGCAGGGACACGTCGACGAGCACCCGGCCGAAGAACCCGCCGGCGACCTGGAGGAAGCTCCAGAACTGCGTCCGCACGATCTCCCCTCCCGCGGGCACCGTGCCTCCGACCCGGAGCACCAGCGGATGGCTGGCCCAGGAGAGGACCAGCCCGGCCCGCAGGTCGAGCCCCTCCGGCACGTCGGGGCTGCGCAGCGCCAGGAAGCGATCCCCGGCCGGCGGCGGGTCGTAGCTCTGGAGCGCAAACGGCTCGTAGGCCTGCGCGCTCGCGCCGGTGGCGGCGGCGCAGAGCGTGGCGGCGGCGAGGGCGCGAAGCCTCATGGCGAACCCCGAGCGCTGGAGCTGCCTCGGCGCCGGCGCCAGGCGCCTGCGAGGAGGAGCAGCAGCGCCCAGGGCACCACCACCTCGCTCCCCGACGTGGAGCAGCCGCAGCCCCCGGCCCGGAGCGTCACCGAGCCGGCCGGCCGGCAGATGCCCTGCACGCAGAGGTCGGTACCCGTGCAGTCGGCGCTGACCGTGCAGGCCACCACCGAGGTCACCTGGATGGCGAGCTGGAAGTCGCTCCGGGCCGCCCCGTCATCGAGCCGGTAGGTGAAGCCATCGGTCCCGAGATGGTCGGCCACGCTCTGGTAGCCGACCGTGAGCGCGTTGCCGTCGGCGGTGGCGGTGCCGTGGGTCGCGGGGACCGCGATGGTCAGCGTGAGCGGATCGCCGTCGAGATCGTACCCGGCATCCACCGGACCGAGCGGCTCACCCGAGTTGACACGCCAGCTCCGCCAGGCGGTCGAGGCGATGAAGCCGCTGCTGGCGCCCGCGGCCAGCGCCGCGGTGCCGTCGAGGTGGAGCGGGCCGCCGTCGAACAGCTCGAGGCCGGTCCCCTCGTCCATGCGCCAGAGGCCGGCGAGACCGGGCTCGCTGCCCGCGAGGGGGCCGCGCCAGGTGGCGGCGAGCTGGTCGGCGGTCCGCGCCGTGGTCCAGGCGCGAACCTCGTCCACCTCGCCCAGGAAGCCTTCGCCGATGGAGAGGACGTTGCCCACGCCGGCGCGGGACCCGCTGAAGCTCGCGGCCGGCACGCCGTCGATGCGGAGCGTGATGCTGGCGCCCTGCGCCACCAGGGCGAGGTGGTGCCACCCGCCGTCGTCGAGGGCGGCCGTGGCGGAGACCAGGGTGCCGCCGACGGCGGCGATGACCGCGGTCCGGTCGGGCGTGACGCCGAGCGAAAGCTGGGTCGATCCGCCGCCGCCGAGCCGCAGCACGTTGGGCTCGGAAGGCACCTGCGCCGGGGAGGTCCAGGCCGGGCGCACCCAGGCCTCGACCGTCAGGTCGCCGCCGTCCAATGCGCCGGAGACCGGCACGCTGGCGCCGCCGGCGGCAGACGGGCCGAGCGAGAGCGCCGTGCCGGAGCCGGCCACCGGCGGGCTGTTCTCCACCGTCTCGTCGTCCGGCAGCGCACCGAGCGCCGGGGCGATCAGCCCGGCGCCCGCGTACTCCACGGTGATGCGGTGCACGCCCTTCACCAGCGTCCGGGTGGTGAGCTGGGCCACGCCGCCCGCCAGGGTCGCGGTCCCGATGACCGTCCGGGTCCCGCCGAAGTCGTCCACGAACTCGACCGTGCCGCTGGGCGTGCCGTTCGGGCTGGACAGCGTCGCCGTGAAGGTCACCGGGCGACCGTGGCGCGACGGGTTGCGCGAGGTGGTGACGGTGGCCAGGGTGGTGCTCTGGCCGACCACCAGGGTGGTGGAGCCCGCGCCGCCGGCGAAGTCGGCGTCACCGCCGGAGGTGGCGGTGACGTTGTGGCTGCCGGGGAGCAAGGAGCCGCTGGTCACCGTGCAGGTGCCTCCGACGAGCGTGCAGGTGCCGAGGACGGTGGTGCCGTCACGGACGGTGACGGTCCCGCCGGGCTGGCCGGCCGGCGAGGTCACCGTCACCGTGAAGGTCACCAGGTCTCCGGCGGTCGACGGAGACGGGCTGGCGGCCAGGTTCACCGTCACCGGGGCCCGGGCGATGGTCACCCGGACCGGGGAGGCCGCCGCGCTGGCCGCGAAGGAGCCATCGCCGGGGTAGCTGGCGGTGACGTCATGGGCTCCGACGCCCTGCGTCGCGAGGTCGAGGGTGGCCTGGCCGCTCCCGTCGAGCGTGCCTGAGCCGAGGGTCACGCCACCCTCGGAGAAGGTGACGGCTCCGCTGGGGAGGCCGGCGCCGGGGGCGACGGCGGTGACGATGGCCGTGAACCTGACCGCGTCGCCGAAGCTGGCCGAGACCGGGGCAGCGGTGACGGTCGTGGAGGTCGCCGCCCTGGCCACCGTGACCGAGGTCGCGCCGGTGGCGCCCTGCAGGTCGGCGTCGCCGGCCCAGGACGCGGAGAGGGCATGGGCGCCCACCGCCAGGCCAGGGGCGTTGATCGAGCAGGCGCCGGCGGCCAGCGTACAGCTGCCGAGGCTGGCCGCGCCGTCGTCGAAGGTCACGAGGCCACTCGGCGTGCCCACACCAGGGGCGGTCACGGCCACGGTGGCCGTGAGGATGACGTCCTGCCCGAAGACCAGCGAGGCCGGCGCCGCGCCGAGCAGGAGCGTGGTGGCCGCCTGTGACACCACCAGGGGCGTGGTCGCGCTGGCCGGCAGCCAGTTGGCCGAGCCGGCGAACGTTGCCGACAGGGTGTGGCCGCCGACGGGGAGCGCGCCGACCGGGAGGATGGCCTGTCCGGCCGGAGAGAGCGCCACGGTGCCGGCCGTCACGCCGTCCACCGAGAAGGTCACGGCGCCGGTCGGCACGCCGGCCAGGGAGCTGGCGTCGGCGGTCAGGGTCACCGGCTGGCCGAAGACCGCGGCCGGGGGGGTGGAAGCCAGCAGCAGCGTCACGGGGGCCGGGGTGACGACCAGGGTGGAGATGGCAGAGGCCGACCCGGAGAAGGATGTGTCGCCGAGGTAGGTGGCGACCACGTCGTAGGTGCCGCCGCCGATGGCCTCCGGCGCGGTCGTGAAGCTGGCGACGCCTGCGGCCACCGTGCCGGTCCCGACGTTCACGCCATCGACCGAGAAGGCGACGCTGCCGGAGGGGCTGCCGGCGGCCGGGAAGAGGACCGCGACGTTGGCGGTGAAGGTGATCGCGTCGCCGTAGGTGGCCGGGTTGGGGGTCACCGCGACGTCGGTGGAGGTGGCGCCCGGGTCGACGTGCTGGGCTACGGAGCCCGGCGTCGCGGCGGAGAAGGTGCCGTTACCGGTGAAGTCGATCGCCAGGGCGTGATCGCCGGTGGCCAGCGCCGCGGTGGAGATGGTGCAGGTCCCGGAGGCCAGCAGGCAGCTGCCGAGGACGGTGGCGCCCTCGCGGAGCGTGACCGAGCCGGTCGGCGCGGCGGTGCTCGGGGCGACCGGCGCGACCGTGACGGTGAAGGTGACCAGCTCGCCGAAGGCGGACGGAGAGGGTGCCGCGGTGGCAGCGACAGTCGCCGAGGCGATCGACACGGTGGCGGAGGCGATCGGCGAGATGGACAGCGCGAAGCCGGGGTCGCCGCCGTAGGTGGCGATGACGTCGTGGCTGCCGACGGTGAGCGTGGAGATGCTGAGCGATGCCAGCCCGGAGGCGGTGACCGGGACTGAGCCGAGGACCACGTTCCCCTCGGCGAAGGTGACGTTTCCGGAGGGGATGCCGGCGCCCGGTGCGGTGACCGTGATGGTGGCGTTCAGCGCCACCGGCTCGCCGAAGACCGAGGCGGCCGGCGCCGCGGCCAGCGCCGTGGACGTAACCGCCGGGTCGACCTGCTGGGACAGCGGGGCAGACGAGGCGGCACCGTAGTTGGCGTCGCCCCCCCAGGCGGCGACGAGCAGGTGCGTACCGACCGGGAGCGTGGCGAGCGTGATGGTGCAGGCGCTTCCCGAGAGCGTGCAGGAGCCGAGGCTGGTGAGGCCCTCCTCGAGCGTGATGGTGCCGGTGGCGGCAGGGAGGCCGCCGCCGACCGTCACGGTGACGAGGAGGCGGACCGCTTGGCCGGTCACGGACGGATTGACGTCCGGGAGGACCGCCACCGTCGCCGGGGCGTAGGAGACCGACTGCGTCAGGATCGGGGAGGTGGAGGCCGAGAAGGAGGCGTCGCCGAGGTACTGCGCGGTGATGACGTGCGCCCCGACCGAGAGGACGGCGCCACCGACCAGGAGGCTGGCCTGGCCGGTGCCGTTCAGCGTGGCGTCGCCGAGCGCCACGCCGTCCGAGAAGAAGCGAACCTGGCCACCGGGGGTCCCGGCGCCCGGTCCAACCACCGTGACGCTCGCGGTGAAGGTCACGGGGTCGCCGAAGGTGGAGGTCAGGAGCGAGGAGGCGACGCTGGTGGTGGTCGAGGCAGCGAGCACCATGAGCGCCGTGGCCGACGAGCCGCTGGCGAGGAAGCGGGCGTCCCCGCCGTAGGCCGAGGCGAGGGAGTGGGCGCCGGCCGCGAAGCTGGAGACCGGCAGGGAGGCGACGCCGGCGCCGTCGAGCAGCGCCGTGCCGAGCAGGATCGGGCCATCGAAGAAGCTGACGGTGCCTGACGGGGTGCCGGCGCCGGGCGCGGTGGCGCCGACCGTCGCGGTCAGGGTGACCGTCTCGCCGAAGACCGACGGGCTGGGCGAGGCGGCGAGCGCCGTCACGGAGCCGGCCTGGTCGACCACCTGCGAGACGCCGCCGGAGGTGCTGGCGGCGAAGCCGGCGGCGCCGGAGAAGGCCGCGGTGAGGAGATGGGTCGCGACCGAGAGGTTCGAGACGGCCAGGGTGCAGGCGCCGGCGGCGAGCGTGCAGGAGCCGATGGAGGTGACGCCGTCGAGGAAGGTGACGGTGCCGGCCGGGACGCCAACGCCCGGCGCGACCGCGGTCACGGTGGCCGTGAGGGTGGTCGACTGGCCGGAGCGGGTCGGATTCACGCCAGACGCAAGGGTGGTGGTGGTGAGGGCCTGGCTGACGACCTGCGAGACGGCGGCCGAGGTGCTGGTGAGGAAGCTCGCGGACCCGGCGTAGACGGCGGTGAGCGAGTGGGTGGCGACCGAGAGG
>JANMRY010000012.1:0-5364 GCA_031388695.1 Anaeromyxobacter sp. | reverse complement strand
TCGGACCAGATGACCCGGTATGTGTACTTCTCGACGACGTCAGTGGTCTTCACGGCTTCTTCTCCTCTCCCAAGCGGCCGATGGCCTGGAGAACCTGTCTGACCTGGTATGGCTTGGCCTTGCCGCCCGCGTCCTGGAGGTTGATTCGCGGGTCACCGGCCCAGGGCATCTTCCAGATGTGATGGCTCGAGCCCTTGTGCCTCGGCTTGCCGAAGAAGTGCGTGGCCACCCTGCAGAGATCGGCGAAGCGGACGTTCGCCGGGTTGGCTCGCAGCGCGGCGAGCAGTTCTTCGATGCCCTGGCCCACGGCAAGATGGTGTCACTATTGACCCCACCTGTCAATCCGCCCCTACCCGTGCACCATCCTGCCGTACTCGCGCATCCAGCCCTGCTCCTCGGCGGTGAGCGGCCCCTGCTCCAGCGCCGCCAGGTTCTGGCGCAGCTCCTTCACGTCCTTCGGGCCGGTCAGCACCAGGTCGACGTCCGGGCTCGAGAGGCAGAAGCGGTAGCAGTCGCCGGCCGTCATGGCCGGGCCGGTCCAGCCGCTCGGTGCCTCGAGCAGCTTGCGCCAGGAGGTGGCGGTGTAGGCGACCACCGCCGGCCGCCGCTTCGAGAGGTGGGGGAAGATGTCGGCCTCGGCGCCCGGGTGGGCGGCGTTGTACCGGACCATCAGCAGGTCGAGCGGCGAGTCGAGCGCCAGCCGGCCGGCCCGCGGCCGGTCGTGGATCGAGACGCCGAGGGCCCGGACCGCGCCGCTCTCGCGCAGCCGCACCATCTCCTCGAGCATGGCCGGCGAGAGGCGCGACATCCTCGAGACCCAGTAGAGCTGCAGCACGTCGAGGTAGTCGACCCCCAGCACCTTGCGCGCCCGGTCGACGTAGCGCTGCAACTGGCCGGGGAAGACCGCGATGGTCGGCCCCCCGGCGATCACGTACCGCTCGCGGTCCTTCCTGCAGGCGGCCCGCAGCGGGCCGGTGAACTTCGAGGCCCGCGGGTTCCAGAAGAGGTACTGCACCTGCTCCAGCGCCTCCTCGCACCCCTTCTCGTCGAGCCCGAAGCTCGGCGCCAGCCCGAGCCGGTGGAGCCGCTTGCCGCCCAGCGCCGCCACGGCGCGGTGGGTGAAGTCGTTGGCCATGGTGGTCACGCTCCCCGGGTGGCCGCGGCCACGATCGCCTGGGCCTCCTCGATGATCCGGTCGAGGTGGGCCTCGTCGCGGAAGCTCTCGGCGTAGATCTTCTGCACGTCCTCGGTGCCGGAGGGGCGGGCGGCGAACCAGCCGTTGGCGGTGGTCACCTTCAGCCCACCCACCTCGGCGCCGTTCCCCGGCGCCCGGGTCAGCCTGGCGGTGATGGGATCGCCGGCCAGGGTGGTGGCGGTGACCGCCTCGGGCGAGAGCTTCTTGAGCGCCGCCTTGACCGCCGGCGAGGCCGGGGCGTCGATGCGCCGGTAGACCGGCGCCCCCAGCGCGGCGGTCAGCTCCCGGTAGCGCTCCCCCGGGTCGCGGCCGGTCCGCGCCGTCAGCTCGACCGCCAGCAGGTCGAGCAGCAGGCCGTCCTTGTCGGTGGTCCAGGTGGTGCCGTCGCGCCGCAGGAAGGAGGCGCCGGCGCTCTCCTCGCCGCCGAAGCCGATCGAGCCGTCGCGCAGCCCGGTCACGAACCACTTGAAGCCGACCGGCACCTCGATGAGGCGCCGGCCGAGCCGCGCCGCCACCCGGTCGATCAGCGCCGAGGAGACCAGCGTCTTGCCGATGCCGGCCGTGGCCGCCCAGCCGGGCCGGTGGGTGAAGAGGTAGTCGACGGCGACCGCCAGGTAGGCGTTCGGGTCGAGCAGCCCGAGCGAAGGGGTGACGATGCCGTGCCGGTCGGCGTCGGCGTCGTTGCCGAAGGCGAGGTCGTACCGGTCCTTGAGCGCGATCAGCCCGCTCATGGCGTAGCGCGACGAGCAGTCCATGCGGATGCGGCCGTCATGGTCGAGCGGCATGAAGCCGAAGGTCGGGTCGAGCTGCGGCCGGGTCACCGTGAGATCGAGCTTCAGCGCCGCGGCGATCGGCCCCCAGTACGGGGCGCTGGCGCCGCCCATCGGGTCGGCCGCCAGCTCGAGCTTCGAGCCGCGCAGCACCTCGAGGTCGAGCACGGCGCCGAGGTCGGCGACGTAGGGGGTGACGTAGTCGCGCTCCGAGGTGGTGGCGGCGGCGCGGGCCCTGGCGTAGGGGATCCGCTTCACCTCGCGGTTCTTCCCCTCGAGCAGCAGGTTGGCCCGCCGCTCGATCCAGCCGGTGGCGTCGGTGTCGGCCGGACCGCCGTGGGGCGGGTTGTACTTGATGCCGCCGTCCTCGGGTGGGTTGTGACTCGGCGTGATGATCAGGCCGTCGGCCAGGTGGTCGGCGCGCCCGCGGTTCTGGCCGAGGATGGCGTGGGAGAGGACCGGGGTCGGCACCGGCACGCCCCCTGACGAGACGATCACGGTGACGCCGTTGCCGGCCAGCACCTCGAGCACCGTCCGCTCGGCCGGGGCCGAGAGGGCGTGGGTGTCGCTGCCGAGGAAGAGCGGTCCGTCGATCCCCTGCCCGGCCCGGTACTCGGCGGTCGCCTGCGCCACCGCCGCCAGGTGGGCGTCGTTGAAGCCGCGCTTCAGCCCGTTGCCGCGGTGGCCGGAGGTACCGAAGGCGACCCGCTGCGCCGGAACGGCCGGGTCGGGCACCTCCTCGTGGTAACGGCGGCGCAGGTCGGCCACGTCGATGAGGAGGTCGGGGGGGGCCTGGGTGCCGGCGAGCGGGTGGGCCATGCGCTCAGTCTATCCCGGCGCGCGGCAGCGGCAGGCGCGAGAGGATGGCCCAGGAGAGCAGGTAGAGCAGCGCCCCGAGCAGCGGCGCCGCCAGCCCCCAGGCCGCCAGCCCGCGCAGGTTGTCGAAGAGGTAGCGGCCGATGGTGCCGGCCGGGTCGCTGGCCAGCCCGGCCTGCAGCTCGGCGAAGCCGAAGGTGACGGGCGGCCGCCCGAAGAGCCGGGCCCCGGCCTGGAAGAACGGGATGAAGAGGAGCAGCTGGAGCGGGTAGGCGATGTAGTTGGCCAGCTGGATGGCCGGCTGGTTGAGCCGCAGCCCGACCGCGAGGAGGGCGCAGAGCGCGGTGGTGACCCCGAGCACCGGGACGATGCCGACCACCAGCCCGAGGGTGAGCGCCAGCGCCAGCCGCGACGGCGAGACCCCCTGGGTGAGCTGGGCCTGGAGCGGGCGCAGGACGCGGCGGTGGAGGAGCTGGCGCACGCCGGAAGGATAACCGGCGGCGCAGCGCGACGCAGGAGTTGCGCCGCCCGGCCTGACCCGGCCCGGCCGGCGGCGCTAGCGGAGACGTCGCCCCTGGATGACCTGGACCAGCACCACCACCACGGCCACCACCAGCAGGACGTGGACGAAGCCCCCCATGGTGGTGGAGGTCACCAGCCCGAGGGCCCAGAGAATCAGCAAAACCATGGCGATGGTCCAGAGCATGTCTATCTCCTCGAACGTGAGCCTTGAGCGATGAGCATCGGCCATGCCACGGCCTCCTCGCCCTCCATGTGCCGGCCGTTGTTCAGCAATCGCCCGGAGCGGCTCCGAATTCGGCTGTTCATGAACGCTCGCGGACGAGCCGATGCGCGCTTGGCACCCAAACGTTCGGAGCCGGGTCGCTCCAGCGAGAGTAGGATAATGTAACCGCGCCGACCGAACAGCATGACCTCCCGACCGACGCGGGGAGAGAACATGCCGACGTCCGATCCCAAGCGCGAGCCGCTGCACGCGCCGCAGCACGCGCCACAGCCGACCACCGGCCCGCCGCGCTCCCTGGTCTTCTCCTTTCCTGGTCCCGGCCACGGCCCGAGCCAGACCCGCTCCATCCCGCGCGACGGCTTCGTGCTGGGGCGCGGTGAGTCGGTGTTCGACCTGCCGTTCGCCGACCCCGCCATGGGGCTCCGCCAGGCCGAAGTACTCCTTCACGGGAGCCATGCCACCGTCTGCGACCTGGGGAGCGGAGCCAGCACCTGGCTCAACGGCGTCATCGTCAGCGATGTCCAGCCGCTGAAGGATGGCGACATCCTGCGCCTCGGCGACAGCGTCTTCGTCTACACCCGCTCCGAGCGCCTCCCCGCCGGCGCGGCGGAGCTGCCGGGCAGCCAGGCGGAGCTGACCGGCATCAGCCCGTCCATCGTGGCCGTGCGACGCAGCATCGACGCCGTGGCCCCGCACCCGCGCACCGTGGTGGTCACCGGCGAGACCGGCACCGGCAAGGAGATCGTCTCGCGCATGATCCACCGGCGCAGCGGCCGCACCGGGCCGTTCGTGGCCGTCAACTGCGGCGGCTTCACCGAAGGCCTCCTGGCCAGCGAGCTCTTCGGCCACATCCGCGGCGCCTTCACCGGCGCGCTGTCCGAGCAGCCGGGGCTCTTCCGCGCCGCGCGCGGCGGGACCCTGCTCCTCGACGAGGTGGGCGAGATGCCCATGGCCCTCCAGCCCACCCTGCTCCGCGTGCTCGAGACCTGGCACGTCCGGCCGGTGGGGAGCCCCCACGACGTGGCCATCGACGTCCGGGTGGTCGCCGCCAGCAACCGGGAGCTGATCGCCCTGGTCCAGCAAGGGAAGTTCCGCTCCGACCTCTATGCCCGCCTGGCGCAGTGGGTCGTCCGCATCCCCCCGCTGCGCGATCGCCGCGGCGACCTCCCGGCGCTGGTTCACGCCCTGCTCACGCGGCTCGACTGCGGCGTCCGGGCCTTGACCCCCGACCTGCAGGAAGCCCTGCTGCTCCACCCCTGGCCGCTCAACGTCCGCGGGCTCTCCAACGTGCTCGCCATCGCCATGATCGCCTCGCCCGCCGGGGAGGCGATGGGCCTCGTTCCCGAGGTGCGCGCGGCGCTCCAGGACAACCAGCTCGACCTCTCGGGCCCCCCGCCCAGCGCCCCTCCGCCCAGGCCCAACCTCGAGGCGGTCGACCTCGACGCCCTGCTCCAGCAGTTCGGCGGCCGCGTGGCCGCCATGGCGCGCCACGCCGGGGTCTCCCGTCCCAAGATGTACCGGATGCTCTGGGCCGCCAAGCTCGACCCGGCCTCGTTCCGCGGGACCTGAAGCGGCCCCTCGTCGGGTCCGGACCTCGGGCCTGGGCCATGTGGCGCCTCGTAGGATTGCTGGGCATCGGGACACTGCAACAGGCGCAGGCCTGGTCCATCGAACGCGTGAACGTTCACCGATCGGAGCCGTGCGCGCCGCCTGGCTCGCTCCAGGCGCCCTCTTCTGGGGCAGGCGCGCGGGGCTCAAGCGGTGCACGAGTACCGCAAAGCCACCCGGAGGATCACCTTGTCAACCGTCGGTCCCGCACCGAAGTCCCCGCTCCACCC
>JANMRY010000113.1:0-66337 GCA_031388695.1 Anaeromyxobacter sp. | reverse complement strand
CTGGAAGGGCAGCGGCTTGTAGCGGGCCATGAGGCCCGGGCGCACCGGCGCGCTGCGCGCCCCCAGGTCGCCCGGCGGCGGCTGCGGCTGGTCGGCGTGGCACTTCAGGCACTGCACCTTGGCGTGCTTGCCCTCCAGCTTGTAGGCCGCCTTGGCGTGGTCGAAGCGGGCCGGCTTCCAGCCCCTGGCGTCGTGGCAGGCCTGGCACTCGGTCCCGAGCTGGGCGCGGTGCTCGTCGAAGTGGCAGGCGGCGCAGGCGCTGGGGGCGCCCAGCAGGCTCTCGCGCCCCTTGGCGATCGCCTGGAGCACCTCGGGGTCGGCGATGTGGCGCGCGTCGTGGCACCTGGCGCAGTCGGTCTTGCGATGCTTCCCCTCCAGGGCGAAGCCGGTGCGGGCGTGGTCGAACCCCTTCTTGCCCCCGCTCCCCCAGTCGACCAGCCTGGTGTCGCGGCCGGCGTGCTCATGGTGGCAGAGCTGGCAGCTGCGCTCCTCGGCCTTGAGCCGGCCGTGCAGCCCCTTGCCGGCCTTGATGCGGGCCCCGACGTCCTTGTGGCAGGCCAGGCAGTTGTCGGGGCTGAGCTGCTCGCCGGCGGCGTGGCACTTGGTGCAGTTGCCCAGCCCCTCGAGGGTGGCGTGGGGCCTGGAGAGGTCGCCCGGGGAGAAGACGTCGGCACGCGCCGCGGTTGCGGCGAGCGCGGCGAGCAGGGCCAAGGCCAGGGCCCAGGTGACCCGGGGGAGGGGGGCAGCCATCAGTGCAGACCGTACCCCAGATAGAGGGCGACGCCGATGTGTGCCGTGAGGGCCAGCACCAGGAAGACCGCCAGGGTGGCGTGGAAGAGCCGCCAGCCGCGCAGCAGGTTCTTGAGGGAAGCGTAGAAGCGGATCTGCCAGCGCAGCCGGGTCAGCTTGATGAGCGCGGCGCGCAGGTCGGGGTAGACGTGCGGGTGCTGCAGCCCCCGCTTCAGGACGAAGAGCCTGGCCCGGGTCGCCGCCACCTCGAAAGGGAAGCGGAGGAAGAGCATGGGCAGCGAGGCCGAGTGGACCGGGGCAGAGAGGCGGGCGAGCAGCGCCGCGCCCCCGGCCGACCCCTCGAGCTCCGGCGCCGCGAAGGCCCGCAGCCGCTCGAAGTTGCCGGTCAGGTCCTCGAGCTCTTCGGCCTCGTCGCCGTGGGCCGGCACCAGCCCGTAGATGTAGCGGCCGACGATGCCGGTCGAGACCACCACCGCCAGGGCGGCGTAGGTCCCGGTGGCCAGCTGGTTGTTCATCTGGAAGGCGGCGTGGAAGGCGATCACCAGCGGGCTCATGAAGCCGACGAAGGTGTGGAAGTCGAGCCAGCCCTTGATGTGGCCCAGCCCGGTGAGGGCCCGGCTCCGCTTGCGGATGGCGTAGAAGAAGTTTGAGAGCATGAAGGCGGTGGCGACGATGCCGACGCCGTGCCCCCAGGGACCCGCCGACCGCAGCGACTTGTGGAGCGCCGAGAGCTTCCGGTCCGGGCGTGACAGCGGGTAGTACTCCCAGCCCTTCCAGGCCAGGTAGGCCAGCACCGACAGGCCGATCACGCCGTAGAGGACGCGCAGGGCAAGGAGCCGCTGGCGCTCCCGCCTGTTCTTGGAGGCGCGCGGGCGCTTGCCCGGCTCCCCGATGACGGCCGTCCCGAAGGCGGGCGTCTGGGCGTGCAGCGACTCGCCGTGGAAGCGGCGCATCGAGACGCCGACCTGGCGGAGGAACTCGGCCGGCAGCTCGCCGCCGATGTTGACGATGACGAAGTCGTTGGGGATGCGGACGGGCTTGCCGTCGGCCTCGAGCTGCACGGCCTCGGGCTCGACCGCCTTCACCTGGGAGGGGAGCCAGGCCTTGATCTTCCCGGCCTTGACGAGCGCCGCGATCCTGGTGCGGTTGGCCTCGCGGCAGCTCGAGAACTCGGCGTTGCGGTAGGAGATGCTGACCGTGGCGGTCGACTCGGTGGCCAGCTGCATGGCCGCCTCGACCGCCGAGTCGCCGCCCCCGACCACCAGCACCCTGGCCCCGTTGTACTGCTCCGGGTCGGTGAGGCTGTAGACCACCTTCTCGTGCTCCTCGCCGGGCACGCCCATCTTGCGCGGCGTGCCGCGCCGGCCGATGGCCAGCACCACCTTGGCGGCGTCGATGGGGCCAGCGCTGGTCTTGACGGTGAAGCGGCCGTCCTCCCCGTCGAGCCCGGTCATCTTGACGCCCTGCTCGACGACCAGCCCGGCCCTGGCGATGATCTTCTCCCAGCCGGCCAGCAGCTCCTCCTTGCTGATCTGCGCCTTGCCGAACTTGCCGACCAGCGGCAGCTGGATCGGCTCGGTCATGGCCACCTTGCGGCGCGGGTAGTGGGCGACGGTGCCGCCCATCGAGCCCTGCTCCAGCAGCCGGTGGGAGATCCCCTCGGCCTTGAGCGCCAGCGCGCAGGCCAGGCCGGCCGGTCCGGCCCCGACCACCACCACGGTGCCGCCCTCGGGGGTGGCGTCGGCGAGCCGCTCGCCGGCCTGCAGCCCCTGGGTGACGGCGTTCTTGATCAACCCCATGCCGCCCAGCTCGCCGATGACGTGGACCCCGGCGCGGGAGGCCTCGAAGTACTGGTCGACCTCGGGGAGGTCGATGCCGCGCTCGGCCGAGCCGAAGACCAGCTTGATGGCGTTGACCGGGCACTCGGCGGCGCAGCGGCCGTGGCCGATGCAGTGGTCGGCGTGGATGAGCCGGGCCTGCTGGTCGATGATGCCGAGGATGTCGCCCTCGGGGCAGGCCTTGAGACAGGAGAGGCTGCCGATGCAGACGTCCGGGTCGATGATGGGGTGGAGCGACCGGGCCAGGTGCAGCTTCTTGGCCACCTTCTCCTTGAGGGTCTCGGCGTCGCGCTCCTCGCGGAGCCGCTTCCGCATGGAGCTGATCACCCCCACGAAGAGGGCGACCGCGAGCGAGAAGATGACGATCAGCGATCCCTGGTCCATGCGCTGCCATCACCTCGTCTGGCCTGCCCCGGTTCATGTTCCTGCGACGAGCGAGCAGAGTCTCACACAACTTGCCGCGGTGTGCCATGTCGCTCTGGGTGACGCGCAAAGGCGGGCCCCGGCTTTGACAGCGGCCCGTCCTTTGGGTACGAACCCCCCCGACCCCATCGTCTAGAGGCCCAGGACGCCGCCTTTCTCGAGGCGGAAACCAGCGGTTCGAATCCCTGTGGGGTCACTGGAAGCAACGGCCCCATCGTCTATCGGTCAGGACGCGAGCCTTTCAAGCTTGCAAGGCGGGTTCGATTCCCGCTGGGGTCACTCTCGGGGAGGCGGCGACGGGCGGGTCAGCGCCGGTCCCGCCAGGGCTCGGCCGCGCGCAGCGCCGCCACGATGGCGCGCGTCGAGCTGGAGCGGTTGAGCGTGTAGAAGTGGACCCCCGGGACGCCGCGCCGCAGCAGCTCCTGGCACTGCAGCGAGGCGTAGGCCACCCCGAGGTCGCGGGCCGCGTCCGGGTCGGCGCGGCGCACCTCCATGGCCGCCTGGAGCTGGGGCGGGATGGTGGCCCCGCAGGTGGCGGTGAAGCGCTCCACCTGCTCCACGTTGGTGAAGGGCATGATCCCGGGGAGGACGGGGACCGCGATGCCGGCGGCCCGGGCCCGGGCGAGGAAGCCGTCGTAGGCCCCGTTGCGGAAGAAGAGCTGGGTCACCAGGAAGTCGACGCCGGCCTCCACCTTTCGCTTCAGGTGGCGCAGGTCGGCCTCGAGGTCGCGGGTCTCGGGGTGGCCCTCGGGGTAGGCGGCCCCGCCGAGGCAGAAGTCCCAGCGCCGCGGGCTGGCCCGGATGAAGGCGACCAGCTCGGAGGCGTGGCGGAAGCCGTCGGGGTGCGGCCTGAAGGCGGCCTCGCCCTTGGGCGGATCGCCGCGCAGCGCCAGCACGTTGCGCACCCCGGCCTCGGCGAACTCGTCGAGGGTGGCGGCGATCTCGTCGCGCGAGGCCCCGACGCAGGTGACATGGGCCATCGCCTCGATGCCGGTCTCGCGCTTGAGCCGCTTCACCAGCTCGACGGTGCGGGCCCGGGTCGAGCCCCCGGCGCCGTAGGTGACCGAGACGAAGCCGGGCTGGAGCGGCCGCAGCGCCTCGACCGTCTCGAAGAGCACCCGGACCCCGTCGTCGGTCCTGGGCGGGAAGAACTCGAAGGAGAACACCGGCTCGCCGCGCTCGCCGGCGACACGCAAGAGGTCGCTGATCTTCACCCCCCGGTTCTAGCGCGCCTCTTGACGGCGGGCCAGCGAGCGGCGACACACTCCATGCCGCTCCATGTCCACCCTCCGCTACATCACCCCCGACGGCTTCCGCCGGCTCCTCGCCGAGCACCAGGAGATCTGGACGGTGCAGCGCCCCCGCATCGTCCGCGAGGTGGAGGCGGCCGCGGCCATGGGCGACCGGAGCGAGAACGCCGAGTACATCTACGGCAAGCGCAAGCTGCGCGAGCTCGATCGGCGGCTGCGCTTCCTCTCCCAGAAGATGGACTCGCTCACCGTGCTGGAGCCGAAGCCGGACAGGAGCGGCAAGGCCTGGTTCGGCGCCTGGGTCACCGTCGAGCAGGAGGACGGCGAGGCCCGGACCTGGCGCCTGGTCGGCGCCGACGAGTTCGACGTGGCCCGCGGCCTGCTCTCGGTCGACTCCCCGCTGGGGCGGGCCCTGCTCGGCAAGAAGAAGGGGGAGGTGGTGACGGTGCAGCGCCCGGCCGGCCCGGCCGAGGCGACCATCCTCAAGGTCGCCTGGAAGGCGCCGTGACCGAGCGGGCCATCGAGCGGGTGACCGAGCGGGGGGCGCAGCGGGCGCTGCTCACGCGGTTCGTGGCCGCCCACCCCTTCGCGCTCGGCTGGGACGGCGAGGGGGGGCTGCTGCTCGACGTGGCGGCGCAGAAGGTGCTGGCGCTCGACTGGGCCCGGGTCGCCTGGCTGGAGGAGCGGATCGACGCCGACAGCCAGCGCCCCTACCTGGCGCTGGCGCTCGGCGACGGCGGCTCGCTGGCGCTGGCCGACCAGGGGCTTGCCTTCGCCCCCTCGACCGCCTCGAGCGGTCCCCTCCCCGGCCTGCCGCGCGCCGTCTGCCTGCGCGACCTGCAGGCGGCCGAGGGACGGCTCACCCACTTCCTGCTCGACCACCCGGACGATCCGCCCGAGCGCGGCCAGATGGACACCTTCCTCTTCTGCCTGGCGGTCGTCGACGGGGCGCGCGACGTCGGCTTCGACGTCGGCCCCGAGGAGCGGCGGCTGGAGCGGATCCTCGCCGAGCTCGAGGCGCGCAAGCGCGGGTGAGGCCGGGCGCGACCCGCGCGCCAAGACCCGCCGGAGGCTGCCAGCTATCCCGGGCCCTCACCCGGCCCGGTCGGCCCGCCCGCCCCGTCCGGCCCGGCCTGCGCCAGCCGGTTGATTCGGGCCCAGAGGGCGTCGGTGCCGGTCCCCTCCTCGGCCGAGAACGGCTCGGCGTCGCCCTGGGCGAGCCCCATCGCCTTCTCGGCGGTCCGCAGCGCCTGGACCCGCTTGGTGCGGGCCAGCTTGTCCATCTTGGTGGCCGCCACCACCACGGTCCGCCCGGCGCCGGAGAGGAACTGCAGGGCGTCCTGGTCCGACTCCATCGGCTCGTGCCGGGCGTCGACGATCAGCACCACCGCCCGCAGCGTGTGGCGCTCGCGCAGGTAGTCCTCGATCATGGCGGTCCACTTGGCCCGCTCGTCCTTGGAGACCTTGGCGTAGCCGTAGCCCGGGAGGTCGCAGAAGCGGACCACCCTCGCCCGCGCCGCCGGGTTGGGCCGGTAGCGCACCTCGAAGAACTGCAGGGCGCGAGTCCGGCCCGGCGTGTTGGAGACCCGCGCCAGCCCCTTCTTGCGGGTCAGGGCGTTGAGCATCGAGGACTTGCCGACGTTGCTGCGCCCCACGAAGGCGAACTCCGGGAAGTCGCCGCGCGGCCACTCGGAGGGCTTGGTGGAGGTCTGCAGGAACTCGGCGGAGACGACCTGGATGGGCACGGTGAACCCTGGCGCGGCGCTGGTGCGACGGTGGGACTACTTGCCGACGGCCGGCGACGGGTGGGCGATCAGCTTCACCTTGCGGGCGTAGTCGAACTTGCCGAGGCTGGGCGTGCTCTCGGTGTGGCAGGCCAGGCAGACCTTCTCGGCCGGGTCGGTCAGGCCGACGGCCCGTGCCAGCTCGGCGTCGCGCATCACGTACCCGGCAACGTAGCGGCGTCCCGGGCCGTGACAGGCCTCGCAGCCGACCCCGCTCATGCCGGCCTCGGCGGCCGGCGCATGGCAGGAGAGGCAGCGCTTGTCGGCGCGGCGGGCCGGCGGCAGGCTCTCCAGGGCCCGGGCGTGCGGCCCCTCCTTCCAGCTGGCCCAGGCGGCCGGGTGGCACCCCTTGCAGGTCTCCGGTCCGACCAGGTCGCCGGCCCCGGCCAGGGCCGGCAGCCAGACGGCCACGACGATGATGAGGGTGCGCACGGCGGCAGTATATAGTGAGCCATGGCCCCGATGCGCATCGTCGCCCTCCTCGCCGCCCTCGCCCTCCCCGTCGTGGTCCCCGCCAAGGCCTGGCAGGGGATCGAGCCGGGCCGGTCGACCAGCGAGGAGGTCACCACGAAATTCAACGAGCCGACCAGCCGCGTGAAGCGCGGCGCCCGCGTGGTGCTGGCCTACAAGGGCGAGCAGGCGCTCCCCGGCACGCGCGAGGCGCAGTTCCACCTGCGCCCCGACGGCGTGGTCGAGGAGATCACCGTCTTCCTCGCCGCCCAGCTCGACGGCGAGTCGATCGAGGGGACCTACGGCAAGCCGACCAGCAAGACCTTCACCGACACCTTCCAGAAGGTCTGGCAGTACCCGGTCAAGGGCGTGACCGTCTTCTTCGACAAGGAGGGGCTGGTCCAGGCCATCTCCTTCAGCGCCGGGACCGCCGCCAAGGCGGCCGAGGGCAAGGCCAGGCCGCCTGCCGAGAAGGCCGGGGCCAGGCCGCCCACCGAGAGCACCCCGCCCGACGACGCCGAGCCGCCGGCGAAGTGACCGTGAGGCTGATCGGCCTCACCGGCGGGATCGCCACGGGCAAGAGCACCTTCGCCGCCGCGCTGCGCGCGCTCGGGGTCCCGGTCCTCGACGCCGACCAGCTGGCGCGCCGCGTGGTGGAGCCCGGCACCCCGGCGCTGGCGGCCATCGCCCAGCTCTTCCCCGGCGTGATCGGCCCCGACGGCCGGCTCGATCGCAAGGCGCTCGGCGCCCGGGTCTTCGGCGACGAGACGGCGCGCCGGCGGCTGGAGTCGATCACCCACCCGGCCATCCGGGCCGCCACCGCCGCCGAGACGGCCCGGCTCGAGGCGGCCGGCGAGCCGCTGGTCTTCTACGACACCCCGCTGCTCTACGAGGCCGGCCTCGACGCCGGCATGGCGCTGGTGGTGGTGGTCGAGGCGCCGCGCCAGGCCCAGTTGCGACGGCTGGCGGCACGCGACGGCCTCTCGCCGGCCGAGGCCGAGGCCCGGCTGCAGGCGCAGTGGCCCATCGAGCGCAAGGTCGCCCTGGCCGACGCCGTGATCGAGAACGGCGACGAGACCCTCCCGCTCGGCCCCAGGGCGGCCCGGCTGCTGGCCGATCTGAAGGCCGGGCTGGGCCGGAGGCTTCCCGGCGGGGCGCCGGCGCGCTATTGAGCGGTGATGGGCGAGCGGCTCCACCTGGTGACGGGCTACCCCGGCCTCCTCGGCAAGCAGCTGGTGGAGCGGCTGCTGGCCGCTGGCGAGCGGCTCGCCCTGCTGGTCCAGCCGCCCAGCGCGGCGGCGGCCCGCGCCGCCCTGCAGGGGCGCCCCGGCGTCGAGGTGCTGGAGGGGGACCTCACCTACATTCACCTCGGCCTCTCCGGCGCCGAGTGGCGCTCCCTCTCCAGCCGCCTCACCACCGCCTGGCACCTCGGCGCCAAGACCCGGCTCGGCACCGAGGACCTGCTTCTCAAGCGCGTCAACGTGGAGGGGACGCGCCAGCTGCTCGAGCTGGCCGCCCAGGCCCCGGGGCTGGAGCGCTTCGTCCACTTCTCCACCGCCTTCGTCTCCGGGACGCGCACCGGCACGGTGCTGGAGGACGAGCTCGAGGCCGGGCAGAAGTTCCACAACCCCTACGAGGCCACCAAGTACCAGGCCGAGGTGCTGGTGCGGCGGGCCGCCGGCGCGCTGCCGGTCACCGTGCTCCGCCCCAGCCTGGTGATCGGCGACTCGCGCACCGGGGAGATCGACCGGTTCGAGGGGCCCTACGCCCTGGCCATGGCGCTCGTCAACGCCCCGGTGGCCATGCCGCTGCCGCTCCCCGACGACTCGCTGGCGCCGCTCAACGTGGTGCCCATCGACTTCGTGATCGACGCCGCCCTGGTGCTGGGCGCCCACCCCGGGGCGGTGGGGAAGACCGTCCACGTCGTCGACCCGGCGCCGGTCGCGGCCCAGGCCGTCTACGAGCTGATCGCCGGCCGGCTGGGGCGGCGCCTGACGACGGTGCCGGTGCCGCAGCGGGCCCTGGCGGCGCTGCGCCACCTGCCCTTGCTGAGCCGCTTCGGGTGGCGGACCGGCCAGGCCTTCCACTACGTCGACCACCTGGCCCGCTACGACACCCGCCACCTGCTGGCGCTGCTGGAGGGGAGCGGGGTCCAGTGCCCGCCCATCACCGCCTACCTCGACCGGATCATCGAGTTTGTCCAGGCCAGCCTGGCCCGGCAGCAGGCCCTGGCCGGCGGCGAGGCGGCGCCCCCTCCCGCGGCGGGCCAGCCATGACGCCACCGCGCTTCGCCGTGGGCGACACCTTCGAGCGGGTCCGGGAGGTCGACCTCTACCGGCCCATCTACTACGCGGCCGCCTCCGGCGACTTCAACCCCATCCACATCGACGCCGCGGTCGCCCGCGACGCCGGGTACCAGGGCGTGATCCTCCAGGGCATGTGCACCTTCGCCTGGCTGGCCGACGCCTGCTCGGCCTACCTCGGCGATCCGACCTGCGTCCGCCGGGTCCAGGCCCGCTTCACCAAGCCGGTCCAGGTCGGCGACGTCCTGACCTTCCGGGGGCGCTGCACCGCCATCGAGGGGCCGCTGCTCCGGCTCGAGCTCTCGGCCACCAACCAGCGCGGCGAAGAGGTGCTCAAGGGCGCCGCCGCCGACGCCACCATCCCGGGGAGCTGGGCGTGACGGTCAACAAGGCGATGCTGGGGCGACGCTACGGCCCCTACCGCTTCGCGGTCGGCGCGGAGCAGATCCGCGACTTCACGGCCACCATCTGCGGTGGCATCCCCGGCCGCATCTACGCCCACCCGCCCGTCGACGCCCACCCCTGGTGCTGGGACGAGGCGGCGGCGGCGGCCTCGCCCCACGGCGCTTTGGTGGCCCCGCCCGGCTTCGCCACCCTCTTCGCGATCCAGCCCTTCTCCTTCGCCTGCAAGGACCCGGAGCTGGGGCTCAACGTGCTGCGGCTGCTCCACAACGGCCAGGAGCTGGAGCTGCTCGGCGTGGTGCGGGCCGGCGACGTGCTCCAGACCACCGGGGAGATCACCCGCCTCCAGGAGCGGGGGCCGCTCGACTTCGTCGAGGTGACCACCGAGACCATCAACCAGCGCGGCGAGCTGGTGGTGCGCGGGACCTGGAGCGCGGTGGTGCGGAACTGAGGCCGGCGCGCCGAAGCCGGCGGGCCGGCCGTGGCGAGGGCAGGAGCAGGTGCTCGAAGTTTGCGACGAGGCCACCAGAAGCCGGCCTCGTCGCGATTATGCGGTGATGACGTCGTCGGCCAGCAGCGCCGCCAGGATGCGGGCGGTGTCGAGGCGCGGCAGGCCGGAGAGCGCGAAGAGGGTCTCGTAGTCGACGGTGCCGTCGATCTGCGAGAGCAGGAAGCCGGCCCGGTGGTCGAGGTTGAGCCACATGATCTCCTCGGGCTTGATGGCGAGCCGGGGGATCCTGGCGAGCGGACCGAGCTTCGACTCGTACATCGCCACCAGCGTCGACTCGTTGGTGGTGAGGTAGTCGCGGGCCTCGGCCTGCTCCGGGTCGACCTTGAGGATCTTCTCGATCATCTCCAGCGACCCTGAGAAGTCACCGAGCGCCAGCAGGTCCTTGGCGGCGGTCATCCAGACCGCGACGTCCTCCTGGGGCGTGGAGGGACGGCCGGCCTTGGGGACCAGCAGGCGCACGTCCGACTTCTCTGCCACCGCTTCGAGGTCGAGGCCGCCCTCGCTGCCGAGCAGGATGGACGGCGCCGAGGCCGGGCCGTCGTCCCACGGAGAGGGGGCGTAGTCGCCCGCGGGGTCGTGGTGCGGCGGTGGCTCGATCGCGGCTGCGGCCGGCTCGATCGGCGCCGGCTCGATCGGCGGCGGTGGCGCGGTCGTCTCCGGCGCGGTCGTCTCCGGCGCGGGCTCCTGCGCGGCGGGAGGCTCACGGAGGGGCGCTGGCCATGGCATCGGCGACGGCTCGACGGGCGCCTCCGGGGGCTTCCCGAGCGCGTGCTCCCCGGTGATCTCGAAGGGGATGTCGATCGACAGGTCCGGAGGCGGCTGCGCCTCGACCTTCGGCGGAGCCGGAGCCGGAGCCGGGGCCGGAGCCGGGGCCGGGGGCGGGGGCGGGGCCGGAGCCGGGGCCGGGGCCGGAGCCGGGGCCGGGGCCGGAGCCGGGGCCGGGGCCGCCGGCGCGACCGGAGCCTGCGTGGCGGTCGGCTCTGCCGAGAGGAACGGAAGCGGCGTGGCCCGCGTCACCGGGAACGGGACCGGCGTGGTGCGCCGCGCGGCCTGGGTGCGCGACGGCCGGTTGGCCGCCCCGCTCGAGAGGCCGCCCGGGAGGAGCAGCAGGTAGGAGCGGGCCCGGGCGTTGCCCGGATCGACCTGGAGCGCCTCCTCGAGCAGCCGCCGAGACTCGTCGAGCCGCCCCTCGACGTAGGCCCGGATCCCCTGCTCCACCAGCGCCTGGGCGGTCGCCAAGGCTCAGCTCCCCTCGGGAGGGGCCGCCGCCAGCCCCTTGAAGAGCTGCAGGGTGCGCTCCAGCGCCTCGGACACCTTGGTGAGCTCGTCGGTGTCCTTGCCGTCGAGGGCCAGCCGGGCCCGGGCCAGCACCCCCTCGGCCTTCTGCACCGCGTCGCGGCCGAAGCGGGAGCGCTCCAGCGCCTTCTGGACGTCGGGGACCATCGCCTCGATCTCCGCCACCACCGCCGCCACCCGGCTGCGGGAGCGCTCCAGGTCGGCGGTCGACTGCTTCTTCTCCAGCTGGTCGTCGAGGTGCTCGTCGATGATCCGCTTGAGCTCGTCCTCGGTGAGCCCGGAGGTGGCCGTGACGTTGATCGACTGCTCCTGCCCGGTGTCGACGTCGCGGGCCGAGACCCCGACGATGCCGTCGGCGCTGATGTCGAAGGTGATCTCGATGGCCACCTCGCCGCGGCGAGCCGGGCGGATCCCGGCCAGCACGAACTCGCCCAGCAGCTCGTTGTCGGTGGCCTTGTCGCTCTCGCCCTGCAGGACGGCGATGCGGACCGAGGTCTGGTTGTCCTGCACGGTCGTGAAGAGGTGGGTCTGGTTGGTCGGGACGGTGGTGTTGCGCGGGATGATGGTCTGGAAGTACCCGCCCACCACCATGATGCCGAGGTTCTGCGGCGTCACGTCGAGCAGCAGCACCTCGGCGCCCTGGATGCTGGGGGCCACCAGGGCCTGGGCCTGGATGGCCGCCCCCAGCGCCACCACCTCGTCGGGGTGGACGCCCTTGCTCGGCTCGCGGCCAAAGAAGTCGCGCACCGCCCGCTGCACCCGGGGCATGCGAGTCATGCCGCCCACCAGGATCACCTCGTCGACCTGGTTGGGCCGCACCCCGGCGTCCTTGAGGGTCTTCTCGGTCACGGCGACGCAGCGCTCCACCAGGTCCTTGGTGAGCTCCTCGAGCTTCTCCCGGGTCAGCTGCTTGGTGAGGTGGAGCGCCGCCCGGCCCTCCCCGGCCGCGGCCAGGAACGGCAGGTGGATGTCGGCCGAAGGCGTCCCGGAGAGCTCGCACTTGGCCTTCTCGGCCGCGTCGCGCAGGCGCTGCAGGGCCATCTTGTCCTGGCGCAGGTCGACGCCGCCGTTCTCCTTGGCGAAGTTGAAGGTGAGCCAGTCCATGATGCGGCGATCGAAGTCCTCGCCGCCCAGGTAGGTGTCGCCACCCACGGCGATGACGTCGTAGACGCTCTGCCCGATGTCGAGCACCGAGACGTCGAAGGTGCCGCCGCCCAGGTCGAAGACCACCACCTTCTTCTCGAGCTTCTTCCCGAACCCGTAGGCCAGCGCGGCGCTGGTCGGCTCGTTGATGATGCGCAGCACCTCGAGCCCGGCGATGCGGCCGGCGTCCTTGGTGGCCTGGCGCTGCCCGTCGTTGAAGTAGGCCGGCACGGTGATGACGGCCCGGGTGACCGGGCGCTTGAACCAGGCCTCGGCGTCGGCCTTGAGCTCGGCCAGCACCTGCGAGGAGATCTCGGCCACCGACACCGGCTTGCCGCCCAGCATCACCCGCACGTCGTTGCCGTCCGGGCCGGCCACCAGCTCGTAGGGCAGGACCCTGCGGGCGTCCTCGACCTCCTTGGAGCCCCAGCGGCGGCCGATGAGCCGCTTGGCGGCGTAGACGGTGTTCTCGGCGTTGGTGATCGACTGGCGCTTGGCCAGCCCCCCCACCAGCGGCTTCCCGTTCTTGGCGATCGCCACCACCGACGGGGTGAGCAGCTGCCCGCTGCGGTTGGGGATGACGCGCGGCACGCCGTCGCCGATGGTGGCCACCACCGAGTTGGTGGTGCCGAGGTCGATGCCGATGACGGGTTCCTGGTCGATCATCAGAGGAAGCTCCAGCGCAGCTTCTTGAGCCGCTCCTTGGCCGAGTCGAGGCGCGGATCGATCTCCACGGCGCGCTCCAGGGCCCTCTTGGCGTCGCCCTTCTGGCCGTCGGCCTCGAGCGCCAGCCCGAGCGCCTCGTGGGCGACCGCGCTGCGCGGCTGGACCTTGATGGCCTGCTCGGCCAGCCCGCGCGCCCCGCCGGCATCCCCGAGCATGAGGGCGGCACGGCTGGCCAGCACCATCGAGCGGATGTGCACCGGGTCGATCTCGATGGCGGCCCGGTAGGCGGCCAGCGCCCCCTGCCAGCTCCCCATCGCCTCGGCGGCGTGGGCCTTCTCGAGGCACTCGTTGACCCGGGCCTCCAGCCCCTTCTTGCGGGCCACGGCGGCCAGCGGCCCGGCCTCGGTGTTGCCCGGGTCGAGGCTGGCCACCAGCTGGAAGTCGTTGGCCGCCTGGTCGAACTGGCCCGCGGCCATCATCTCGCGCCCGTGCTTCATCAGGGTGGTGATGCGCTCGGCCCGCGCCAGCATGGGGTTGTGGCGGGCCAGCCTCCCGCGCCGCTCCACCGAGCGCCGCTCGTCCTCGAGCCGCCTGGCCTCGAGCCGGGTCACCTCGAGGGCGGGCGCGGTGGCCAGCACGTAGGGGGCGCGGTCGACCTCGCTGGTCAGCACCTCTCTCGCCTCGGTGAGCCTGCGGAAGACACGCTCCAGCCGCACGCGGTAGCTGCCCAGCTTCTTCCCGGCGTAGCGGTCGGGGTGGAAGATCTTCACCTGCTCCAGGTAGGCGGCGCGGACCGCCTCGGGCGTGGCGTTCCACTCCAGTCCGAGCACCTGCCAGTGGGTCCAGGTGGGCAGGCCGGCCTCGGAAAAGAGGATGGTCTTGCGCTGCTCCAGGTCGAGTTCGACCGGCTCGGCGAGCGCCGCCTCGTTGAACTGGTGGTCCTTGTGACGATGCCCACTCACTCGAGGAGCCCCCGCGCGCCCTGGACGATCCGAACCGGCTCGAAATGCGTGAATGTAGTCAGCCGGGCCGCCGGGGGTCAATCGCCGGCCAGCAGCGACTCGAGCAGCGCCTTCTGGACGTGGAGCCTGTTCTCGGCCTGGTCGAAGACGGCCGAGCGGGGCCCCTCCAGCACCGCCTCGCTGATTTCCTCGCCGCGGTGCGCCGGGAGGCAGTGGAGCACGATGACGTCGGGGCGGGCCCGGGCCACCAGCGGCTCGTCGACGATGAAGCCGGCGAAGTCGCGCACCCGCCTGGCCTGCTCCGCCTCCTGCCCCATCGAGGCCCAGACGTCGGTGTTGATGACGTGGGCCCCGGCCACCGCCTCGGCCGGGGTGCGGACCACCCGGGCCCGGCCGGCGCAGCGGGCCAGGAGCGCGGCGTCGGGATCGTAGCCGGAGGGGCAGGCCAGGGAGAGCTCGAAGCCGAGCAGGGCGCAGGCCTCCAGCCAGCTGTTGGCCATGTTGTTGCCGTCGCCAATCCAGGCCACCCGCAGGCCGGGGCGCTGCAGGCTCTCGGCGCCGAACCGCTCGGCGGTGGTGAGCAGGTCGGCCAGCACCTGGCAGGGGTGCGAGGCGTCGGTGAGGGCGTTCACCACCGGCACCCTCGCGTAGCTGGCGATCTGGGCCAGCTTCTCGTGCTCGAAGGTGCGGATCACCAGGGCGTCGAGGTAGCGGGCCAGCACCCGGGCGGTGTCCTGGAGCGGCTCGCCCCGGCCGAGCTGGGTGTCCCGTGGCGAGAGGAAGATGGCGCCGGCGCCGAGCTGGGCGGCGGCCACCTCGAAGGAGACGCGGGTGCGGGTCGAGGCCTTCTCGAAGACCAGCCCGATGGTCATGCCGGCCAGCGGCCGCGGCCCCTTGCGCCCCAGCAGCTTCCACTCGGCGGCCCGCTCCAGCAGCTCGAGCAGGGCCCCGCGGTCGAGGTCGGTGATGCGCAGGAAGTCGCGCTTGGCCGGGCTCATGGCGCCCTCGCTGGCGCCGCGGCGATGGCGGCGCCCAGCTTCTCGACCGCCTCGTCGGCCTCGGCCGCGGTCAGGTTGAGCGCCGGGGCGAGCCGCACCACCGTCTCGCCGATGGCGTTGCAGAGCAGGCCGCCCTGCCGCGCCAGGGCCACCACGGCCCCGGCGTCGACCCCCTGCAGGACCACGCCGAGCAGCAGGCCGCGCCCGCGCACCTCGACCACCCGCCCCCCGCTCCGCAGCGCGGTGAGCCGCTCGGTGAGCCGGGCGCCGATTCTCAGGGCGTTGGGCAGGGCCTCGCCGATCAGCTCCAGCGAGCGGAGCGCCACGGCCGCGCCGAGCGCGTTTCCACCGAAGGTGGAGGCATGGCTGCCGGGCGTGAGGTGGAGCCCGACCTCCTCGGTGGCCAGCAGCGCGCCCATGGGGTAGCCGTTGGCGAGCGCCTTGGCCGCCGACATCAGGTCGGGCGTCACCCCGTCCCACTCGTGGCCCCAGAGCTTGCCGGTGCGCCCCATGCCGACCTGCACCTCGTCGAAGCAGAGCAGCGCGCCGCGCCGGCGGGTCAGCTCGCGGGCCGCCGCCAGGTAGCCGGCCGGCGCCGGGAAGACCCCGGCCTCGCCCTGGATCGGCTCGACGATGAAGGCGGCGGTCCGGTCGGTGAGCGCCGCCTCGAGCGCCGCCACGTCGCCGAAGGGGATGTGGCGCACGCCGGGCACCAGCGGCTCGAAGCCGTGGTGGTACTTGGGCTGCCCGGTGGCCGCCAGCGCGAACATGGTCCGGCCGTGGAAGGAGTTGTGGCAGGCGATGATCTCGTGGCGCTCGGGGTGGCCGAGGTCGGCCTGGTACTTGCGCGCCAGCTTGAGCATCGCCTCGTTCGACTCGGCGCCGCTGTTGCACAGGAAGACCCGCCGGGCGAAGTCCGAGCTGCGCACCAGGGCCTCGCAGAGCTCCACGGCGCGCGGGTTGTAGAAGAGGTTGGAGACGTGCCAGAGCTCACGGGCCTGCCGCTCGATGGTCTCGACCAGGGCCGGGTGGCAGTGGCCGAGCGCGCAGGTGGCGATGCCGGCGATGCAGTCGAGGTACGCGCGCCCCTCGGCGTCCCAGACGCGGCTGCCCTGGCCGCGCACTAGCACCACCGCCGCCTGCCGGTAGTTGGGCGTGAAGACGGCCTGGGCGCGCTGGACCATCGACTCGGTGGGCGTCATTGCGAGCTTGTATCAAGTGCCGGGCGCGCGATCCAGCGCGAGGCGGCGTGACCTGGCGGTGGCCGCCGCCGCGGCTCAGGGCTTGTGGGCACGGGGGTGGGCCTGGTCGTAGACGGTGGCCAGGCGCTTCCAGTCGAGGTGGGTGTAGCGCTGCGTGGTGGAGAGCGAGGCGTGGCCGAGCAGCTCCTGGATGCCGCGCAGGTCGGCGCCGTTGGTGAGCAGGTGGGTGGCGAAGCAGTGGCGGAGCACGTGCGGGTGGACGTGGCGCGGCAGCCCGACCTTCTCGACCCAGCCGTCGATGAGGCGGGCCACCGAGCGGCTGGTGAGGCGGCCGCCGCGGAAGTTGAGGAAGAGCGCCTGCGGCGCGGTCCGGCCGGCCGGGCGGGCCGCCAGCGTGGGGCGGGCCGTGGCCAGGTAGCGCCGCAGCGCCTCGCGGGCCTGGCCGCCGACCGGGACGATCCGCTCCTTGCGCCGCTTGCCGAGCACGCGGACCAGCCCCTGGGGCAGGTCGACCCCGTCGACGTCGAGGCCGGTCAGCTCCGAGACGCGCAGGCCGGAGGCGTAGAGCAGCTCCATGAAGGCGCGGTCGCGCAGGTGGAGCGGGTCACCGTCGGCGCCGGGCGCCTCGACCAGCGCCGCGGTCTCCTCCTCGGGGAGCACCTCGGGGAGCCTCCTCGGCTGGCGCGGCGAGGCCACGGCGCGGGCCGGGTTGCTCCCGGCCAGCCCCTCCCGGACCAGGTGGCGATAGAAGGAGCGGATCGCCGAGAGCTTGCGGGCCTGCGTGGCCGGGCCGACCTCGGCGGCGGTGCTGGCGATGAAGCCGCGCACCAGCGTGGGCGACGAGGGGACGAGGGCGGCGCCGCGGCCGCCGAGCCAGGCGGCGTACTGGGCCAGGTCGGAGCGGTAGGCCTGCAGCGTGTGCGGCGAGGCGCGGCGCTCCACCCGCAGGTAGTCCTCGAAGCGCTGGAGCTCCGGGGCGAGGGCGTCGGCGGGGACGGCGGCCATGCGAGATGGGTAGCACCAGCCGCCGCCGGGAGCGAGTTCCTCTCCTCAAGCCTCCCTACCTCCCCGAGCGCCTCGCCTCCGGCAGCCCGGCCACCGGCAGTTCAGCAACGTAGACCCCGCTGCGCTTCGGCTGCACCACCGCGAAGGCCACCCGCCTGGAGTCGGGGCCGAGGAAGCGGACGCTCCCCGGCAGCGCCCCGCCGTCGACCCTGGCCAGGGCCCCGTCCCGCCAGACGCCGAAGTCGAGCGCCACCAGGTCGGCCCGCTGCCAGGTGATCAGCAGGCGCGCAGCGTCGCGGGGATCGAACTCGAAGCTCTTCACGCCCGGGGCGATCTGCTCGGGCGCCGCCCCGGCCGCGCCGCCGGCCGCGACCCGCTCGAGGTCGCAGGCCTCGCCGTTCCGCGTGCAGCGGGTCCGGTAGTAGAGCCAGCGGCCGTCGGGCGAGAAGGAGAAGCCGAATACGCCGCGCGCCACCTGGCGAGGCTCGCCGTCGACCGCGCCGGTCCAGAGGTCGACCGAGTACCCGCCCTCGACGGTGTGGCGCAGGAAGGCCACCTGGTCCCCGTCGGCGGAGAGCTCGAAGTCGGAGACGTTCCTGGCGAAGGTTCGCGGCGCCATCCCCGGCCCGCCGACGCCGAGCAGGCCGGCCCGGCCCCTCGGGTCGTACTGCTCCAGCCAGGCGAGCCGCGGCGCGCTCGCCGACCAGCGGAACTCGCCCACCTCGCGCGCCACCCGGGTCGGCGCGCCGATCCCGGTGGCCAGCTGCAGGTCCCCCTGCTTGCCCGGCGCCGCCTCGGAGATCCAGGCCACCGCCTCGCCGCCGGCAGCGAGCGCGAAGAGCCGGGCGCCGCTCCCCACCCGCGCCGGCCGCTCCCCGCGCCCCATCCAGAGGGCCGCCTCGCCGCGCTCCTGGACCGCGAAGGCGTAGCGCCCCCCGCGCCGGGCCAGGGCGTAGTCGGAGGTCCGGGTCGCCACCGGCCGTCCCCGGTCGAGCTCGGGCGTCAGGCCGAGCAGCGCCCCGCCGGCGCCGATGGGCTGGCGCGCCAGCCCGATCCAGCCCCCGTCGACGCCCGCCGGCTGCAGCGCGAAGGAGGCGACCCCCGCGGTGCCCGCCACCGCCCGCGGCGCGCCGTCGGCCCCCACGGCGACCAGGCCGCCGCCGGAGACCGCCAGCAAGGCCCCGCCCCCTCCAGGCACGAACCCGTGGAAGGTGACGCCTCGCGCCACCTCCCTCGCCACCCCCTCCCGCACCAGCAGCAGGGTCCCCGCCCCCGTCTCGAAGTCGTAGTCGGCCAGCGCCGAGAGCGCGCCGCCCTCCGGCGCGAAGGCCATGCCGTGCGCCAGGGTCGGCACCGCCCTGCCCACCACCCGCGCGTCGCCGCCCGCCGAGGGCATGACCTTGAGGTCGCAGGTCGCGGTCCCGACCGGGAGGAAGCGCCCCTTGACCTCGACGCAGCCGTCGAGCAGCGCCAGCCAGCCACCGTCGGCCGAGGCCTGCAGGGCCCGGACGTTTCCGGCCAGCAGCAGCTTGCCGAGCGCGGGCGGTTCGGCGCGCCCCGCGCCCTGGCAGCCGGCCAGGCCCAGTCCCAGGCAGCAGGCCAGCAGCGCCAGCGGCGACCTGGCCCGGCATAGCGGGCCCGCCTCCTCGATCACGAGATCCACGTGCCCAGCTCCTTTCGCGCCCGCTCCACGTGCGCCATCTTGCGCCCTTCCTTGCCGCCGCGCACCCGCTCAGGGAGCGGCGGGAAGAGGGCGAAGATGACGTTGCTCGGCTGGTGCTCGTGCCCCGGCGGGTGGGCCTCGCCGGTGAGGTGGCGGTGCAGCGCGCCGAGGGCGGTGACCGCCGGCGGCGGCGCGAAGGGGCGCCCCGCCAGCCGGTCGAGGATCGCCCTCGCCGCAAGGTGGCCGCAGGCGGCCGACTCGACGTACCCCTCCACCCCGGTGATCTGCCCGGCCAGGAAGAGGTGCGGCCGCGCCTTCACCGAGAGATCGCCCCCCAGCACCCGCGGCGCGTCGACGAAGGTGTTGCGGTGCACCTGCCCGAGGCGCTGGAACTCGGCCTTGGCCAGCCCCGGCAGGGCGCGGAAGATGCGCCGCTGCTCGGGCCAGGTGAGCCGGGTCTGGAAGCCGACCAGGTTCCAGGCGGTGCCGGCCACGTCCTCGCGCCGCAGCTGCACCACCGCGTGGGGCCGGCGGCCGGTGCGCGGGTCCTCGAGCCCGACCGGCTTGAGCGGCCCGTGCGCCAGCACCTCGCGCCCGCGCTCCGCCATCACCTCGATGGGCAGGCAGCCGTCGAAGTAGCGCGGCTCCTCGAAGCCGTGGGGCGCCACCTTCTCGCCGGCCAGCAGCGCCTCCACGAAGGCCCCGTACTGCGCCTCGTCGAGCGGCAGGTTGAGGTAGTCGGGGCCGCTCCCCTTGTCGTAGCGCGACTTGGCGTAGGCGATCCCCATGTCGATCGACTCGGCGGTGATGATGGGGGCGATGGCGTCGTAGAAGGCCAGCCGCCCGCCGCAGAGCGCCTGCAGCTCGGCGGCCAGGGCGTCGCCGGTGAGCGGGCCGGTCGCCAGCAGCGCCAGGCCCGGGCCGTCCGGCAGCGCCGTGACCTCTCCGGCCCGGCGGCTGATGGCGGCGCAGCCGTCGAGCCGCTCCGCGACCGTGCGGCTGAAGCGCTCGCGATCGACGGCCAGCGCGTCGCCGGCCGGCACCCGGGTCTCGTCGGCGACCGAGAGCACCAGGCTGCCGAGGCGGCGCAGCTCCTCGTGGAGCAGCCCGACGGCGTTGAGGGGGTTGTCGGAGCGGAGCGAGTTGGAGCAGACCAGCTCGCAGGGCCCGTCGAGCACGTGGGCCGCCGAGCGGCGCGCCGGCTTCATCTCCCAGAGCTCGACGCCGACCCCCTCCCGGGCCAGCCGCCAGGCGGCCTCGCAGCCGGCCAGCCCCGCGCCCACGATGGTCACCCGCTGCGTCATCAGGTCACGCCCCTGCGCTCCGCTCGCTCGACGACCCACCGGGGTCGGACCCGCGGGGCGGGAGGGGTATACGCTTCTCCTCGAAGGGAGTGCAACGTGCCCAACAGCAGACAGCAGCAGGCGAAGCGGGAGCTGGAGCGGCGGCGCGACGCGGTCCTCCAGGCCACCCACCGCGCGGAGGCGGAGCTGGCCGGGCTGCTCGCCGCGGAGCGGAGCCATGAGTTCGAGGAGGTGGCGCAGACCGAGCAGAGCGGCGCCGACCTGTCGCGGCTCAGCGAGGCCGAGCGGCACGAGCTGCTGCGCCTCGAGGCGGCGCTGGCGCGCATCGACGAGGGTCGCTGGGGGACCTGCGCCGAGTGCGGCGAGGGCATCGAGCCGCGCCGGCTCGAGGTGCTGCCCTGGGCGATCCGCTGCGCCGGGTGCGCCGAGGCCGCCGAGGCCGCCGAGGGCTCCGAGCGGGGCGCCAGGGCGGTCTGAAGCGGGGCGGCGCCCTACTCGTTCTTCATCACCATGAACTTGTACTCGCCCAGCTCGGCCTGCCCGGCCGTGTAGAGCACCTCCATCAGCGTCCGGTAGGTCACCTTCTTGTCGGCGATGATGTTGATGCGCCCGCTGAACGGGGCGTTCTTGTTGTACTGGGCGATGTACTTCTGCTTGTCGACCTCCTTCTTGAGCGCCTCGAAGACCGCGCCGACGTAGAAGGCCTCGACCCTGCCGCCCTCCTTGTAGGCGGGGGGGATGACCCCGGCCTGGAGCGCCACCACCTTGCGGTCGTTCACCGCCACCTCGTGCATCGAGACGGTGATGGAGATGTTCTCCTGGGGGGCCAGCTGCGTCGAGGAGACCGGGATGGTCAGCCCCTCGCTCATGTTCACGCTGAGCGTGGAGGCCTGGTACGACTTGAGCAGGAAGACCAGCAGGATCGTCATCATGTCCATCATGGCCACGATGTTGAGCTCCTTGATCTCGCTGGCCCGCTCGCGCGCCTTGCGCTTGGCGCGGCGGTAGTTGCGGGTCTGGCGCTCGAGCTTGAGCGCGGCCAGCGCCTCGTGGCGGATCGACTCAGGCGACGGCATCGCTCACCCGATCACCGAGAGGGAGACGTCGAAGAAGAGCGGCTTGCGCTCCACCTTGCCATCGGCCGCCTTCACGACCTGCTCGCGGCAGGCGTCCATGGTCTGGATGAGGATGTCGTAGACCACCGAGCCGTCGGCGGTCAGGATCACCTGGCTCTCGTTGGGGAACTTCTCCTTGATGGTCGAGAGCTGCGCCGAGAGCGCGGCGTAGTCGTAGGTGCCGTCGTCAAGCAGCGGGATGGTCGGCCGCCGGGTCAGGTCGGTGGCGTTGGCGTCGGGGCCGAGCACGCCTCCGGCGCCTGCGATGTAGAAGCCCTGGCGCCCCACCGCCACGGTCAGCAGCAGCTTGGGGCCCGACTCCTGGGCCGCCGCCGCGCCGCCCTCCCCGCCGATCTTCGGGGCCGAGACGTTGAGCACGCCGAGCGTGATCAGCCCGGTCATGCTGAGCAGCATGAACATGACGAGGTTCACGACCACGTCGAGGTAGGGGACGATGTTGAGCTCGCCCGTCTCCTCTTCATCGCGGATGCGCCTTCGCATCGGGATCCCCTGGCCGGCCGCCGCCCGCCCGGGGGCTAGGCCCCCGCCGACTCGAGCGGGTTGGTCTCGCCGGCGCCGCGCCGGCTCAGCAGGTTCTCCAGCTTGAGGGCGCTGTACTCGATCTCCTCGATCATCGCCTTGGCCTTCGAACTGAGCAGCAGGTGGGCCACGATGCAGACCACTGCGATGGTGAGGCCGAAGGCGGTGTTGTTCATGGCCTCGGAGATGCCCTTGGAGAGCATCACCTGCTTCATCTCCGGGCTGGCGGCGCCCAGCGACTTGAAGGTGCCGATCAGGCCGGTGATGGTGCCGATCAGGCCGACCAGGGTGGCGACGTTGGCCAGCGACCAGAGCGGCTGGATCCGCTTGGTGACCATGGGGCTCACCTCGAGGACGGCCTCCTCGAGCGCGCGGGCCACCTCCTGCTCGCCGCGGTTGGCGCGGGAGAGGCCGGCCTTGACCACCTTGGCGAGCGCCGCGGTGGGCGCGGCGGCGCAGAGCTTCACGGCGCGATCGACGTTGCCGGCCAGCACCAGCTTCTGGATCTGCTCCATGAAGGGTGGGGCGTTCAGGTTGAGCCGGAACGCCAGGACCACCACGCGCTCGACGATGATGGCGATCGCCACCGCGCTGGTGGCGACGTTCACGAACATGAACGGGCCGCCCTCCTTGAAGAACTCGGCCAGGGTCTGGATCATCACTGCCTCTCGAAGACGGGAGGTGGGGAAAGCGCGCACCATGTGCGGCCTTATTGGCGAATAAACAGGAGATTTTCCTATCAGCAGGCCACTCGGAGTGTCAAGCAACGAGGCGGCCCAGCGGTCGTTCCAGAGGGGCCCAGACCTCCCCGACCGCCTCCCGCCAGGGGAGCGCCCCGGCCTCCACCGCGTCGAGCCGCGCCTCCAGCCTCGCGGTGAAGCCGGCGTCGAGCGTTCCGGGGAGGTTCCGCTCCAGCCAGGCGGCCACCCGGTGGCCGAGCGGCGTGACCTCGAGCCCCCGCCCGGTGCGCGCCAGGTAGCCTCGCGCCTCCAGGCTCTCGCCGATCCCGGCCAGCGTCGAGGGGCGCCCCACCCCGTGCCGCGCCAAGGCCTCGACCAGGGTGGCCTCGTCGAGACCATGGGCGGCGGCGCGCCGCGCGGCGGCGGGGGTCGGCCGCGGCGCCAGGGCCTGCCACGCGGCCCGAGTCATCCGGGAGGCGAGCAGCCGCTCCCAGGCCAGCTCGTGGAGCCTGGCCAGCTCCCGCTCGCCGCCTTGACGGAGCAGCGCGCCGACCTGCTCCGGTGGCAGGTCGAGGCGCGCCGGGCGCAGCGCCTCGTGGGCGCAGCATGCCTCCGGCCCGGACACCGGGCCGGCCTCCTCCCCGGCCGCGGACCCCGGGCCGCCGTCGACCGCCTCGGCGCCGTGACGCGCCCGCAGCAGCGCCCGCACCGCGCCGTCGGCCTCCGCGCCGATCCGGCTCGAGGCGGTGCGCGGGTAGGTGAGCAGGCCGCTCCGCTCGCCGTCCTCGAGGCGCACCCCCTCGTAGAGCCGCTGCGCCAGCGCCATGGTCTTCACGGGCCGGAAGCCGAGCTCCCGCCAGGCCGCCGCCAGCAGCGTGGCGGTCTGGAACGGCGGCGGTGGCCGCCGCTGCACCTCGAGTGGCTCGCGCCCCTCGCGGTCATCGCGCGCCTCACCGGCGCGCCAGGTGGCTGCGAGCCGGAGCGCGGCCGCCTGGACCCGCCCGGCCCCCAGCCCGGGACGCAGCGCCGACGAGAGGGCGCCGCTCAGCCGGAAGCCGATGAGCCGATCGATCACCCGCCGCGCCACCTGCGCCTCGGCGCGACACCGGTCGAGCGCCCCGGGGCTGGCCACCGCCCGGGCCACCGCCGCGGGCGTCAGCTCGCCGAGCCGAACACGGCGCACCCGGGCCGAGCCACCGGGCGCCCCCAGCTCGGCGGCCAGCTGCCAGGCGATCGCCTCACCCTCGCGATCGGGGTCGGTGGCCAGCAGCACCAGCCCGGCCCGGCGGGCCGCCCGCTTCAGGTCACTGAGCGTCTTCCCCTTCCCCCGGACCAGCTCCCAGCTCGGCTCGAAGCCGGCGGCGAGATCGATCCCCTCCCGGCGCCCCGGCAGATCGAGCAGGTGACCGCCGGTGGCCAGCACGCTCCACTCCCGCCCCAGCCAGCGGCGCAGCGTCAGGGCGGTGGCCGGCGACTCGACCACCAGGAGCGCCTCGCCGCCGCCGCGGCCCGGCGCACCGGTCACCAGGCGCACCGCTTGACGAAGCGCTGCCCCGGGCGCTGCTCGCAGAGCCCGTCGAGCTCGAGCACCAGCAGCCCGGCCAGCGCCTCTCCGGTGGTGAGCCGCGCGTCGCGGGCCACCTCGGCGAGGTGGCGAGGGGCCAGGGCGAGGGCCCCGAGCAGCGCGCGGGCCGGCGGCGCCAGGTCGCCGAGTGGCAGCTCCACCTGCTGCGCCGGCGCCAGCCCGAGGCACTCGAGGACGTCCTCCGGCCCGGTCGCCAGGCGAGCCCCCTCCCGCAGCAGCCCGAGCGGCCCCTCCGAGAGCGGGTGGTCGACCTCGCCGGGGACGGCCAGCAGGGGCTTCTGCTGGAGCCGCGCCAGCCGGGCGGTGATGAGGGCGCCGCTCCCGCGGCCGGCCCGGACCACCACCACCGCGTCGCTCACCCCCGAGACCAGCCGGTTGCGCTCGACGAACTGGTAGTCCCGGGTCTCCGTGCCGTCCGGGTACTCGGAGAGCAGCCCGCCGCCGGCCTCGAGGATCCGCTCGAAGAGGACGCGGTTGCCGCGCGGCGTCGGCCGGTCGAGGCCGCCGGCCAGCACGGCGACGGTGTGGCCTCCGGCCTCCAGCGCCCCCTCGTGGGCCTCGGCGTCGATGCCGCGCGCACCGCCCGAGACGATGGAGAGGCCGGCCCGGGCCAGCCCCCGCGCCAGGCGGCGGGCCAGGTCGCGGCCGTACTCGTCGGCCTCCCGCGCCCCGACGATGGCGACCCGGGCCCGCGGCGCGCCGAGCGCCCCGCGCAGCCGCAGCGAGCCGGGCGGCCGGGGGATGCGCGTCAGCGCCTCGGGGAACTCCCCGTCGCCGGGCTGGAGGGTGCGGGCCTGGTCATGCACCCGCCGATTCTGACCGGCCGGTCCGACAGCAGGGCCGCTCCACGACCGGGCCGGCCGGGGGCAGGCTCAGTGTCCGCCGCTGCCGGCGCCGGCCGGGGCCCCGCCCGGCACCCTCAGCTCGACGACGTCGCCGATCAGCAGCTCGCGGCGGCTCTTCATCACCAGCGCCGTGGAGGTCGTCTCCTTGACGTCGATGACCATGAGCTCGCCCAGCACCTCGGGCGGCAGGCTCGGGTCGTTGGGGGGCGAGAGCTGCTCCTTGGTGAGCGGCAGGCCGTAGGGATCCCCGCTGCGCATCACCTTGAAGACGTTCCCCTCCTCGACGCCGTCGACCAGACCCTTGTCGATGAAGACCACGCCCTGCTCGGCGATCTGCGTCAGCACCTCCTGGCGGGTCCCGACGATGAAGCCGTCCAGGTCCTTGGTGGCGGCGCGCGCCTTGACGGGGCGGAAGGGCTTCTCGGTCCAGGGGCCGAGCAGCGCGCCGCGCTCGATGGGGGCGAGCGATCCGGTGATGACGATGGTGACCGCCTTCGGGTCCCGGGCCACCACCACCGCGGTGCCGAGGACGCGGGTCTGGTAGCCGACCAGGTCGCCGCTGATGGGGTGCTGGATGGGGCGGACGGTCTCGTAGACCAGGTAGGTCTCGCCGAGCTTGCTGGGCGGCTCTCCCTTGAAGGTGGCGTAGGCGCGGTCCGAGGTTGAGAGCATCAGCTTCTCCTCGAAGGCGGCGATGATGCTCCCGGACTCCTCAACCTGGGTCGGGGTCACGAAGCTGTCGCGCCGGATCATGATGGTCTTGGGGGCGACGTAGCCGACCTTGTAGGGACCGACCACCGCCACCTCGTCCTGCTCCTCGACCGGGGCGGGGGCCTTCATGTCGGCGCGGGAGAGGTCCTCGAGCTCGCGGGGCGGCTCGCCCTCGACCGGCTCCTCGCTCGCCTCGGGGACCGCCGCGCCGCCGCCGGTGGTGGCCACCGGCTCGACGCGCGTGGGGGCCTCGTCCTGCGACGGGTAGAACTTGAGGACGTTCCCAGGCTCGATCCAGTGCGGGTTGGTGATGTCCGGGTTGAAGGACCAGACCTTGGGCCAGTACCAGGGGTTGTTGAGGAAGCGCCCCGAGAGATCCCAGAGGGTGTCGCCCGGCCGCACCGTGTAGGTGTCGGGAGGCGGGACCGTGCCCAGCCCCTGGTCGGCGGTGGCGGCGCTGCCCTCGGGACGGCGGCTGGCCTCGGAGGCCGCCTCGGCGCCGGCGGCCGGCCGGTCGGGGCGGTCGGCGCCGGTGGCGGCGTCGACGGCCTTCTCGATCCGCAGGTTGCCGGCGTCGGAGGTCTGGCCGGCCCCCTTGGCGGCCTTGAGCGACTCCAGCTGGGCCCCGGCGAGCAGCGGGAAGAGCGCGGCGACGATGAAGCTGGTGGTGCGGATCATGGACCGCTCCTTGCTGGGACTTCCGGCGCCGCAGCGGCCCCGGTCTGACCTGGGTTGGAACCGAGCCGCTCGCGGGCCTTGCGGGCCGCGGGCGTGCTCGGGAATTCGTTGACGACGCGGGTGAGGAGGCGGCGCTCGGAGTCCGAGGCCCCCTTGCGCCCCTCGCAGCCGGCCACCTGGACCAGCGCCTCGCTGACCTGCTCGCTGGCCGGGTACTCGTCGAGGACCCGCCGGCCGAGGGTGCAGGCGGCATCCGACTTGCCGGCCTCGGTGTAGGCGGCGGACGCCTCGAGCAGGGCTGAGCCGGCCAGCGGGTGGCGCGGGTAACGGACCACGAAGTCCTCGAGCGCGTGGGCCCTTGCCAGCGGCTCCTTGCGCCTGGCCGCCTTGAGCTCTCCGTCGGCCTGGCCGGCGAGGTCCCGGCTCCCCTTGCGCGCGATGGCGTCGAGCCGCGCGGCGTCGGGCTCCACCAGCGGCGTGCTGGTGGGGACGGCCGGCGCCCGGCTCGCCTTGGGAGGCTCGATCTTGACCACGGCCAGCCCGCTTGGCACCAGCGTGGGCTCGACCTCCACGGCGGCCGGTGGCGGCGCGGCCGGCGGCGGCGCGGCGGCGCGCGGCGGGTCGGCGATCGGGCCGGGGGCGCGGGCCGCCAGCGTGTCGATCCGCGTGGAGAGCCGGTCGAGTGACCGCATGAGCTGGACGTTCTCCTGCCGGAGCCCCTGCACCTCGGCGCGCAGCAGGTCGAGGTCGCGGCGCGCCACGGCGTCGCTCCCGGCACAGCCGGACAGGGAGAGGGCCGCCACCAGGGCGGTGATTGGGCGGTTCGTCGTCAAGACCTCGGAAATTCTAGGTGGGATCCAGCCCGGGTCAAGGAAGGGCAGCCTGACGATATCGCCCGGGGGCGATGAACGCGACCATCCGGCCGGTGCGCCCGCCGTCGCGGCGGTGCGAGAAGAAGAGGCGCGGCTCGCAGGCGGTGCAGCGCCGCAGCACCGCCACCCGCGCCACGCCGGCGTCGCGCAAGGCCCGCTCGTTGGCGGCCCAGAGGTCGAGGTGGGGACCGCGCGCGCCGGAGACCACCACCCGCCCCCCGAAGGCGGCCTCGAAGCGGGCCGCCAGGTCGGGGGCCACCTCGTAGCAGCAGGGGCCGATCGACGGGCCGATCACCGCCAGCGGCGGCTCGTCCGGTGCGGCGGCGCCGAGGCTCCGCACCCCCTCCGCGGCGATTCGCGCCAGCGTCCCCCTCCACCCGGCGTGAATGGCGGCGACGGCCGAGCCGTCGGGCCGGGCCAGCAGGATGGGGACGCAGTCGGCCACCGCCACGCAGGCCGCCAGCCCCGGCGTGGCCGAGACCACGGCGTCGCCCTCGGCCCGTGGTTCGCTCGGCGCGGTGGCGTGCAGCACGGCCGCGCCGTGCACCTGGCGCACCCTGGCGAAGTCGAGGCCGGTGGCGTGGGCGAGCCGCTCCCAGTTCCCGGCCACCGCCTCGGGACGATCCTCGACGAGATCGCCGAAGTTGAGGGAGTCAAAGGGGGCCGCCGAGCCGCCGCCGGTCCGCGTCGTGAAGCCGTGCGGGAGCCCGGCGAAGAGCTGGCTGCGGAGGAGCTCCATGACTACACCGGGACGGGACCGGGACCGGGCGGGAGCCGCTCGAGGATGGTCGGCTCGGCGCCGCTCCCCTCGCCGCTCCCCTCGCCGCTCCCCTCCCCACGGGCGCGCACCGCCTCCAGCTCGGCCCCGAGCGCGCCCGACTCGGCGCGCGCCGCCGCCAGGTCCCCCTGCTGCGCCTCGACCCGGCCCAGCGCCTCGTCACGCTCCCGGGTGGTCTGGGCCAGCAGGCCGGCCAGCTCCTCGGCGTCGGAGCGGGCCCGGCTCACCTCGCCGCGCAGCTCGGTCTCACGCAGCATCAGCGCCTGGCGCGCCGCAGAGAGCTCGCCCTGGAGCCGGTCGACCTCGCGCCGCGCCCCGCGCAGCAGCGCGTCGCGGGCCTCGACCTCCTCGGCGCGCTCCGCCAGCCGCTGGTCCGACTCGAGCACCGAGCGCTCCAGCCCCTCGAGCTGCCCCTCCCGCTCCGCCCCCCGCTGGCGCAGGGCGCGCCCCTCCTCCTCCAGCGCCTCGACCCGCGCCCGCAGCCCGTCGGCCTCCGCGGCCGCGGCCGCCAGCCGCTCCTCCCGGCTCCGCAGCTCGCGCTCCATCTCGTGGAGCCGGCGCTCGGTGCCGGCCACCACCTCGATCAGCTCCTTCTCCTCCTTGAACTTCTCGGAGAGCAGCCCCTCGATCGAGGCCCCGTGCTCGCGATCCTGGTCGCCGAGGCGCCGCTGGGCGTCCTCGAGCTTGCGCTGCCACCCCTCCGCCTCCTGGCGGGCCCGCTGCACCTCCACGTCCTTCACGTGGACCCGCTCGTCGACGCCGGCCACCTCGCGCTCGCGGATCTCCCAGACCTCCGCGAGCCGGGCCAGCTGGGCCTCGCGCCAGCGCAGCTCCTCGCGCAGCAGGGTGACCCGGCCCTCCGGTGTGGCGAGCAGGTCGCGCCTCGGCGGGGGGCGGCGCCGCTCGGCCTCGGCCAGCAGGGCGTCGCGGCGATCGGCGATCGACTGGAAGACCCGGTCGGCGAAGAGCCGGTCCTCCTCGGTGAGCAGCTCGCGGCGCGGGCGGCGCGGCACCGGGGGCGGCTGGGCGGGGCGCAGCGGCGGCGGCCCGCTGGCGGCCGGCGCCAGGGGGGGAGGCGTGGCCGGCCGGGAGGTCGCCGCCTCGGGGTCGGCCTCCACCTCGAGCAGGTCGGGATCGTCGTCGGCCAGCTCGACCGGCTCGGCCGGGACCAGCAGGCGGCGCGCCATGGCCACCAGCGCGGCGGTGTCGAGCGGCATGGAGAGGTAGCCGCTGGCGGCCCAGCTGGTCCGGGCGTGCTCGGCCAGGGACTCCGGGCCGGTCTCGGCGCTGTAGAGGATCACCGGCAGCTGGGCGCGGCGCAGCGCGGCGCTCAGCGAGAAGCCGGAGCGGTCGGGCAGCTCGGCCCGCAGCACCACCAGGTGGGGCCGGCGCGCCCCGACCTCCAGCTCGGCCTCGGCGGCGCTCCCGGCCACCGCGCTGCCCCAGCCCTCGTCGCGCACCAGCGCCGCCAGCGAGAGCGCGAAGGCGGCGTCGGGCTCGACGATGAGGACTCGCGGTGCGCTCATGGGTGCTTCCGATGCTACCTCAGGACCTCGGTGGCCCGCGACCGCACCCGCTCGGCGTCGGCCTCGTGCTTGACCACCACGTCGAGCGTGGCGAGGAGGGCCTGCGGGTCGAGCCGGTCGATGCCGAGGGCCACCAGCGCCCGCGCCCAGTCGATGGCCTCGGCCACCGAGGGGGCCTTGCGCAGGTCCATGGTCCGCAGCCGGGCCACCGCCGCCACCACCTGCCGCGCCAGCGCCTCGCTCGCCTCGCCGGCCCGGCCCCGCACGATGGCCAGCTCGCGCTCCAGGGGCGGGAAGTCGATATGGAGGTGGAGGCAGCGCCGCCGCAGGGCGTCGGAGAGCTCGCGGGTGGCGTTGGAGGTGAGCACCACCCGGGGGATCACCTTGGCCCGCAGCGTCCCGAGCTCGGGCACGGTCACCGCCCAGTCGGAGAGGATCTCGAGCAGGAAGGCCTCCAGCTCCTCGTCGGCCTTGTCGATCTCGTCGACCAGCAGCAGCACCGGGCGCTCCGAGCGGACCGCCTGGAGGATGGGGCGCGGCAGGAGGAAGCGCTCGCTGAAGAAGACGTTCCCCTCGGCGGCGATCCGGTCGGCCGCCTCGGCCAGGGTGGCGGCGCCGGCCACCGCCTCGCCGAGCCGATCGCGCAGCAGCTGGGTGTAGAGCAGCTGCTTCGAGTACTCCCACTCGTAGATGGCCCGGGCCTCGTCGAGCCCCTCGTAGCACTGCAGCCGGATCAGCTCCCGCCCGGAGGCGGCCGCCCAGGCCCTGGCCAGCTCGGTCTTGCCGGCGCCGGCCGGCCCCTCCACCAGCAGGGGCTTCTCCAGGCGATCGGCCAGGAAGACCGAGGTCGCGATCTCGCGGGAGGAGAGGTACCCCTGCTGGGCGAGCCCGGCCTCGACCGCCTCGACGGTGGCGAACATGACCGACACCATAGGGATACGGCGGGGAAAGCGGGAGGCCAAAGCGCATGGGTGTCGCCGGTGGAGGTCAGCGCCGACCCTGTGGCCGCCCGACCCGGGCGGACGCCCCTTCCAGGGGCCGCGGCGCCGCCCTCGCGAACTGGCCTTTACAGCCGGCGCACCGGCCCGGGCCGTGGCACAGCGCTCGCAGTGAAGCCCCTCGAGTCCCGCCGGAGGCCGTCCACGGACCTCGTTCAAGCGAAGTTCCTTTCTGTGAGCTCGAAGCGCGAGGTCCAACTCCAGTCGTACGTCCATGTGGAAGCCAGGACGGAGCTTCCACACCTCCCACCTGCCCGCGCCTGAAGCCTGGCCGGGCGGGAGATCGCAGTGGCGCGCGAGCGCCGAGTTGGAGAGGCCGACCGGGCGACCGGGCGGCCTTTCGCTTCTCCACGGGCCCAGACCCGGGTAGGCTCTCGGGACCATGGAAGGCCAAGGCCCACTCACCGAGGAAATGTTCCACTCGCTCCTGCAGCTGGCGGTGAAGCGCCAGGCGAGTGATGTCCACTTCGAGGTCGGTTACCCCCCCACCTACCGGGTCTTCGGGGAGTTGCTGGCGGCGAAGTACCCCCCACTCACCGAGGCCGACACCGAGGCCATCGCCGGCTTCGTGCTGCAGGCGCCCGGCTCGGGGTACACGCCCCTCGACTTCCGCGAGGTCGACCGGAGCTACTCGCTCTCCGGGGTCTCCCGCTTCCGCGCCTCGATCTTCAAGCAGCGGAACTGCTGGGGCACGGTGATGCGGACCATCCCCTTCGCCATCCCCGACTTCGATCCGCTCAACCTGCCGCCGGTGATCCGCACCATCGCCGAGGCGCGGCGCGGGCTGATCGTCGTCACCGGCGCCACCGGCAACGGGAAGTCGACCACCATCGCGGCCATCATCCACCACATCATCCAGCAGGAGCGGCTGCACGTGGTGACGGTCGAGGACCCCATCGAGTTCCTCTTCCCCGGCGGCAAGGGGCTGGCCATCCAGCGCGAGGTCGGCTCCGACACCGCCAGCTACTCCGACGCGCTGCGGGCCGCGCTGCGCCAGGACCCCGACATCATCATGGTGGGCGAGCTGCGCGACCGCGAGTCGGCAGACATCTGCCTCAAGGCGGCCGAGACCGGCCACCTGGTCATCACCTCGCTCCACACCCCCGACGTCCCCCGCGCCATCGGCCGGCTGGTGGGGCTCTTCCCCTCGGACGAGCAGGAGACGGTCCGGGCCCGGCTGGCAGACAACCTCCAGGCGGTGGTCGCCCTGCGCCTGCTGATGCGGGCCGACGCCTCCGGGCTGATCCCGGCCGTCGAGGCGCTGCTCTCCACCTCCACGGTGCGCGAGCTGATCCGCAACGGCTCCAAGGTGGACGAGCTGCGCGCCTACATGGAGACGGCCGGGCAGGACCTGGGGATGCACTCCTTCGACCAGTACCTCTACAAGCTGCACGAGGGGAAGCGGATCTCCCTCGACACGGCGCTCGGCAACGCGACCAACCGCGCCGATCTCGAGCGCCGCATCATGATGGAGACTGGAGGCCGCACCGCGTGAGCCCCGCCGGCGCCCCGGTGGCGTCGCGCGTCCTCGTGGTGGGCTCGGACGCCGACGTCTCGATCGCGCTTCACCTGCACCTCGAACGTGCGGGCTTCGCGGTCTATTGCCTCCCCGGCCCCGGGGAGCTCGAGCCGATCATGCGCGTGGTGGCGCCGCACGCGGTGGTGCTGGTGCTGCCGGCCTCGCCCGACTCGACCTGGGGGAGCGCGCTGACGGCCGCCGCCGGGTCGGCCCGGCTCGGCGTCCGCATCGTCATGGTCGGCCCCTCCCGCGACCTGGTGGAGCCGCTGGCCGCGGTGGCCGGCGCCGAGCGGGCCTTCTCGCGCGCCGAGGTGCTGGCCCGGCCGCTGGTGGTGGTGGAGCGCGCCGTCGGCCACGGCCTGATCGGCGGGCAGGAGCCGCCGCCCCCCGCCGGGTCGGCACCGCGGAGCACGCTGGAGGGCGTGCCCCACCCACCGGCGCCGGCGGTCTCCCTCTCCGACCCGGGCTTTCCGCCCCCCATCCGCACCACGCCGGCCCCGACCATCGACCTGATGGCCCTCATCGACGAGGAGCTGGTCGACGAGCCGCGCTCGCGCCCGCAGCCGACCCGCGTCGAGGTCAACGTCTCGCTCGTCTCGGAGCACAACTTCTACGTGGGGACCACCCGCCGCATCGACTCGGGCGGGGTCTTCATCGCCACGGCGCTCCCGCCGGCGCTCGGCACCCGCCTGCAGGTCCGGCTCGGGCTGGCCGACGGGCGCAAGGTCGACCTCGAGGGCGAGGTGGCCTTCATCCGCGAGAAGAGCGCCACCACCGGCCGCCAGCCGCCCGGCTGCGGAGTCAAGCTCTTCGGCATCCCGGGCTGGGCCAGCGAGAGCGTCGACCGCTTCGTCCAGGCCCGGCAGCCCATCGTCTTCACGCCCCGGTAGGCGCGGCCGGCCGGCTAGTCGTCGACGGCCCGGTCGGTGCGCCGCACGCCCATCAGCCAGGGGCGGATCAGCCCCTCGAGGTCGCCGTCGAGGACGTCCTCGACCTTGCCGGTCTCGACCCCGGTCCGCAGGTCCTTGACCATCTGGTAGGGCTGCAGCACGTAGCTGCGGATCTGCGAGCCGAAGTCGATGTCCTTCTTCTGCGCCTCGGCGGCGTCGAGCACCACCTGGCGCCGCTTCTCCTCGTACTCGTAGAGGCGGGAGCGCAGGATCTTCCAGGCCATGGAGCGGTTCTTCTGCTGGCTCCGCTCGTTCTGCATGGCCACCACGATGCCGGTGGCCAGGTGGGTGATGCGCACCGCCGAGTCGGTCTTGTTGACCTTCTGGCCGCCGGCGCCCGAGGAGCGGTAGGTGTCGATGCGGACGTCGGCCTCCTTGATGTCGATGACGATGTCGTCCTCGATCTCGGGGGTGACGTCGACGGCGGCGAAGCTGGTCTGGCGCCGGGCGTTCTGGTCGAAGGGGCTGATGCGCACCAGCCGGTGCACCCCCTTCTCGGCCTTCAAGAAGCCGTAGGCGAACTCGCCGCGCACGAAGAAGGAGCCCTGGCTGATGCCGGCCTCCTCGCCGGCCACCATGTCGGCCGGCTCGATGGTCCAGCCCTTGCGCTCGCAGTAGCGCGTGTACATCCGGTAGAGCATGGCGGCCCAGTCCATGGCCTCGACGCCGCCGGCCCCGCTCTTGACCTCGACGATGGCCCCGGCCCGGTCGTGGACGCCGGAGAGCATCTTCTGGAACTCGAGCGCCTCGACCTCGGCGGCCACCCCGGCGGCGGCCGCGGCCGCCTCGGCGCGCACCGCCTCGTCGCGGGCCTCCTCGGCCAGCTCGTGCAGGGCCGCGGCGTCGGCCAGCGAGGCGCCGACCCGGTCGCAGGAGCCGACCACCGCCTCGAGCTGCGCCTTCTCCTTCAGCAGCCCCTGGGCCTTGGCGTTGCCGCTCCAGAACTCGGGCGACTCGGAGAGCTTGGCGATCTCGGCGACGCGGTGGCGCTTCCGCTCGACGTCAAAGCGACCCCCGGATCCCGTCGAGGCGTCGGGTCAGGTCGGCGATCAGCTCGGCGGTCGGGGCGGCCATGGGTGGAGGCTCCTAGCGGGTGGTGGCGGCGCGGCGGGCACGCAGTGCGGCCACCAGCGCCGCCAGCGAGAGCACGGCGCAGGTGCCGGCGAAGAGATCGCCGATGCGGGCATACGGCGTCAAGCCGTGGCGGCGCGGCAGGCGGCCGCGCAGGACCCGCGAAGGCTCCTCGGGGCGAGGGGCCAGCTCCGGATCGACCGGCCCGACCTCGAGCGAGCCGGGCAGCAGCTCACCGGTCGGCAGGATCAGCGCCGAGACCCCGGAGTAGGCCGGCCGGGCGATCGACCGCCCGGTCTCGACGGCGCGGAGCCGCACGATGTCGAGGAACTGGTACGGGCCGGAGGAGTAGCCGTACCAGGCGTCGTTGGTCGGGTTGACCAGCAGGTCGGGGTCCTGGCGCGCGAAGGCCAGGCCGATCTCGGGGAAGATGGCGTCGAAGCAGATCATCGAGGCGACCCGGACCGGCGCCCCGTCGCGCCCCTGGAACTCGAGGAGGTTGAGCGCCCCGCCCGGGCTGGCCGGGGCCATGCCCGGCACCACCTGCTTCAGGAAGGGGAGCCAGTCGGCCAGCGGCACGTACTCACCGAAGGGGACGAGGTGGTGCTTCACGTAGCGCCCCTTCACGGCCAGGTCGGGGCCGACCAGGAAGGTGCTGTTCTCGACGCGCAGCCGGGCGGGACCCGACGGGCCGCGCACCTCATCCAGGGTGGCGGCGCCGAGCAGCAGGTGGGCCTGGCGCAGCGGGGGGAGCGCGGCGCGCCCGGCCGCGAAGCTGCGCGTGTTGGGGCGGGCGTAGCCCGGCCAGGCCGCCTCGGGCCAGGCCACCAGCTCGGCCCCCGCGGCGTCGGCCGCCAGCGTGGGCGGCACCAGCCGCTCCAGCATCGCCTCGACGTGGTCGCGGGCCCGGTTCTTGGCCCCCTGGTCGAGGTTGACCTGCACCACCGCCACCTCGATGGTCGGCGTCACCGCCAGCTCGGCGCGCAGCGCGCTGAGCCGCCAGCTCCCGCCGGCCAGCACCAACCCCATGACCAGGCCGACCCCGGCCAGCACCCGCCCCGGCCAGGGGCGACCCGCCCGCCGCGCCTCCAGCGCCTCGGCCAGCGCGGCGTTGACCAGCACCACCAGGAAGGCGATGGCGTAGACGCCTCCCAGCGCGGCCAGCTGCGCCACCGGCAGGGTGCGGACCTGCGTGTAGCCGAGGTTGGCCCAGGGGTAGCCGGTGAAGAGGTAGTTGCGCAGCAGCTCGGTGGCGGTCCAGATGAACGGCAGGTGGACCCAGTAGGGCCAGCCGAGCGCCCGACGCACGGCGAAGGCGGCCGCGGCCGCCAGGGCCCAGTGGGCCGCCATGAAGGCGACCAGCGCCGAGAGGCCGACGAAGGCGACCCAGCCCGGAAGCCCACCGAAGGCGGTCATGGCGTGGCTGACCCAGTGGATGGCCAGGTAGAAGCAGGCCAGGCCGGCGGCGAAGCCGAGCCCGGCGGCGGCCCGGATCGAGCCGGCCCGCTCCAGCGCCGCGAGCAGCGGGACCAGCGCCACCCAGGCCAGCAGCCCGGCCCAGCCGGCCGGGTCGAGCTCGCGCAGCGAGAGCCAGGGGACCACCAGCGGGAGGGAGAGCGCCATGGCGGCGCCCGAGCCGATGGCGGCGAGCAGCGGGGCGAACCTCCTCATCGCGGTCAGGGATTCCGCTTGAAGAAGCTGGTCCCGGCGGGGCGAGGAGCCGCCGCCGCGCTGGGCGCCTGTGCGTCGGCCGCGGCCTGCGCCTCGGCGGCCTGCCCCTGCGAGGCGCCGTAGGCGGCGGCCGCCGCCAGGTAGTAGGCGACCGCCTCGCGCACCAGGTGGCCGACCGGGCGGCCGAGCCGGGCCGCGGTGGCGTTGGCCGCCTCGGCCAGGTCGGCCGGCATGCGCACGCTCACCACCTGGGCCTGGCCCAGCGCCGCCTCGAGCCGCTCCAGCGCCTGCGAGGGCCGGGCCACCCTGAAGTCGCCCGCCTCGATCATCTCCTTGATGCGCCGCGCGAGGTCGTCGCGGGCGTACCAGGTGCCGTCGAGCCAGACCGACTCCGAGTCGAGATCGATGTCCGCGTAGGGATCCATCCGCTCCTGCTCCGCTCCTGCAGCGTGTCGCCCACCAGCCCGTCCGCCCCCACCAGGGCGGCCTCCCGGGCCGCCATCCGCCTCGCCTCCCCGGGCCGCTCGTGATCGAAGCCGAGCAGGTGGAGGAGGCCGTGGGCCAGATAGCGATCCAGCTCGGCGGCCAGCGGCCGCCGCTCCGCGCGGGCGCGCCGGATCGCGGTGTCGAGCGAGACTACCACGTCGCCCAGGCAGGGCCCACCTTCCGGCGGCCCGGCCATGGGGAAGGAGAGGACATCGGTGGCCTTGTCCTTTTCGCGCCAGCGGCGGTTGAGCCCGCGGATGACACCATCGGTGACCACCAGGATCGAGAGCCCTTCGCCCTCGCGCCCCAGCACCCGGAGGAAGCGGCGCGCCGAGCCGGCCAGTCGGCGCGCCTGGACGCGGCCGCGCGGGTGGCTGCTGCGGCTCTCGATCAAGGGGCCCGCACCAGGTGGATGGTGCCGCTCGACTCGGTCCGGCGCGCGGCCCGCTCCGGCCTCGCCTGGGCGTGGGCCTGGAGGACCCGGGCCATGGCCTCGGCGGCCCGCGCGAGATCCCGCTGCGTCAGCTCGCAGTCCTGCAGCTGCCCCTCGGCCACCACCTCGGCGAAGCGCTGGTCGACCAGCGCCCCGAGGGCCTCGGCGGTCGGCTGCCCGGCGAGGTGGGAGCTGGCCTCGCAGGCGTCGGCCAGCATCACCAGCGCCACCTCCCGGCTCTGCGGCCGGGGGCCGGGGTAGCGGAAGGTGGCCTCCTCGGCCGGCGCCCCGCCCTCCCCCGACAGCCGCAGCTGCTTGGCCCAGAAGTAGCCGACCAGCCGGGTCCCGTGGTGCTGCTCGATGAAGGCCCGCACCTCGGCCGGCAGCCGCCAGCGGGCCGCCGCCTCCAGGCCCTCGGCGAGGTGGCGCTTGATGGCCATGGCGCTGGCGAGGGGCGCCAGCTCGTCGTGCTCGTTCTGGTCGCGCTGGTTCTCGGCGAAGAGGAGCGGCGTCCGGATCTTGCCGAGGTCGTGGTAGTAGGCGCCGACGCGGGCCAGCAGCGGATCGGCGCCGATGGCGCGGGCCGCCTCCTCCACCAGGGCCCCGACCACGATCGAGTGGCGGTAGGTGCCCGGGGCCTGGACGATCAGCTCCTTGAGGGCCGGGTGGTTCAGGTTGGCCAGCGCCAGCAGGTGACCGTCGGTGACGTAGCCGAGCAGCCTGGCCAGCACCGGGAGCGCCACCGCCACCACCACCGGCACCAGCAGGGCGCCGCCGAGCAGGGCCGCGCCGGACGAGAGCAGCAGGTCGAGCGGGCGCGCCCCGGCCTGGAGCCCGAGGGCTGCGGCGACCAGCGCCCCGGAGAGGCCCGCGGCCAGGGCGCAGCGAGGCAGCGCCCAGCCATCGCGGCGCCGGCAGCCGAAGCCGACCACCGCCAGCGAGGTGACCGCGGCATGGATCGCCAGCGCCATCGAAGCCCCGCCCGTCAGCCCCAGCACCAGGCTGGCCACCAGCGAGAGCAGCAGCGCCGCGGTGGTCCCGAGCAGCTCGCGGGCCAGGGCGGCGGCGGCCGCGGCCGGCACCAGGTAGAGGATGGGGGCCCGGGAGAGACCGGGGAGCTGGTTCTGCAGCAGGTCGGCCAGCGCGGCGACGCCGAGGCCGGTCAGCAGGACGCCGCAGAGCAGCAGCGCGCCCAGCAGGGCGTCGCGGGCGCCGGCGGCGCGGCGGGGCCTGGGCTGGGCGGTGCTGGCGAGCCGCCAGGCGACCGCCAGCAGCAGCGCCACCGCCAGCGCTCCGGCCAGCTGGACGCTCCAGCGCCTCCGCCCGGCCTGGGTCTCGCGCAGCGCCTGGAAGACGGCGAGGTGCTCCGCCTCGAGCCGCTCGCCCTCGGCGACCACGCGCTCGCCTCGCCGCACCGTCACGCCGACCGGCTTGACGCGGGCGGCCGCCTCGGCGCGGCGGCGCTCGGTCTCGGCCTGGTTGTGCACCAGCGTCGGGTGGACCGACTCGGAGGCGAGGTGGAGGAGGGCGGCGCGCAGCGGCGGCGGCTGGCCGGCCAGGCGCGCCCCGGCGGCGGCGGCCACCTCCTCCCGGGCGGTGGCCACGGAGCGGACCAGGGCCACGTCGTTGAGCATCCCCTCGCCGGCCAGCTGGCCGGACTGGAGGGCCCGGACCTGGAAGCCGACCTGGCTGTCGTCGGGGAGCAGGGCCTTGTCCTGGACCACCAGGCCGGTGAGCCCCTTGCGCGCCAGGCCGGCCAGCTCGCGCTCGACCGGCTCGGAGAAGCGGGCCGCCGCCAGGGAGGCGAAGTCACCGTCGCGGACGAGCAGCTGCAGGCGGGCGACGAAGGCGTCGCGCTGCGCGACGTAGCGGGGGAGCAGGTCGGGGAGGCTGGCCGTGCCCCGCTGCTGCCGGAGCGCCGCCTCCTCCTCGCGCATCAGGGCGAAGGCGGCGTGGATGCGGGCCATGGCCTCGTCCGGAGCCGCCTCGTCGTGGTCATAGACCGGCCGCGCCGCCGCGGCCGCCTCGGCCCGGCGGTGGGCGGTCGCACCCTCGTCGACCACGTCGACGTCCCGGTCGGCCCGGATGGTCCGGGGGGCCGGCTGGCCGACCGACTCCGGCCCGGGCAGCCGCTCCAGCCCCGACGGCGCCAGGAGCCAGCCGGCGCCGGCGCTCAGCCCGACCAGCAGGGCCAGGAGCAGGAGGCGCTGGGGAACGAGGCCGAAGCGACCGGCTGGAGGGGGGGGCCGAGACACGGGGATGGAGGTTGCACCCGTCCCGGGCCCTTGGCAACTCCTACCCCGGCTGGGGCTTCGCCGCCTTCTCCGCCGCCTTCTCCGCCTCGTAGGCCTCGTAGGCCCGCACCACCTCCTGCACCAGCGGGTGGCGGACCACGTCGACCTCGGTGAAGGCGCAGAACTGGATCCCTTCGACCCCCTTCAGCACCCTGCGGGCCTCGAGCAGCCCCGAGGGGCGCCCGCTCGGCAGGTCGACCTGCGTCACGTCGCCAGTGACCACCGCCTTGGAGCCGTAGCCGAGCCGGGTCAGGAACATCTTCATCTGCTCGGCGGTGGTGTTCTGCGCCTCGTCGAGGATGATGAAGGCGTCGTTGAGGGTCCGCCCCCGCATGAAGGCCAGCGGGGCCACCTCCACCGTGCCCCGCTCGATGAAGGCGGTCGCCTTCTCGTCGTCGACCATGTCGAAGAGCGCGTCGTGGAGGGGCCGCAGGTACGGGTTGACCTTCTCGGCGATGTCCCCCGGCAGGAAGCCGAGCCGCTCCCCGGCCTCCACCGCGGGCCGCGTCAGCACGATCCGCTTCACCTTGCGCTCCACCAGGAAGGAGACCGCCATGGCCATGGCCAGGTAGGTCTTGCCGGTCCCGGCCGGCCCGATGCCGAAGACGATGTCCTGGTCGCGGATCGCCTGCACGTAGTGCTTCTGCGCCAGCCCCTTGGGCGTGATGATCCGGTGGCGCGCCGAGACGAAGACGGTGTGGCCGAAGACCTCGCGCAGCGGCACCCCCTGCCCGGCCAGCTTGGTGGCCTGGTCGACGTCCTCGAGGTGGAGCGGGAAGCCCTCCTCGAGCAGCCCGTAGAGCTCGCGCAGCAGCCGCTCGGCCAGCGCCAGGCGCTCGGCGTCGCCGCCGGCCACGATCAGCTGGCCGCCGCGCAGCCCGACCTGGATCCCCAGCCGCTTCTCGATCAGCTTGAGGTGCTCGTTCTGGGCGCCGCAGAGGGCCCGGACCCGATCGTTGTCGGGCAGGTCGATGCGCACGGTCGGGGCGGGTCCAGCCATGGCCGGGGCGGCGCTCACTCCACCGGGGGGAGCAGCACGAAGCCCCCCTCGGCGCGGCGCCGGTAGTGGTAGGGCTGGCTCCAGGGGTGGGACAGGTCGCGCCCGGTCACCAGGCCAGCGTCGATCAGCTCCTCGAGCCGCTCCGGGTACTGGCCCCGCTCGACGCGGTAGACCTCGAGCGCGCCGCGCAGGCGCGCCAGCTGGTAGCGCGCCAGCAGGCGCGGGGCCACGTTGTCCCGCAGCTCCGAGGCGGCCACCGCGTCGCCGATGGCCAGGCCGCGCTGGTCCACCCAGAAGGCCAGCCCCGCCAGGGCGATGGCGATGGCGCCGGTGGCGAGCCCCCGCACCACCCAGGTCCAGGCGCGGTGCTGCAGGTCCCGGGCGTAGGCGCCGACCGTGCCGCCGCGCGCGCGATCCGGCTCCAGCGCGCGCAGGTAGCCGAGGTTGACGAGGCACTGCAGCGCCTTGCAGGTCTCGAACTCCCCGAGCCGCGACAGGTCGCTGATCCGCTCCACGGTCCGGCCCGGGAGCACCAGCTCGAAGACCCGCCGCTCGGCGTGGCCCAGCGCCAGGTCGGCCTGGTCGCTCGCCTCCTCCTCGACGTGGCGCGGCCCCTCGCCGAGCGCGTCGAAGGCGACGTCGACGTCGCGCTCGACCGTCCCCTTCATGGCCCGCTCCGGCTCCGGCACCCGGAGCCGCTCGAAGGTCATCTCCAGCGAGGTGATCTTCTTGCGCACCAGCGGCCACTCGTCGACCTGGCGGAAGCCCTCCATCAGCACCGACTCGGCGCGGACCGGGGTGACCGTCTCCGGGTCCCACTCCACGTCGCCCGGCTCGAAGGCGTAGGTGCCGCTCTTCCAGTGGAAGAGCTTGTAGACGGTCTCGGTGGTCTGCAGCGCCGTCATCTCCCGCAGCTGCTCGACGGTGACGTACCTGAGCTCGACGAGGATGTCGCCGAGGCGCCGCAGGGTCCGCTTCTGCAGGTCGAGCGCCGCGTCGAGCTGCAGCTGGGTGATGATGTCGGCCCGCACCAGCAGGGTGCCGAGCTTCTCGCGCGCCTTGCGGCCCGCCGACTCGGCGCGGACCACGCTGCCGTCGGCCATGGCGATGTGGATGATGTCGTCGCGCGACTCGAGGTGGAGCACCCCGCTCTTGGCCTGCTGGCCGATGAGCTGGAGGATCTCGGCGATCCCGAAGTCCTTGAGTGTTCCCTTGAGCGCCACGCCCCGGCTCCTAGCTCTCGGTCCTGCGGAAGAGGTCGCGCACGGCGACCGCGTAGACGATCAGGGCGCCGGGAATGGCCGCGGCCAGCTTGCCCACCAGCAGGTAGGGGGTGGGGAGCGGCGGCGGCATCACCCCCCGCCAGAACCAGGTCAGGAAGCCGAGGAAGAGCAACGCGGTCACCAGACCGAACCCGAGCCAGGGATGGCCGCCGTAGAGGTGCCCGCCCCCGCCGCTCATCACCGCCAGGGCCCGGGTCAGCACCTGCTGCACCTGCCCGTGGCGCTTCACCTCGGCGTCCTTGCGCAGCCGGTCGCGCGCGTCGACGACCCCCTTCTTCACGTAGACGTTGACGCACTGCCCGCAGAGCGGACCGCCGCCCCCGTCGCAGCGGCGGCAGGCCGGTCGGCCGCACTTCTGGCAGGCGTGAGACGGCACCAGCCGCCCCTCGAGGAGCACCAGCCCCCAGAGCAGCAGCGCCAGGCCGAGCGGGAACCAGGGCCAGGTCCAGGTCGGCATGGCCCCGGCCAGCCGGGCGCGGACCGCCTCCCGGATCGCCTCGGGCGTCCCGTCGCCGCCCGCCAGCGCCAGCACCTTGGCGTCCGGCACCGGCACGTCGACGAGGTAGCGGTTGGCCGAGAAGTCCTCGTCCGAGCCGGACCGCCGCAGGAAGGGGCCGTCCTCCAGCTCGGCCCGGTCGCGGGCGGCGCTCGACTTCTCGATGTCGGAGGAGCGCAGGTAGAGCTTGGAGAGGTTGTAGTGGGCCGCGGCCTGGATGGTCCGGTCGCCGGCGGAGTGATCGACCGCCGAGAGGTAGGCCGCCTTGGCGCCGGGGAGGTCGCCCTTCAGGAAGAGCACGTTGCCCCGGTTGACCTCGACCTCGGCGGCGCGCGGGTCGACCTTGAGCGCCTCGTCGTACCAGCGGAGCCCGCCGTCCAGGTCCCCCCGTCGCTTGGCGTGCCGGCCCAGGGCCGCCAGCATGGGCGCCGACGCTCCGCCGCCGCTGGCCCGGGAGGCCAGCTCCGCCACCTCGAGGTCGGTGGGCGCGCCGTGCTCCAGCTCGTGCACCGCCTCGGAGAGCGTGCCGGTCCAGGCGATGGCGCGGGAGGCCTCCTGCGCCGCCCAGGGGGCCGCCGCCGCCAGGACCAGCGCCACCGTCAGCGCGCCCCGCTCGGCCTGGGAGAGGTAGAGCCAGGCGGCCGCCAGGGCCACGGCGATGAAGGCCAGCGGGCCGAGGCCGAAGGCGATGGGGGTGGCCAGCAGCACCAGCCCGAGGAACCCGGCCTGGATGCCGGCCGAGCCGCGCAGCAGCGGCAGGTGGTGGAAGTCGTGGAGGAAGAGGCGCAGGGAGCGGAGCAGCAGCACCGCCATGGCCGCGGCCGAGGCCGCCAGCACCGCCGCGAAGAGCGCGGCGAAGAGGTCGGCGAGGAAGGCCCGGCGGGTGTGCGGCTCGGCCAGCGCCGCGGCCAGGGCGTCGCGCCCCGCGCCCAGCACCGCCCCCACCTCGCCGGGCGCCTTGGCGAAGCGCGCCCGCGCCAGCGCCAGGTGACCGTCGGCCAGCTGGGGCGCCAGCTGCACGGCCAGCTCGGCGTGGGCGAGGGCCCCGGCCACCACCCCGTCGTCGAGGTTCTTGTTGGCGTCGCGCACCTCGCTGAAGGCGAAGGGGACCAGGTTCTCGATGGCCAGCTCGCGCCGGGCGTCGAGCACCGCCGCCGCCGCCGCCGCCGCGCGCGCCGGGTCCTGCTCCCGCAGCGCCGCGCGCCGCTCGCCCCAGCGCTCGAAGAGGGTGGCGAAGGTGGTGGAGACCGGCAGCAGCTGCCGGGCGGCCGGCAAGGGGGGCGGCTCGGGCGCCCTGGGCGGGGGCGGCGCCGGCAGGCTGTCCGGGGCGTTGGCCGCGGAGGGATCGGGGGGCGGCTCCGCGAGCGGCTCCGGGTCGCGGGCGGCGCGCCTGGCTCCCGGGGGGCGCTCGGCGGCCTCGGGCGGTGGCGCCACGGCGGCTTTCCTCGGGGCCGGCGGCTCCTCGGCGATGGGCGCCTCCCGCTCGTCGTCCACCTGGGACGGCATGGTCACCTGCGCCGTGGCGGGCCACGGCAGGAGCGCGAGGAGCGCCGGGATGGCGAGGGCGAGGAGCGTCTTGCGGGTCGGCACGCGAGGAAGTGATGCTAGCACGCCCCCCGCCGCGCTAAACACGTCCAATGTCACGAGCCGCCGCAGCCCTCGACCGCCTCCTCGGCATCATGGCCCGCCTGCGCAGCCCCGACGGCTGCCCCTGGGACCTGGAGCAGACCCTCGACTCGCTCCGGCCCTACCTGCTCGAGGAGACCTACGAGGTGCTCGAGGCGATCGACGGCGGTGACCCGGCCGCCCACCGCGAGGAGCTGGGGGACCTGCTCCTGCAGATCGTCTTCCAGGCCCGCCTCCGCGAGGAGGCCGGCCTCTTCGAGTTCGCCGATGTGGCCGACGCCATCTCCGACAAGCTGCTCTCTCGCCACCCCCATGTCTTCGGCGACGGGAAGGTCAAGGACGCGGACGAGGTGCTGACCCAGTGGGCGGCGCTCAAGCGGGAGGAGAAGCGGAGGAAGGGTGGCGGCCTGGGCGCCCTGGAGGGGGTGCCGCGCGAGCTGCCCGGGCTGGCGCGGGCCGACCGGCTCACCGAGAAGGCGAGCCGCGTCGGCTTCGACTGGCCCAACGCCATCGGCGCCCGGGCCAAGGTGACCGAGGAGCTGGCCGAGCTCGACGAGGCGATCACCGCGGGAGACCGCGCCGGCATCGAAGCCGAGCTGGGCGACACCCTCTTCGCGCTGGCCAACCTCGGCCGCAAGCTCGGGGTGGCGCCCGAGGAGGCGCTGCGGGGGTCGGTGGGGCGGTTCATCTTCCGCTTCACGCACATCGAGGCGGTGCTGGCCGCGCGAGGCGTCGCCCCGGGGACCGCCTCGCTGGAGGAGATGGACAGGCTCTGGGACGAGGCAAAGATTCTGGAGGATCAAGCGAAATCGCAAGGTTCGACCCGGCTGGGACTAGAGACCCACCCTTTGGGGAAAAGGCGTGGATAACTCCCGGTGCGCTTCGCCGCGTCGAGCCAAGGTCTGGTGTTCGACACCTGGATGTCACCTCGCTATTCGGCGTTTTCGGTAGGACTTTCATGATTTTACGTCTGTCTGGCCAGACCCTTGTCCATAGGTTGATGGCGACCCCCCAAAGCGTGCTCCTCCGGCCGGACCTCCGGTGGATAACTCCCTCCGATGGCACCGTTTCTGCTCAGGATTGGCGCGGTGGAGCGCCCCGGCTGGCCCGGCCCCGCTTGCGCCAGAACGCTCCGCGACAGGGGCTGGCGGCGACCCCTTGGCGCGCAAGGCCCCGGCGAGCAGTTGACCGTCGCGCCCTTGCGCCCCAACGGCTGGCCGACGGGCAGCCCCCCCCGGAGGATGTCGGCGCACTCACGGGGCCGGCAGCTCGCCCGCCAGCTCGACCGCCACTCGCCGGGCCGGCCCCGGCTGCGCGGCGCGGCGCAAACCCTTGACTCCCCAAGGCGCGGGCGGTACATAGCGCGCCCTCAACTCGCAGGGAGAGTCTGCTTTGGCGAACACCGCATCGGCCCAGAAGCGCAACCGTCAGGCGCAGAAGCGCCGCACCCGCAACGTCCAGGTCCGCACCGGCGTGAAGAGCGCCGTCAAGAAGGTGCGGGATGCGCTCGAGAAGGGCGACACCGCCGCTGCCGCGCTGGCCCTCAAGGCCGCCGAGCGGACCATCGCCAAGGGCGGGACCAAGGGCGTGGTCCACAAGAACGCCGTCTCCCGGAAGATCTCCCGCCTGGCGCACGCCGTGGCCAAGTCCTCCAAGAAGTAGCCCGCTGCGGCCCGCCTCGCGGCGGGCAGGCCGGACTCACTCCTCGAACGCGCTCAGGACGTCGCGGGCCGCCTCACCGGCGAGCCGCCGCAGCGCCTGGGCGCGCCTCGCCTCGCTCTCGAGGGCGTCGGCCCCGGCGAGGTAGTCGGCCTCGCGCCGGAACTGGCGCTCCAGCACCAGGCGACCGTCGACGACCAGCCTCGCCTTCACCACCAGGGCGACGCGCTGCGTGGCCCCGCCACCGAAGGACGGCCCGGCGGCATCGGTGACCACCTGGCCGTCGATGAGGGCCCGGGCGCCCTCCCCCGCCGCCCCGCGCCGCGCCAGCGCCTCCCGGAGTGCGGCGGTCACCTCCACCCCGACCGACGGATCGGTCGAGAGGTTCTCGAAGGGCCTCACCTCGGCCCGCTCCGCGCCGCCGCGCAGCCGGTGGCCGGCCGAGACCGTGTAGCCGCAGCCGGACAGGGCCAGCCCGAGGGCCAGCAGCACCGCGCCGGGTGGGAGCGAGCGGGCCATCACCGCCCTACCCCGCCACCACGTAGTTGATGAGCCGCCCCTTCACGTAGACCACCTTCTTCACCGCCTTGCCCGCCAGGTAGCCCTGCACCTTCTCCTGGGCCTCGGCGGCGGCGCGGACCTCGGCCTCGGTGGCGGCCGCGGGGACCTGCACGTCACCGCGCAGCTTGCCGTTGACCTGCACGGCGATGGTGACGGTGTCGGCCACGGTGAGCGCGGCGTCGAAGGCCGGCCAGGGCTCCTCGGCCAGCAGGCGGTCGGCGGCCGCTGGCCCCTGCATCTCGTGCCAGAGCTCTTCGGCGACGTGGGGGGCGAAGGGGGCCAGCAGCGTCGCCAGCGCCAGCAGCGCCTCGCGCACCGCTGCCTGCTCGGCCTCGCCGTTGGGCTCCAGCCCCTGCAGCTCGTTCATCAGCTCCATGAGCGCGGAGATGGCGGTGTTGAACTTGAGGTCCTGCTGCATCCCCTCGGTGACCTTCTTGATGGTCCGGTGGGTGCGGCGGCGCAGCTCGAGGAAGGGGCCGCTGGCCTGGGCGGCGGCCGCCTCGGGCGCGGCGAAGCAGGCCTGCCTGCCGTGGAAGAGCCGCCAGACCCGGGTCAGGAAGCGGAAGAGGCCGTCGACCTGCTCGTCAGACCAGTCGATGTCCTTCTCCGGCGGCGCCGCGAAGAGCATGAAGAGCCGGACCGTGTCGGCGCCGAAGCGATCGACCATGTAGCCGGGGGCGACCACGTTGTTCCAGCGCTTCGACATCTTGCGGCCGTCCGGCCCGTTGACGATCCCCTGCGTGACCAGCCGCCTGCAGGGCTCAGGCTCGGCGGTGAGCCCGAGCTCGTGCATGACCCGGTGCCAGAAGCGGAAGTAGAGCAGGTGCATCACCGCGTGCTCGGGGCCGCCGACGTAGACGTCGACCGGCAGCCAGCGCCTGGCCAGCTCCCGGTCGAAGGGCTGGGTGGCGTCGCGGGGCGAGAGGTAGCGGGCGTAGTACCAGGCCGAGTCGACGAAGGTGTCCATCGTCTCGGTCTCGCGCCGCGCCGGCTTCCCGCAGGTGGGGCAGGTGGTCTCGACGAACTCCGGGACCTTGGCCAGCGGCGGCTCGCCGGTCCCGGTGATGATCGCCTGGGGCGGCAGGGTGACCGGCAGCTGGTCGAGCGGCACCGGCACGGCGCCGTGGGTCTCGCAGTAGATGATCGGGATGGGCGTCCCCCAGTAGCGCTGGCGGGAGAAGCCCCAGTCGCGCAGGTGCCAGCGGACCGTGGAGCCACCGAACCGACCGGCGGCGGCGTGGGCGCTCATCCGCTCGCGGGCCTGCGCCGAGGGGAGCGCCGAGAAGGCGCCCGAGCCGTCGGTGACCCCGTCCTCGGTGGTGGCGGCGGCCAGCAGCTCCCCGGGCGGGGTCCGCTCCCCGGCCACCGGCTGGATCACGGTGCGGACCGGCAGCGCGTACTTCCTGGCGAACTCGAAGTCGCGCTGGTCGTGGGCCGGGACGCTCATCACCGCGCCGGTGCCGTACTCGGCCAGCACGAAGTTGGCGATCCAGACTGGCACCGTCTCCCCGGTGAAGGGGTTGACGGCGTGGGCGCCGGTGAAGACGCCCTCCTTCGGCGCCCCCTCCCCGGTCCGCTCGGCCGCCTCGGTCTTCTTCATGCGGGCCACGAAGGCCTCGACCTCGGGGCGGCGTTCGGGGCGGGTCAGCGCCGCGGTGAGCGGGTGCTCCGGGGCCAGCACCACGTAGGTGCAGCCGAAGATGGTGTCGACCCGGGTGGTGAAGACCTTGATCTTCTCGGCCCCGCCCTGGACCGCGAAGTCGACCTCGGCGCCGGTCGACTTGCCGATCCAGTTGCGCTGCATGGTGGTGATCCGCTCGGGCCACTCGGTCAGGCCGTCGAGGCCGGCCAGCAGCTGCTCGGCGTAGCTGGTGATGCGGAAGGCCCACTCGCCGATCACCTTGTCCACCACCTGCGAGCTGCAGCGCTCGCAGGCCTGGTCGACCACCTGCTCGTTGGCGATCACCGTCATGCAGCCGGTGCACCAGTTGGCCTTGCCCTGGCGCCGGTAGACGATCCCCTTCTCCAGCATCTTCACGAAGAACCAATGGTTCCAGCGGTAGTAGGAGGGGTCGGCGGTGACGATCTCGCGATCCCAGTCGAAGGCGTAGCCGAGCCGCTTCATCTCGGCGCGGAAGCTGACGATGTTCTCGGCGGTCCGCTCGGCCGGGTGGCGGCCGTCCTTGATGGCGGCGTTCTCGGCCGGCAGCCCCAGGGCGTCGAAGCCGATGGGGTGGAGCACGTCGTGGCCGCGCATGCGCAGCCAGCGCGCCAGGGCGTCGCCGATGGTGTAGACGCGGGCGTGGCCCATGTGCATGGCGCCCGACGGGTACGGGAACATCTCCAGCACGTAGCGCGGCTCGGCCTGGGGGCGCCGCCCGGCCTTGAAGACCCCGGCCCGCGCCCACCGCTCCTGCCACCGGGTCTCGATCGACTGCGGCTCGTATCGCTCGTTCATGCTCATAAGGGGGGCGGATTGTAGCCGAGAACCGCTCGCTTTTCCGCCTCGCCGCCGCGGGGTATGTTCCGCCCCCATGTTCCCACCCGTCCACGTCGCCGACATCGCCAAGCACGAAGGCCAGGAGGTCACCCTCCACGGCTGGCTCCACCACCGCGCCTCCAAGGGGAAGCTCCACTTCCTCAAGCTGCGAGACGGCACCGGGATCATCCAGTGCGTGGTCTTCAAGGGGAACGTCACCCCCGAGGTCTTCTTCGAGGCCGACCACCTGCCGCAGGAGACCTCGATCACCGTCCGCGGGCTGGTGAAGAAGGACGAGCGCTCCCCCATCGGCTACGAGCTCGACGTCCGCGACCTGACCGTGGTGGCCAGGCCGTCGCAGGAGTTCCCGCTCGGCCACAAGGAGCACGGCGTCGCCTTCCTCATGGAGCAGCGCCACCTCTGGCTCCGCTCCCATCGGCAGACCGTGGTGCTGCGGGTGCGGGCCACCGTGGTCAAGGCGATCCGCGACTTCTTCGACGAGCGCGGCTTCACGCTGGTCGACGCCCCCATCTTCACGCCGGCCGCCTGCGAGGGGACCAGCAGCCTCTTCGAGGTCCCCTACTTCGACCTCGGCAAGGCCTACCTGACGCAGTCGGGGCAGCTCTACATGGAGGCCGGCGCCATGGCGCTCGGCAAGGTCTACTGCTTCGGCCCGACCTTCCGCGCCGAGAAGTCGAAGACCCGCCGCCACCTCACCGAGTTCTGGATGGTCGAGCCGGAGGTGGCCTTCATGGACCTCGAGGGCGACATGGAGCTGATGGAGCAGTTCGTCTCCTACGTGGTGGGCAAGGTGCTGGCCAAGCACGAGCAGGAGTTGGCCACGGTCCTGGAGCGCGACGTCTCCAAGCTCAAGAACGTCATGCCGCCCTTCCCGCGCATCACCTACACCGAGGCGGTCGAGGTGCTGCAGAAGGCCGGCCACCCCATGAAGTGGGGCGACGACATCGGCGGCGACGAGGAGACGGTGCTGGCCAGCGCCTACGACCGGCCGGTCATGGTCCACCGCTACCCGGCCGCCATGAAGGCCTTCTACTTCAAGAAGGACCCGAACGACCCGAGCGTGGCGCTCGGCTGCGACGTGCTGGCGCCCGAGGGCTACGGCGAGATCATCGGCGGCGGGCAGCGCGAGGACGATCTCGCCACCCTGGAGGCGGCCATCGCCACCCACGGCCTCCCCAAGGAGGCCTTCGAGTGGTACCTCGACCTGCGCCGCTACGGCACGGTCCCGCACGCCGGCTTCGGCATGGGCGTCGAGCGCTGCGTGGCCTGGGTCTGCGGCCTCCACCACGTCCGCGAGACCATCCCGTTCGCGCGGATGATGGAGCGGATCACTCCCTAAATCGGGACGGCGCCGGCCTCTGGTGGCGCCGTCCCAAGACGGGGAGATGTCTCATTCCTGCTGGGAAGACCGCTGCTTCACGGGCTGGTTGCATCTTGAGGTCGGTTCTTCACCCGTCCCGCGCGAACGCCACCAGCCTCCCCGCGATCTGCCCCAGCCCCAGCGACACGTCGACGCTGCCCGTCGCCACCGCGGCCCGCGGCATGCCGTAGATCACCGCCGTCATCTCCGACTCGGCGATGGTGAGCCCGCCGGCCGCCTTGACCGCCTGGAGGCCGGCGGCGCCGTCGTTCCCCATCCCGGTCAGGACCACCCCGCAGAGCCGCCGGGGGATGTTCAGCGCCGCCGAGGTGAAGAGCCGGTCGATGCTGGGGCAGTAGTGGCCGGAGTAGCCGCCGGCGTCGGGCGCGGCCAGCCCGACGCGCAGCGCCCCGCTGCCCCGCTCTCGCTGCAGTTCCAGGTGGTGCCCACCCGGGGCCACCAGCACACGCCCGGCGGCCACCAGGTCGCCGTCGCCGGCCTCGGCCACCGTGAAGGCCGAGGACCGCCCCAGCCGCTCGGCGAAGGCCCGGGTGAACTTGGCGGGCATGTGCTGGGCCACCAGCACCGCCAGGGGCAGGTCCCCGGGCAGCGCCCCGAGCAGCTCCTGCAGCGCCTGCGGGCCGCCCGTCGAGGCGCCGATCACCGCCACCCGGGCCGGCTCCACCAGCGGCCGCGGATCGACCGGCTCGTGGTCGGGCCGGCTGTGGCTGGCCAGGTTCTCGAGGCGCAGGGCCCGGACCACGGCGCACTTGGCCAGCAGCTCCTCTCGGACCGCCTCCAGCCCGCCCCGCTCCGGCTTGGCCACGAAGTCGAGCGCCCCGAGCTCCAGCGACTTGAAGACGTCGGCGCGCCGGGAGTTGGAGGAGAGGACGATCACCGGGGTGGGACGCCGGGCCATGAGCAGGCGCAGGAAGGTGAAGCCGTCCATCCGCGGCATCTGCAGGTCGAGCACGATGGCGTCGGGGCGCAGCGCCATGACCTCGCGGAGCGCCTGCTCCCCGTCGCGGGCGTGGCCCACCACCTCGAAGTCGCCGGTCCCCTCGAGCAGGTGCTGCAGCTCGCCGAGGCTGAGCGCCGAGTCGTCGACCAGCAGGACCCTGAGCCGCGCCGCGCCGCTCACGCCGCCCCCTCGGCGGCCGCTCGCGGCTTGCGGAACACCAGCGCGCGATCGAGGTGGACCACCTCGAAGTCGGCGCTGAGCTGCAGCAGCGACTCGGCGTGCCCGAGCAGCAGCCAGCCGCCCGGGCGCAGCCGGGCGTGGAGCTGGCGGAGCACCTGCCGCCGCGCCGGCGGGTCGAAGTAGAGCAGCACGTTGCGGCAGAAGATGACGTCGAGAGGCTCGAGGGGAAGTCCCTGGCCGTCCAGCAGGTTGGCGGCGCCGAAGCGCACCAGCCCGAGGAGCGCCTCGTCGGCCACCCAGCGCCCCTCCAGCAGGTGGAACCAGCGCCGCAGCGCCAGCGCCTCGGGGCTGCGGAAGGCCTGCTCGCCGAAGGCGCCGGCCTGGGCCCGCGCCAGGCAGCGGCGCGAGAGGTCGACGCCCAGCACCTCGAGGTCCCACCCCTCGAACCGCCCCGAGTCGAGCAGCAGGGCCGCCAGCGTGTAGACCTCCTCGCCGGTGGAGCAGCCGGCCGAGAGCAGCCGGAGCCGCCGGGCCTCGCCCCGCTCCCGCTGCAGCGCCGGGAGCAGCTCCCGCTCGAAGGCCCGCAGCTGCTCCGGCTCCCGGTAGAAGTAGGTCTCGTTGGTGGTGAGCACCTCGACCGCGTCGAAGAGCTCGGCCGGCCCGCGCGGGTCGAGCCTCAGGAAGCGCTGGTAGGCGTCGAAGTCGCGCAGGCCGAGCAGGGCCAGCCGCGGGCCGAGACGCAGCTCGAGGAGGAAGCGCAGGTCGTCGTGGAACCAGAGACCGAAGCGCTCGTGGAACCGCTCGCGCACCAGCCGGAAGGTCTGCTCCGGCAGGACCTGGCGCGGAGGCTGGCCGCGCACTCAGCGGCCCGCGCCGGCGGCGAGGGAGAGCGCGGCGTCGGCGAGGGCCCGCGCCACCAGGGGATCGGCGTCGGCCGCCGCGGCGTGGGCGACGTCGTCGCGAAGCGCCACGTCGCGGCGCGCCTCCACCGCGTGGGCCACCGCCAGCCGGACGTCCCAGCGCTCACTGGCCAGCGCGCTGCGCAGCAGCTGGCGGCCCGGCTCGCCCGCCACCTGCCCGGTCGCCGCCACCACCGCCTTCTTCACCTCGGGATCGGGGTGGAGCAGCGCCTGCTCCAGCAGGACCGCGTCGGGTGGCCCGAGCCGGGCCAGCGCCTGCAGCGCCGCCACCACCAGCAGCGCCGGGGCGCGCTCGTCGACCGCCCGGGCGGCCACCACCTCCTGGTGCGCGCGGCGCCCGCAGGTGCCCAGTGCCACGGCCGCGGCCGCCTGGACCACCGGCGCGGCGTCGTCGATCGCGAGGCGCAGCGCGCCCATGGCCAGGTCGCAGAGCGGGTGCTCCCCGGAGGCCGGGTCCCCGAAGCGCGCCTCGAAGTTGGCCTCCGCCAGGTCGGAGAAGGCCCTGGCGGCCGCGACCCGCACCGGCCAGGCCGGGTCGCGCAGGGCCGCGATCAGCTCGGGGAGGTGCTCGCCGCGCAGCAGGCCCCGTTTTCCGAGCGCGGCCAGCGCCCCGGCCGCCGCCACGCGCCGCTCCTCCGCGGCGGCGCTGAGCCCGAGCCGGACCAGGCGGAGATCCTCGCTCCCGCCGCACCCGCCCAGCACCCGGTAGAGCGCCACCGAGCCCCCGGCCGCGGCCCGGGCCCGGCACTCGAGCAGGACCGCCCGCCGGCCCGCGTCGTCGGCCTGCCCGATGGCCAGCAGCGCGCCGGCTGCCAGGCCAGCCACCCCGGGGCGCTGGTCGCCGAGCAGCCCGCCCAGCGCCGGCACCGCGGCCGGATCGCCGAGCCGTCCCAGCGCCGCGATGGTCTCCTGCTGGACCTGGGGATCGGCGTCGGCGGCCCGATCGAGGAGCGCCTGCAGCGCCGAGCGCTCTCCGGCCCGCGCCAGGGCGGCGTAGGTGGCCACCCGGGCCACCGGCGCGAGCTCCGGCAGCAGCTGCCCGAGCACCTCGATCAGGCCGGCGCCGGCCGGCAGGGCCTCGAGCGCCTGCTCCACGAGCGGGCGGAGCCGGTCATCGGCTGCGCGCCGCGCCACCGCCGGCGCGTGGGTCAGCTCGCCCACCCAGCCGAGCACCAGCAGGGCCCCCGCCGCCACCTGCGGCTCGTCGGCCTCCAGGGCCTCCACGCACCAGGCGGCGATGGGCGCACCGCCCGCCACCTGCAGCCTGATCTCCGCGGCCAGCGGCGCCAGCTCCTGCCCGCTGCGGCGCCCCCGCTGCGAACCGATGGCGGCCAGCGCCGCCAGGCGCGCCGAGCGGCCCGGCTCGGCCAGGCCGCGCCCGAGCAGCGGCAGCGCCGCCGGCTCGTCGCTGCAGGCCAGGGCGCGGTAGGCCCCGGGCCGGAGCCGCGCCTCGGCCAGCAGCGCCGCCACCCGCGCCGCGGGCGGCGAGATCCGCAGCGCGCCCAGGGCGTCGAGGCTGGTGGCCCGCAGCGTGGCGTCGTCCGAGTCGAGCGCGGCCAGCAGGGCGCCGACCGCCTCGGGGCCGCCCACCTTGCCGAGCCCTTCGGCCGCCGCGGCGCGGAGGGCCGGATCGGGATCGGCCAGGCAGGCCACCAGGGCCGGCACCGACCGGCGGCTGCCGATGGAGGTGACCGCCGAGATGGCCGAGAGCCGGCGCTCCCCGGGCGCCGAGGCGAGCCGGCGCAGCAGCGCGGGCAGCGCGGCGGTCCCCAGGCTGGCGAGGGCGGCCTCGGCGGCGGCGCGGCCGGCGATGGTCTCGGCCTCGTCGAGCAGGTCGATGAGGCGTGGCAGGGCGGCGGCCGGGTCGGCCAGCTGGCCGAGCCGCTCCACCGCGGCGGTCCGGACCCGCCAGCTGGCGTCGGAGAGGCGGGCCAGCAGCTCGGCCAGCTCGGCGGCGACGGCGCCGTCGAGCCGCAGCACGGCGCGGTAGCGGGTCTCCTCGTCGGGGTGGCGCGCCAGCGCCAGCGCCGGGCCCGCGCCGCTCACGGTCCCGGCTCCCCGGCCGCGAGCAGCGCCCGCGCCGACTCGAACCCCTCGAGCGGCGTCGGCTCGAGGAGCGCCTTGACGTTGAGGAGCAGCCGCAGCCGCCCGCCGCCGGCGCGGCGCCCGGCCCCGCCCTGTGCCCGCTCACCTCCGCAGACCCCGAGGAAGAGCCGCCTCCCGGGGGCGTCGATCGAGGCCGGGGCCGGTCGCAGCTCCTCGCGCGCCAGGCGCATCACCTCGCGCACCTCGTCGACCTGGAGGCCGAGCAGCCGCCCGGCCACCCGGACCACGATGAACTTGGCCCGGCGCGAGGGGGGGCCAGCGGGGAGCCCGAGCCGCCGCGCCAGGTCGACCACCGGGATGACGTCGCCTCGAAGGCGGAAGACCCCGACCACGTGCGCGGGCGCCGAGGGCACCGGCGTGAGCGGCGCCGGTGGGATCACCTCGCGCACCCTCATGATGTCGATGGCGAAGTCCTCGCCGGAGACGCGGAAGGTGCAGAGCTGCACCTCGACGGGCGCGCCGCCCGGGGCGGCCGTGGCGGGCAGCGGCGGGCTCACGCCGGCCTCGCCCCCGCCACCTGGCGCAGCGGCTGGAGCAGCGCGCGGGTGTCGAGCACCGTGAAGAGCCGCTCCTGCTCCCGCCCGATGCCGAGGAAGACCTCCCCGCCGCCCACGCCGATGGCCTGCGGGCAGGGTTCGAGGGCGCCCTGGGGCAGGCGCACCACCCCGGCCACCTGGTCGACCAGCAGGCCGCAGGCCCCCGCCCCGTCGTCCACCACCACCACGCGCCGCGCCGGCCCGGCGCCGCCGGCGGAGAGCCCCAGCCGGGAGCGGGGATCGACCACCGTGACCACGTCGCCGCGCACCGAGATGACCCCGAGGATGTCGGGCGGCGCCCGCGGCACCTCGGTGACCGGCGGGGTGCGCATCACCTCCAGCACCCTGCCGATCTCGACGCCGAACTCCTCGCCGCCGAGCCGGAAGATGAGGAACTCGTCGAGCGCCACCGCCTCCCGGGCGAGCCCACCGGGCGCGGCCGGCGCCACCAGGCCCTCGGCGGGAGAGGCCTCGTCCTCGCGGTAGAAGAAGTCGTCGAGGGGGTCGGCCGAGCCGGTGGGCCAGGCCGGACCCCGCGCCGGCTCCAGCGCCTCCCCGGCCGCCGGGGCGATCGCCTCGAGGACCGGGAGCGGACCCCCGTCGGGGCGCCAGGTGACGAAGCGGGCGTCGGCGGCCGGCGACAGGGCGGCGAGCCGGCTGGCCAGCTCGGCCTCGAGCCGCAGCGCCTCGGGGCTCCCCGGCGGCGGCCGGCGCGGCGTCAGGCGCTCCGGCTCGGCCAGCCTCTCCCCCTCGATGAGCTGGCCGGGCTGACGAGGCACGGCCGCCCCTGCGGGCGGGACCGGCTCGGCGGGCGGGGCGGCCTGGCGGGGCAGCTCGCCCTCGGGTGGTGCCTGCGCTGGCGGCGGAGCCGGAGCCGGGGACGACGCCACCCCCGCCGCGGCGCGGGCCGCGCGCTCCTTCGCCTTTCGCCGGATCTCCTGGAAGTCCATGGGCTCTCCGATCCTACCTCGCCGCCCCGGGGGTTCCCAGATGTGCCCGCAGGTCGGCCGCCACCGCCTCGACCACCGACGCCTCGATGAGCGCGGCGTCGCGAGCGAACCCCTCGAGCAGGGCGCTCGCGGCCAGCTGGTTGAGGCGGCGCGGCAGCCCCCCGGAGAGCCGGTGCAGGGCGGCCACCGCGGCGGGCTCGAACAGGGTCGCGCTCCGGCCCGCCACCGCCAGCCGGTGCGACAGGTAGCGCCCCACCTCGAGCTCGTCGAGCGGACCGACGTGGTAGGCCACCCCGACCCGCTGGGCGAACGGCTCGCCCCCGTGGGCCAGCAGCCGCTGCCGCAGCTCCGGCTGGCCGATGAGGACCAGCCCCACCAGCGGGCGATCATCGGCGGCCAGGTTGGTGAGGAGCCGCAGCTCGTCCCAGGCGGCGCGCCCGGAGAGGAGCTGGGCCTCGTCGATCACCACCACCGGGAAGGTCCCGCCCTCGTCGAGGGCCGAGAGGTGCCGCCCCAGCGCCGACCAGGCCTCCCCCTTGGTCCGCGAGGCGCGCAGCCCGAACCCCTCGGCGATGGCCATGAGCAGCTGGGCCGCCGGCAGGGCCGGGTTGATGACGAAGGAGAAGCGGCAGCGCTCGGCGAACTGGTCGACCAGGGCCCGGGAGAGGGTGGTCTTGCCCGCGCCGATCTCCCCGGTGAGCACGGCGATCTCGCGCTCCTCGACGGCGTGGGAGAGCCGGGCCAGGGCCTCGCCGTGCTGCCTGGAGGGGAAGAGGAAGGCCGGGTCGGGGGTCTTGGAGAAGGGGCGCTGGCGGAGCCCGAAGTGGTCGAGGTACACGGCGCGCCCCCTAGTGCCGCGCCTCGGGGACCGCGTCGCCGCTGACCACGTCCTCGATGATCGCCCCGACGTCGAGCACCAGCACCGTGGAGCGCTGGCCGAGATCGGTGGCGCCGGCGATGCCGCGGACCGCCGAGAGCATGTTGCCGAGCGGCTTGACGACGATGTCCTGCTGCCCGAGCAGCTCGTCCACGGCCAGCCCGAGCCGCTCCTGGGCCAGGCCGGTCACCACCACGAAGAGCGGGTCCGGCGGCGGCCGCTCCCCGGCCGCGAAGAAGCGGGCCAGCCGCACCATGGGCAGGGTGGCGCCGCGCAGCGTGATCAGCTCCCGGCTGGCGACGGTGCGGACCTCGGCCCCCCGCACCTCGAGGATCTCCAGCACGCTGTTGAGCGGGACCGCGTAGGTGCGCCCGGAGGCCTTGACCACCAGGGCCCGGATGATGGCCAGCGTCACCGGCAGGGTGATCTCGAAGCGGCTCCCCACCCCGCGCTCGGTCTGCAGGTCGATGATGCCGGAGAGGGCGGCGATGTTGTTCTTGACCACGTCCATGCCGACGCCCCGGCCCGAGAGGCTGGTCACCTGGCGCGCCGTCGAGAAGCCCGGGACGAAGATCAGGTTCATCACCTCGCGCCGGGAGAGCCCGCCCACCGTGGCCGTGCTGGCCAGCCCGCGCGCCACCGCCACCTCCCGGATGCGATCCTCGTCGATGCCGTTGCCGTCGTCGGCCACGATGATCTGCACGTGGTGGCCGCGCTGCGCGGCGGTCAGGGTGATGCGCCCGGCCCGCGGCTTGCCCTTGCGCTCGCGCACCTCGGGCTGCTCGATGGCGTGGTCGACGGCGTTGCGCACCAGGTGCATGAGCGGGTCGGAGAGGTCCTCGACGATCAGCTTGTCGAGCTCCACCTCGCCCCCCGAGACCTCCAGCTCGATCTCCTTGCCGACCTCGCGCCCCAGCCGGCGCACCATGCGGGTCAGCTTGTCGAAGATCTGGTCGAGCGGGACCATCCGCACCTCGAGGATCCCGCCCTGCAGCTCGCCGAGGCGGCGCTCCAGGCCCCGGCTCACCTGGCGCAGCTCGGCCGCCAGCCCGGGGTCGACCCCATCGCCCTTGAACCGCTCCGCCAGCCCCTGCAGCGAGCTCTTCACCAGCACCAGCTCGCCCACCACGTTCATGAGCCGGTCGAGCTTGCGGATGTCGACCCGGACCGCCTGGGAGGCCGAGCGCAGCGTACCGGTCTCGGTCTCGGCCAGCGGCTCGGGCGTGGGGGAGAGCGCCAGCGGGGCCCCGCCGGCTGGCACCTCGAACTGCGCCTCCGGCTCGGGCGACGACGAGGCCTCGGGCAGCGACGGCCGCCGCGGCGGCGGGCTGGCCGCCAGGGCGGCGCCGGGCGCGGCCGCGACCAGCACCGGGTCGACCGCGGCGTGCGGCCCGGCCTCGAGCACCACGTTGGCGCGCGGCGCCGAGGTGGCGAGCAGCAGCTCGAAGGCGATGGTCGACTGGTCGTTCAGGTCGCTCGACGGGAGCGTCGAGACCACCTCGCCCAGCTCCTTGAGGCGGGCCGAGAGGGCCGCCAGGCCGGCGTCGAAGACCGCCAGCTCGAAGGCCACCCGGACCCGGTAGAGGGAGAGCCCCTTGCGCACCGAGGCCCGCAGCCGGTGCTCCTCGTACTCGGTGAGCAGCCGCCGCACCCCGGGGGCCAGCATCACCCCCTCCAGCAGGTCTTCTCCCGGTGCGCTGGTGTCGCGCTCGGCGGCGCGCAGCCGCTCGGTGAGCCGCGAGGCGGCGTCGTGGGTGGCCGGGGCGGCGCCCTCGGACTCCTCGGCGATGATGCGCGAGAAGACCTCGGGGGCCTCCAGCAGCAGGTCGAGGGCGCTGGCGTCGAGCGCGCGCCGGCCCATGCGCAGGTCGTCGAGCGCGTCCTCGAGGGCATGGGCCAGCCGCGCCAGGCGCTCCACCCCGAACATCGAGGCCAGCCCCTTGAGCGAGTGGGCGGAGCGGAAGACCGCGTTGAGCAGGTCCGGCTCGGGATCGGGGCCGGCCTCCTCGAGCCGCATCATCCCCTTGGCGAGCGCGTCGATCGTCTCCTGGGCCTCGGAGACGAATTCGGAGAGCGCCTTCTGGGTGCGGTCGATCATGGGCGAGGGGCGGCGCGCCAGGCGCCGCGGCCCTCATCGTACCATCGCCGCCGCGCCGGCCGAGAGGCTAGTGCCGCGCCCCAGGCAAGACGCCTACTGCGAGAGCCGATCCTCTCGCTGCGGCAGGCGGCCTCGTCGGTCCGCTGCTCAGCGTAGCGCTGCTATGCTTCCGCTGCTCGCTCCTCGGGCGCCAGCCTCGCTTCGGTCTCGGCTCTCTCGTCACGTCATCTTGCCTGGAGCGCGGCACTGACCACCTCGATCTCGGTCCGCGAGGCGATGCGCGCCGCCGCGAGCTCGGCCGTCAGGACCCGCGGCTCCCCCAGCAGCACCAGCCGCTCGCCGGGGGTGGTCGCCGCGGCGGCCAGCCAGGCCCGGCAGGCCTCGGCCACGCCCAGCCCCTCCACCGGCAGGGCCCCGGCCGCGAAGGAGGCGGCGCCGGCCCTCGCCATCACCCCGGCCAGCCGAGCGACCGCGGCCGCGAAGCCGCCCTCACCCCCGCCCGGCGCCATCCCCTGCACCACCACGCGGGCGACCGGGAGCCGCCCCGCGGTCGGCAGCAGCAGCGCCTCGCCGGGCGCCGCCGCGTAGAGGCCGCCGGCCAGCGCCCGGGTCAGGGCCCCGGCCAGGCGCCAGTCGACCAGCCCGGCCAGCCCCTGCAGCGGGCGCTCCTCCCCCACCAGCAGGCCGATGGCGTCGACGTCGAGGGCGTCGAGCGTCGTGAGCGAGAGCTCGGCCACCTCGATGCGGCGCATCCGGCCTCAGCCCTCTCGCCGCGACGCCGGCAGCCCCTGCGCCACCTTGTCGAGGACCCCGTTGACGAAGGCGCCGCTCTGCTCCGAGCCGTACTTCTTGCCGAGCTCGATGGCCTCGTTGATGACCACCTTGACCGGGGCGTCGCTCTTGAGCAGCTCCCAGGTGGCCAGCCGCAGCACGTTGCGGTCGACCTTGGCCATCCGGTCGAGCCGCCAGTTGGTCGAGACCCCCTCGATGACGTCGTCGACCTGCCGGCGATCGACGGCCACGCCGCGGACCATCTGCTCGGCCAGCTGCTGCACCTCGCGCTCGGTCGGCTCGAAGCTCTTCCAGAAGCTGGCCAGGGCGTCGTCGATCCCGGCCGCCGCCACGTCGATCTGGTAGAGGGCCTGGAGCGCCCGCTCCCGGGCCTTGGTGCGGCGCCCGGTCATCCGCGCCCCTTCTTGCCGCGTGGACCGGCGGCGGCCAGCTTGAGCACCTGGGCCTGCTCGATGGCGGCGGCGGCCGCCTCGGCCCCCTTGTTGCCCGCCTTGACCCCGGCCCGCTCGAGGGCCTGCTCCATGGTGTCGCAGGTGAGCACGCCCATGGTGACGGCGCAGCCGGCCTCCATGGCCACCTGGGCCACGCCCTTGGTGGCCTCGCCGGCCACGTACTCGAAGTGGGGGGTGCCGCCGCGGATCACCGCGCCGAGCGCGATGACGGCGTCGTGGCGCCCCCCGGCCACCACCCGCTTGAGCAGGGCCGGCAGCTCGAAGGTGCCGGGGCAGCGGTAGACGTCGAGGTCGGCGTCGGCCACCCCGTGGCGGCGCAGGGTGTCGACGGCGCCGGCCAGCAGCTGCTCGGTGATGAGCGAGTTGAAGCGAGCCACCACCAGGGCGACCTTGAGACCGGTGGCGATCATCGAGCCCTCGTAGACGTTCATGACTTCCTTCCTTTCCGCCCGGCCTTGGCCGGACGTGCGGTGCGCCGCGCCGGGCGCGACGGCTGGAGCGTGAGCAGGTGGCCCATCTTGTCCCGCTTGGTGGCGAGGTAGGCCTTGTTCTTCCGGGTCGGCCTGGTCTCAAGCGGCACGCGGGCCACCACCTCGAGGCCGTAGCCCTCGAGGCCGACGATCTTCTTCGGGTTGTTGGTGAGCAGCCGCATCTTGCGGACCCCGAGGTCGCGCAGCATCTGGGCGCCCAGCCCGTAGTCGCGCAGGTCGGGCTTGAAGCCGAGCTTCAGGTTGGCCTCGGCGGTGTCGAGCCCCTGGTCCTGGAGGTTGTAGGCCTTGAGCTTGTTGGCCAGGCCGATGCCGCGCCCCTCCTGGTCGAGGTAGAGCAGGACGCCCTTGCCGGCCTTCTCGATCTGGGCCAGCGCGGCGTGGAGCTGCGGCCCGCAGTCGCAGCGCGCCGAGCCGAAGACGTCGCCGGTCAGGCACTTGGAGTGGACGCGGACCAGCACCGCTTCGTCGGGCCGCCACTTCCCCTTCACCAGGGCCACGTGCTGGAACTTGTCGACGTCGTTCTCGTAGGCCACCGCCGTGAAGCCGCCGCGGTTGGTCGGCAGCGGCGCCTCGGCGGCGCGGTGGACCAGCGCGTCCTTGAGCATGCGGTAGGCGATCAGGTCGGCCACCGAGACGATGGGCAGGTCGTGCGCCCGGGCCAGCACCTCGAGCTCGGGGCGGCGGGCCATGGTGCCGTCATCGTTCATCACCTCGCAGATGACGCCGGCCGGCTTCAAGCCCGCCAGGCGCGCGAGGTCGACCGAGCCCTCGGTCTGGCCGGCCCGCACCAGCACCCCGCCGCGGCGAGCCCGCAGCGGGAAGACGTGGCCGGGGCGGGCCAGGTCCTCCGGGCTGCAGTCCTCGCGGACCGCGGTGAGGATGGTGTGGGCCCGGTCCTTGGCGCTGATGCCGGTGGTGACGCCCTTCTTGGCCTCGATGGAGATGGTGAAGGCGGTGCCGAAGGAGGAGGTGTTGGCCCCCTCGTCCACCATCAGCGGCAGCCGCAGCCGCGCCACCTTCTCCTCGGTGAGCGACAGGCAGATCAGGCCGCGGCCTTGCTTGGCCATGAAGTTGACGGCCGCCGGCGTCACCAGCTCGGCCGCCATGCAGAGATCGCCCTCGTTCTCGCGGTCCTCGTCATCGACCATGATGACCAGCTTGCCGGCGCGGATGGCCTCGAGCGCCCGCTCCACCCGCTCCACCGACTTCCCCGTCGACAGCGTCACGGTCCTCCTCCGCCCGGGTAGCCCCAGGCCTGCAGCGCCCCCGCGTCGAGCGGGGCGAACTCGCGGAGCCGCGCCACGTGGCGCGCCACCAGGTCGGCCTCCAGGTTGACGGGCCGTCCCGGCGTCGCCTCGCCCAGCGTGGTGCGGGCCAGGGTCTCGGGGATGAGCGCCACCTCGAAGCGGTCGCGGCCCGCCGAGGCGACCGTCAGCGAGACGCCGTCGATGGCCACCGAACCCTTCTCGGCCACCAGCGGCGCCAGCGCCGCCGGCAGCGAGATGGTGAGCCGGGCCCCCTGCCCCTCGGGGCGCCGCGCCAGCACCTCGCCGACCGCGTCGACGTGGCCGGCCACCAGGTGGCCGCCGAGCCGGTCCGAGAGCCGCAGCGCCCGCTCCAGGTTGACCCGGCTGCCGGGACGCCAGCCGCCGATGATGGTGCGGGCCAGCGTCTCGGGCACGGCGTCGAAGCCGACCAGCCCACCGCCGCGCTCCACCACCGTCAGGCAGGCGCCCGAGTTTGCCACGCTCTCGCCGAGCGCCAGGTCGTCGACGGGGAGCGCGCCCGGTCGGATCACCAGCCGCACGCCGCCGGCCCGCGGCGTGATCCGCTCGACCACCCCGATATCGCTGATCAATCCGGTGAACATGGAGGGCGGATCCTAGACCCGTCTCCCCCCGGCCGCCAGCGCCGGGCTGCCGAGCAGCAGCAGGTCCTCGCCGAGCCGCTCCACCTGGAGGTCTCGCAGCGCCAGCGCCCCGGCCATCCGCGCCGGCCCGGCCTCGCCGCCCCAGCCGAGGCCGCCGCCCAGCACCCGCGGCGACAGCACCAGCGCCAGCCGGTCGACCAGCCCGGCCGAGAGCAGGCCGGCCGACACCGCGCCGCCCCCCTCCACCAGCAGGTGGACCACGCCCCGCGCGCCCAGCGCCGCGAGCACCGCGCCGAGATCGAGGCCGCCGGGGGCGCGGGGCACCCGCACCAGGTCGACGCGCGGGCCGAGCCGGCGCTCCCGGCTGGCGGCGTGGAAGACCAGGGTGCGGGCGCTGGAGCGCTGCCGGAAGAGCCGCAGCCCGGCCGGCAGCGAGAGGCCGGTGTCGAGCACCACCCGCAGCGGATCGCGCCCGCCGCCGCCGGGGAGGCGGGCGGTGAGGCGCGGATCGTCGGCCTCCGCGGTGCCGCGCCCGACCAGCACGGCGTCGACCTGGTCGCGCAGCCGGTGGACCCAGGCGCGCGCCGCCGGCCCGCTCACCCAGCGCGAGTCGCCGGCGCGGGTGGCGATGCGGCCGTCGAGGGTGGCCGCCACCTTGAGGGTGACGAAGGGGCGGCCGCTGGCGATGAAGCGGGCCCATGGGGCGTTGAGGGCGTCGCACTCGGCCCGCAGCGGCCCGGCCGCCACCTCCAGGCCGGCGCGCCGCAGCCGGGCGCTCCCCTTGCCGTCGACGAGCGGGTTGGGATCGCGCGAGCCGACGAAGACCCGGGCCACCCCGGCCTCGATGACCGCGAGGCTGCAGGGCGGGGTGCGGCCGTGGTGGCTGCAGGGCTCCAGCGTGGTGTAGAGGTCGGCGCCGCGGGCCTGCGGCCCCGCGGCGCGCAGCGCCTCGATCTCGGCGTGCGGGGCGCCGGCCCGGGCGTGGAAGCCCCGCCCCACCACCCGGCCGTCGCGCACCAGCACGGCGCCGACCGCCGGGTTGGGCGCGGTGCGCCCCAGCCCGCGCGCCGCCTCGGCGAGCGCCAGCCGCATGTAGCGCTCCTCGCCGGCGTGGCGGGCGGCGGTCACGGGCGGCCGCCACCCTTCTCCTTGGTCAGCCCCTGCAGCTCGCTCATGAAGTCGCCGACGTCCTCGAAGGCCCGGTAGACCGAGGCGAAGCGCACGAAGGCGACCGGGTCGAGATCGCGAAGGCGGCGCATCAGCGCCTCGCCGATGACGCGGGCCTGGACCTCCTTCTCGCCCAGCTCCTGCACCTGCCGCTCCACCTCCGAGACCAGCGCCTCGATCTGGGTGGAGGAGACCGGCCGCTTCTGGCAGGCCCGGGTCAGCCCCTCGACGATCTTCTTCCGGTCGAAGGGCTCGCGCCGCCCGTCCTTCTTCACCACCACCGGCAGGCTCTCCTCGATCCGCTCGTAGGTGGTGAAGCGCCGCGCGCAGGCCAGGCACTCTCGGCGCCGGCGCGTGCTCTGCCCGTCCCCCGTCTCGCGGGAGTCGACGACCCGGTCTTCCAGGAGGCCGCAGGCGGGGCAGCGCATGGAGGTCAGTAGCGGTCGGCGTACATGGGGAAGCGGGCGCAGAGCGCCTTGACGTCGGCGCGCACCGCCGCCAGCGCCGCGGCGTCGGCCGGGGCGTCGAGGGCGCGGCCGATCAGCGTGGCCACCTGGGCCATCTCGGCGACGCCGAAGCCGCGGGTGGTGAGCGCCGGGGTGCCGACCCGGATCCCCGAGGTGGTCATGGGCTTCTCGGGATCCCAGGGGACCATGTTCTTGTTGACGGTGATGCCGGCCTGGCCGAGCGCCTCCTCGGCCACCTTGCCGGTCAGCTTCTTGGGGCGCAGGTCGACCAGCATGAGGTGGTTGTCGGTGCCGCCCGAGACCAGCCGCAGCCCGGCGGCGATCAGGCCGGCGGCGAGCGCCTGGGCGTTCTTGACGATGGCGGCCTGGTAGGCCTTGTACTCGGGGCGCAGCGCCTCGCCGAAGGCGACCGCCTTGGCGGCGATGACGTGCTCGAGCGGCCCGCCCTGGATGCCCGGGAAGATCTGGCTGTTGAGCTTCTTGGCCAGCTCGGCGTCGTTGGTCAGGATCATGCCCCCGCGCGGCCCGCGCAGGGTCTTGTGGGTGGTGGTGGTCACCAGCGTGGCGTGAGGCACCGGGCTGGGGTGCTGGCCGGCCGCCACCAGCCCGGCGATGTGGGCCATGTCGACCATCAGCTTGGCCCCCACCTCGTTGGCGATCTCGGCGAACTTGGCGAAGTCGAGGGTGCGCGGGTAGGCGCTGGCGCCGACCACCAGCACCTTGGGGCGGTGCTCGCGGCAGAGCCTCGCCACCTCCTCCATGTCGATCTGCTCGTCCGACTGGCGCAGGCCGTAGGGGAAGATCTTGAAGAGCCGCCCGGAGAAGTTGACCGGCGAGCCGTGGGTGAGGTGGCCGCCGAAGTTGAGGCTCATGGCGACGATGGCGTCGCCCGGCTGGGCCAGCGCGAAGTAGGCGGCCATGTTGGCCTGCGAGCCGGAGTGGGGCTGCACGTTGGCGAAGCCGGCGCCGAAGAGCTGCCTGGCGCGGTCGATGGCCAGCTGCTCCACCTGGTCGACCACCTCGCAGCCGCCGTAGTAGCGCTTGCCCGGGTAGCCCTCGGCGTACTTGTTGGTGAGCGTCGAGCCGGCCGCCTCGAGCACGGCCGGGGAGACGAAGTTCTCGCTGGCGATCAGCTCCAGCCCCTCGGCCTGGCGGCGGGTCTCCTCGCGGATGAGCCGGAAGATCTCGGGGTCGGCCTCGGAGAGGCGGGCGGTGGGCATCATGGGGGAACTCCTGGGGTTGCGGCCGGAGGCGCGTTCATAACGCGCCGGGCCGTGGGACGGCAACCGCGCCGTCGGCGGCGCTCAGCGCCGGTCGAGGGCGTCGAGCTTCTCGACCCGGCGGGCGTGCCGGCCACCCTCGAAGGGCGTGGCCAGGAAGGCCTCGACGATGGCGGCGCCCAGCCCGGCCCCGGTGACCCGCTCGCCGAGGCAGAGGACGTTGGCGTCGTTGTGGGCCCGCGCCATGCGCGCCTCGTACTCGGTGCGGCAGAGGGCGGCGCGGACGCCGGGGAGCTTGTTGGCGGCGATGGAGATGCCGATGCCGGTGCCGCAGACCAGCAGGCCGAAGCGGGCCCGGCCGGCCCCGACCGCCTCGCCGACCCGGACCGCGAAGTCGGGGTAGTCGACGCTCTCGGCGGTGAAGGGTCCGAGGTCCTCGACCTCGACCCCGCGGGCGCGGGCCGCCTTGATCCCCTCGGCCCGCAGGTTGAGCCCGGCGTGATCAGAGGCGGCGACCATCCTGTCGGCCATCTTCGCCCCTAGACCTTCTTGAAGAGCAGCACCGAGTTGGTGCCGCCGAAGCCGAAGCTGTTGGAGAGCACCACGTCGAGCTGCTTCTCGCGGGCCACGTTCGGCACCACGTCGAGCTGGCACTCCGGGTCCTGCTCCTCGACGTTGATGGTGGGCGGGACCACGTTGCGCGAGAGGGCCAGCACGGCGACGACCGCCTCGAGGCCGCCGGCGGCGCCCAAGAGGTGGCCGGTCATCGACTTGGTGGAGGAGACCACCAGCCCCTTGCGGGCGTGTTCCCCGAAGACCTTGTTGATGGCCTGGCACTCGGCCACGTCGCCCTGCGGCGTCGAGGTGCCGTGGGTGTTGACGTAGCCGACCTGGTCGGCGTTGATGCCGGCGAACTTGAGGGCCATCTTCATGGCCCGCTGCCCACCCTCCCCCTCCGGCGCCGGCGAGGTGATGTGGAAGGCGTCGGCCGTGGCGCCGTAGCCGGCCAGCTCGGCATAGATGCGGGCCCCGCGCTGCCGCGCGTGCTCGTACTCCTCGAGGATGAGGATGCCCGAGCCCTCGCCGGCCACGAAGCCGTCGCGCCCCTTGTCGAAGGGCCGGCTGGCCTTCTCGGGCGCGTCGTTGCGCTCCGACATGGCGCGGGCCGCGCAGAAGCCGCCGACGCCCAGCGGGGTGATGGTGGCCTCGCAGCCGCCCGCCACCATGACGTCGGCCAGCCCGCGCTCGATGTAGAGCAGGGCGTCGCCGATGGAGTGGTTGCCGGTGGCGCAGGCCGAGACCGTCGAGAAGTTGGGCCCCTTGAACCCGTAGCGCAGGCTGATCTGCCCGGGGGCCAGGTTGATGATCAGGCTGGGGATGAAGAAGGGGCTGATGCGCTTCAGGCCCCGCTCGGTCAGCAGGGTGCGGTTCTCCTCGATGGTGCCGAGGCCGCCCATGCCGGCGCCGACGATGCAGCCGATCTGCTCGGGGTCCTCCTTGGAGAGGTCGAGCCCGGAGTCCTTGACGGCCATCTCGGCGGCGGCCAGCCCGAGCTGGATGAAGCGATCGTTGCGGCGCGCCTCCTTCTTGTCCATGAAGTCGCCCGGCTCGAAGTTCTTCACCTCGCCGGCGATGCGCGTCGGGTAGGTCGAGGCGTCGAAGAGGGTGATGGGGCCGATGCCGCTCCGCCCCGCCACCAGCGCCTGCCAGGAAGGCTCCACGCCGATACCGACGGGAGAGACGAGGCCGAGCCCCGTGACCACCACGCGACGCCTGCTCATCGAAGCCACCTCACGCCGAGGTTGAAGACACGCCCGCGAGGCGCGGTCCCACCGCGCCTGCAGCAGGACCCCGAAGCGGCGCTTCGGCTTCGGCAGCTCGCGCTGCATCCGCTCCAGGTCGTCCCGGCCCGCGTTCCAGACCGGAGCGTTGCGCGCTGAGAGCACCGCTGAGAACTCGACCGCCAGCAGGGCGCGCGCCGCGGGCGAGGCGAGGTCGAGGCCGCCGCTGAAGAGGACACCGCCTGCCTTCCGCGACAGGAGGACCGTCGTGGCGCCGACGCG